>NZ_FYDI01000031.1:0-5128 GCF_900187465.1 Pseudomonas sp. Irchel 3A18
CAATCCGCTCTTCGCAAATTGCTTGGGTGTTATATGGTCAAGCCTCACGGGCAATTAGTATGGGTTAGCTCAATGCCTCACAGCACTTACACACCCCACCTATCAACGTCGTAGTCTTCGACGGCCCTTCAGGGAACTCAAGGTTCCAGTGAGATCTCATCTTGAGGCAAGTTTCCCGCTTAGATGCTTTCAGCGGTTATCTTTTCCGAACATAGCTACCCGGCAATGCCACTGGCGTGACAACCGGAACACCAGAGGTTCGTCCACTCCGGTCCTCTCGTACTAGGAGCAGCCCCTCTCAAATCTCAAACGTCCACGGCAGATAGGGACCGAACTGTCTCACGACGTTCTAAACCCAGCTCGCGTACCACTTTAAATGGCGAACAGCCATACCCTTGGGACCGGCTTCAGCCCCAGGATGTGATGAGCCGACATCGAGGTGCCAAACACCGCCGTCGATATGAACTCTTGGGCGGTATCAGCCTGTTATCCCCGGAGTACCTTTTATCCGTTGAGCGATGGCCCTTCCATACAGAACCACCGGATCACTAAGACCTACTTTCGTACCTGCTCGACGTGTCTGTCTCGCAGTCAAGCGCGCTTTTGCCTTTATACTCTACGACCGATTTCCGACCGGTCTGAGCGCACCTTCGTACTCCTCCGTTACTCTTTAGGAGGAGACCGCCCCAGTCAAACTACCCACCATACACTGTCCTCGATCCGGATAACGGACCTGAGTTAGAACCTCAAAGTTGCCAGGGTGGTATTTCAAGGATGGCTCCACGCAGACTGGCGTCCACGCTTCAAAGCCTCCCACCTATCCTACACAAGCAAATTCAAAGTCCAGTGCAAAGCTATAGTAAAGGTTCACGGGGTCTTTCCGTCTAGCCGCGGATACACTGCATCTTCACAGCGATTTCAATTTCACTGAGTCTCGGGTGGAGACAGCGCCGCCATCGTTACGCCATTCGTGCAGGTCGGAACTTACCCGACAAGGAATTTCGCTACCTTAGGACCGTTATAGTTACGGCCGCCGTTTACCGGGGCTTCGATCAAGAGCTTCGCTTGCGCTAACCCCATCAATTAACCTTCCGGCACCGGGCAGGCGTCACACCCTATACGTCCACTTTCGTGTTTGCAGAGTGCTGTGTTTTTAATAAACAGTCGCAGCGGCCTGGTATCTTCGACCGGCATGAGCTTACGGAGCAAGTCCTTCACCCTCACCGGCGCACCTTCTCCCGAAGTTACGGTGCCATTTTGCCTAGTTCCTTCACCCGAGTTCTCTCAAGCGCCTTGGTATTCTCTACCCAACCACCTGTGTCGGTTTGGGGTACGGTTCCTGGTTACCTGAAGCTTAGAAGCTTTTCTTGGAAGCATGGCATCAACCACTTCGTGTTCTAGGAACACTCGTCATCAGCTCTCGGCCTTGAGATCCCGGATTTACCTAAGATCTCAGCCTACCACCTTAAACTTGGACAACCAACGCCAAGCTGGCCTAGCCTTCTCCGTCCCTCCATCGCAATAACCAGAAGTACAGGAATATTAACCTGTTTTCCATCGACTACGCTTTTCAGCCTCGCCTTAGGGACCGACTAACCCTGCGTCGATTAACGTTGCGCAGGAAACCTTGGTCTTTCGGCGTGGGTGTTTTTCACACCCATTGTCGTTACTCATGTCAGCATTCGCACTTCTGATACCTCCAGCAAGCTTCTCAACTCACCTTCACAGGCTTACAGAACGCTCCTCTACCGCATCACCAGAAGGTGATACCCGTAGCTTCGGTGCATGGTTTGAGCCCCGTTACATCTTCCGCGCAGGCCGACTCGACTAGTGAGCTATTACGCTTTCTTTAAAGGGTGGCTGCTTCTAAGCCAACCTCCTAGCTGTCTAAGCCTTCCCACATCGTTTCCCACTTAACCATGACTTTGGGACCTTAGCTGACGGTCTGGGTTGTTTCCCTTTTCACGACGGACGTTAGCACCCGCCGTGTGTCTCCCATGCTCGGCACTTGTAGGTATTCGGAGTTTGCATCGGTTTGGTAAGTCGGGATGACCCCCTAGCCGAAACAGTGCTCTACCCCCTACAGTGATACATGAGGCGCTACCTAAATAGCTTTCGAGGAGAACCAGCTATCTCCGAGCTTGATTAGCCTTTCACTCCGATCCACAGGTCATCCGCTAACTTTTCAACGGTAGTCGGTTCGGTCCTCCAGTCAGTGTTACCTAACCTTCAACCTGCCCATGGATAGATCGCCCGGTTTCGGGTCTATACCCAGCGACTAAACGCCCTATTAAGACTCGCTTTCGCTACGCCTCCCCTATTCGGTTAAGCTTGCCACTGAATATAAGTCGCTGACCCATTATACAAAAGGTACGCAGTCACCCAACAATGTGGGCTCCCACTGCTTGTACGCATACGGTTTCAGGATCTATTTCACTCCCCTCTCCGGGGTTCTTTTCGCCTTTCCCTCACGGTACTGGTTCACTATCGGTCAGTCAGTAGTATTTAGCCTTGGAGGATGGTCCCCCCATGTTCAGACAAGGTTTCTCGTGCCCCGTCCTACTCGATTTCATGACCAAGAGATTTTCGCGTACAGGGCTATCACCCACTATGGCCGCACTTTCCAGAGCGTTCCGCTAATCTCAAAGCCACTTAAGGGCTGGTCCCCGTTCGCTCGCCACTACTAAGGGAATCTCGGTTGATTTCTTTTCCTCAGGGTACTTAGATGTTTCAGTTCCCCTGGTTCGCCTCTTGCACCTATGTATTCAGTACAAGATAACTGTCTTATGACAGCTGGGTTCCCCCATTCAGACATCTCCGGATCACAGTCTGTTTGCCGACTCCCCGAAGCTTTTCGCAGGCTACCACGTCTTTCATCGCCTCTGACTGCCAAGGCATCCACCGTATGCGCTTCTTCACTTGACCATATAACCCCAAGCAATCTGGTTATACTGTGAAGACGACATTCGCCGAAAATTTGCAATTCACTCACAAATTTTACCTTAGCCTGAACACGCACCAGTGAAAGTGCGGTCCAGTCTAACTTTCTATTACATACCCAAATTTTTAAAGAACGATTCTGATAAAGATCAGAAATCAACATTCATGCACCGTTTCGGTGGAATGCTCATTTCTAAGCTTTGACATGAGGTGGTGGAGCCAAGCGGGATCGAACCGCTGACCTCCTGCGTGCAAGGCAGGCGCTCTCCCAGCTGAGCTATGGCCCCAAACAATTGGTGGGTCTGGGCAGATTCGAACTGCCGACCTCACCCTTATCAGGGGTGCGCTCTAACCAACTGAGCTACAGACCCAATCGTCTTCTTCAATGAATCAAGCAATTCGTGTGGGAGCTTATGGTAAAGCTGAGTCGTCGATTAAGGAGGTGATCCAGCCGCAGGTTCCCCTACGGCTACCTTGTTACGACTTCACCCCAGTCATGAATCACACCGTGGTAACCGTCCCCCCGAAGGTTAGACTAGCTACTTCTGGTGCAACCCACTCCCATGGTGTGACGGGCGGTGTGTACAAGGCCCGGGAACGTATTCACCGCGACATTCTGATTCGCGATTACTAGCGATTCCGACTTCACGCAGTCGAGTTGCAGACTGCGATCCGGACTACGATCGGTTTTGTGAGATTAGCTCCACCTCGCGGCTTGGCAACCCTCTGTACCGACCATTGTAGCACGTGTGTAGCCCAGGCCGTAAGGGCCATGATGACTTGACGTCATCCCCACCTTCCTCCGGTTTGTCACCGGCAGTCTCCTTAGAGTGCCCACCATCACGTGCTGGTAACTAAGGACAAGGGTTGCGCTCGTTACGGGACTTAACCCAACATCTCACGACACGAGCTGACGACAGCCATGCAGCACCTGTCTCAGTGTTCCCGAAGGCACCAAACCATCTCTGGTAAGTTCACTGGATGTCAAGGCCTGGTAAGGTTCTTCGCGTTGCTTCGAATTAAACCACATGCTCCACCGCTTGTGCGGGCCCCCGTCAATTCATTTGAGTTTTAACCTTGCGGCCGTACTCCCCAGGCGGTCAACTTAATGCGTTAGCTGCGCCACTAAAATCTCAAGGATTCCAACGGCTAGTTGACATCGTTTACGGCGTGGACTACCAGGGTATCTAATCCTGTTTGCTCCCCACGCTTTCGCACCTCAGTGTCAGTATGAGCCCAGGTGGTCGCCTTCGCCACTGGTGTTCCTTCCTATATCTACGCATTTCACCGCTACACAGGAAATTCCACCACCCTCTGCCCTACTCTAGCTCGCCAGTTTTGGATGCAGTTCCCAGGTTGAGCCCGGGGATTTCACATCCAACTTAACGAACCACCTACGCGCGCTTTACGCCCAGTAATTCCGATTAACGCTTGCACCCTCTGTATTACCGCGGCTGCTGGCACAGAGTTAGCCGGTGCTTATTCTGTCGGTAACGTCAAAATCGTCACGTATTAGGTAACGACCCTTCCTCCCAACTTAAAGTGCTTTACAATCCGAAGACCTTCTTCACACACGCGGCATGGCTGGATCAGGCTTTCGCCCATTGTCCAATATTCCCCACTGCTGCCTCCCGTAGGAGTCTGGACCGTGTCTCAGTTCCAGTGTGACTGATCATCCTCTCAGACCAGTTACGGATCGTCGCCTTGGTGAGCCTTTACCTCACCAACTAGCTAATCCGACCTAGGCTCATCTGATAGCGCAAGGCCCGAAGGTCCCCTGCTTTCTCCCGTAGGACGTATGCGGTATTAGCGTCCGTTTCCGAGCGTTATCCCCCACTACCAGGCAGATTCCTAGGCATTACTCACCCGTCCGCCGCTCGCCACCCGGTACAAGTACCTGTGCTGCCGCCCGACTTGCATGTGTTAGGCCTGCCGCCAGCGTTCAATCTGAGCCATGATCAAACTCTTCAGTTCAAACATCGTTGGGTTTTGAGAAAACCCTAAACTTGGCTCAGCAATCGTTGGTTACATCTTTGATTTCTCGCGGAGTAACTTGCGTTGCTGATAATCTGTTGACTTCAGTCTTACACCACAAGCACCCACACGAATTGCTTGATTCAGTTGTTAAAGAGCGGTGGGTTGAGCCTTTCGTCTCAACCGAGGCGCGCATTCTACAGCACCCTCTGTA
>NZ_FYDI01000013.1:0-118953 GCF_900187465.1 Pseudomonas sp. Irchel 3A18
GGCTTGATGGTCTTGAATCGGAACACTGCTGCTAAGCTTATCCACAATTGCTGGGGCAAAAATCAGCAATCCGTCCTGGGTCAATTTTCAATCGGCAGGGTGGGTCAGTTTTAAATCAGCGCCAACAACGGCGGCTCATCGACCAACTGGTTTTACACCCCGAATCATTGGCCGAGTAGCGTTCCTTTCCCCTGGTCGTCGGCTTTGGTGTCGACGATTTAAGCCACACGTTGATGCCCCAGATGGTCAAACAGCTCACGCTGCATATCTGCAGGCAGGCTTCTGATCTGCGCTGCCAGATTGATTGCATCATGGGGTTCCTGATGCAATGCCGATGGGCGCAGCGTGTGATCGAATGAAAGAGTTGAAAGCCAAGTGTGTCCGCACTTTGCATCCAGACATTGGCAGTACAGCTTGACGTAGGTTCGCGTGATCGTCTCCCGCGAGCTGATCCGCCCCTTGTGTCCGCACGTCGTACAATGAATCCGCATTGTGTCCCTCCCCAGGGTGTCCAGTGGCCAGCATATTAAAACAATTTTTAGTTGTTTTAACTTCAATTTGATGTATTGGCAGTGCTTTGGTCTGTTGTTGGCGGTTCTCGCCAGCTAAATCTCCTGTCTTCGCGCAGCACTTCGTTAGCCTGGTCAAAGAGCTGGCAGATCGGGCGTATCTCGTTGCTTGTGTACACACGATCAATCTTCTCGATGTCACCGAAACCACCGCTGTTTTCCGGGATGATGCCGGCCAGGGCAGGGTTCATTCGCCATGCCGCGATGATGTCGTTGCGAGTGATGTTCTTGACCTTCTCCAGCTCGTCCTTGGCCTGGAAGTCCCCTATCGGGATGATCTTGATGGCGTTCTCATTCCCGCCTGGGATATTCACGAACATCGATCTGAAATTACCCACGCCCTTTGAACCGCTGATCTGTGCCTGCAGCTCCTGCTCGTCGGCTTCGCTCAGGTCGGGGTCGTTGGTGTAGAAGATGTAGCCCGCGTGCGCACCGTTGCTGTAGTACCGGCGTCGAAACAAGGTGGCCGCCTCGTTGAGTAGCGCACTCTGGACACCACCCAGGTAGTCGGGGATGCCGTAGATGTTCTGCTCCACGTCGTAATCCATGATGTGCACGATCTCGTCCTGGTCGAACTCCAGCTCTTTGTTGTCCGGCAGCAGCATCATGAATCCACCATCAACCTTTACCCGCATATTGATGGCCATCAGGTGTTCCAGCTCCAGCACTTGGCCAAAAGCATTGCAATGCTTGTAGAAATACGACTCTCCGAACACGTTGTAGTCGAGCGCAGCACGGCTCATGGTCTGAGCGGTGCAACCAGCCGAGGCGATGAACTCACGCAGCAGCAAGTTGCGCTTGAACTTCGGAATTGCACCGTGGTGCGCGTTGGCGCGCAGCAGCTTGGCCAGGCCTGCTCGGGATACTGGAGGCTTGTAGACTTTTCCGTCGTCGGACGGAAACACGCCCAGGTACTCGCCGATATTGCCGCTCAGGACTTGTTCCGGCTCTCCGAACGTGAACACTCGCGTGCCCTGTCGTTGAGGCTGCTGATCTTGCTGCTGCGTTCTGCGTCGAGGCTTGGGCATTACTTCCGCTCATGAGGTAGCGGCTACGACGCCGCTTGTTGGTATTAAGAGGTTCGTTGTATAGGGCGTGCATGATTGCCCACGCGATATCCGCGTGCCCGGTGGCGTCGGTGCGAGAGGCGCTGTAAGTGACCTGGCCACTGCCAGTTGTGCCGCGCTTGATCGTCAGGAACGCCTGGGCGATATCGGTCCAGCCTGCATCCCACTCGATCCGGCGGCCCTGGATCGTGTCCTGCGCTTTGAGCACCAGCAGGTTCTTCGTTTCGAGGCTGTAGTGGATCGATGTTGCTCGCGGGTAGAAGTCGCGCACCATGTCGTACACGCCGTAACCGATGCCCGTCGTATCGATACCGATGTGCTGCACGTTGAAGCGCTCTGTGATCTTCTTGACCTCGCTGGCCTGGTACTTGAAGGACTGGCCACGCCAGCTGTGTTTTTCCAGGATGCGAAACTTCCCTCCAGGCTCCAGTGCCGGCGCAACCACCACACAGGTGGCGTCGTCTCGGGTGCGGCTGGGGTCATAGCCGACCCAAACAGGGCTGTTGCCGAAAGGGCGATCCAGTTCGGGGTTGTAGTCAGCCCACAGTGCCTGGTCGGAGTAACAGCGCTCCAGGTCGCTCAGGGCGAAGGCTGACTGGGAGCTGTCGATAAACTTGCACATGAACAGCTGTTCAAAGCGGTCTTCGTCGTTTTCCAGGCGAAGGCGGTCCACGTCAAACAGGTTACAGCCGCCCGCAATGGCATCCTCAATGGTGATGATCTTGCGCCATTGACCGTCCGGGCATAGCGCACCTGCATGGATCTGCGCTTCGCTGGGCCACGCGCCTGCCTTTTTGCCGCGCTTGCTGTTCCGGAACGTCTCTCCCGTCCAGAAGGGGTATGCCTCATGGGTAACAGCGCTGGGTGTCGAGAAGTAGGTCTGTCGCCACTTTGCATGAGATGCCATGCCGCTGGCCACGCCCTGGATCTTGTCGAAGCGCGGGATCCAGAAAATCTCGTCGACGTAAAGATGGCCGTGATAACTCTGTGCTGTATTGGCGTTCGTGGACAGGAAACGCAGCTCGGCCCATGGCTTGCCATCCTTGCTAAGGACAATGGGGTTTCCGGTCAGGTCGATATCGAACCACTTGCTGGCGAAGGCCACGATGTAGCTACGGAATACTTCAGACTGGGCGCGGCTGGCAGACAGGAAGATCTGGTTGTCCCCCGTCAGCACTGCGTCCATTAGGGCTTCGGCGGCAAAATAGTACGTGAGCCCGATCTGCCGGCTTTTTAGGATGTGGCGAATACGCGCTGTCAGCGGGTTCTGCTTGGCTGCGAACAGCTCTTGCTGATAGCCGAACATGGTCGACGTGAACTTCTCCAGGAAGTCGACTTCGGTCAGGCTGCTGATGTCGTTCTTGAGCTTCTTTTCCCGCTTCTTGCCGTTGCCATCTCCACGCTCGCGGCGCTCCCCACGCCCCTGACGGCGTTGGCCGGGCTCGCCCTGATCCTGATTCTGGTCTGCTACAGGCGCTGCACTGGCCTTGTTGGTCTGCTTTATCAGCCGTTCACGTACTGCCGTCAGACGCTCTAACTCGTCCAGCTCGTCCTTGGTCAGGGTGCTCACCTTTTCCAGGATAAGCGTGATCCGCCGGCTGATCGCAGTCACCGGCTCTTCATCCGTCAGCATCTCGTCCCACAGTCCCTGGCGGATCCAGTAGTAGATGATTCGCTTGTTGGGCAGCTTCAGGTGCGCCTGTATCTCCTTCACTGAGCAACGGCGCAGGTAGAGGCGTTTGGCGGCTTCTTTGACTTCAGTCGGGTAGTTCATGGGCCGCAGTCTATGCGGCGAAAAAGCGGAAAACGTCCGGAAAAATTCCTCGTTTCTCCTATAACTCGAAAATAGGAGAAACGAGGATTTAAACCGTTTGTTGGGCGGTTTTCAGCTCCCTATGGTGGGGACCTCTGAACTTTGACCACTGAGTCCTTCACCCAACATGCCGCGATCCCTTGTCTCATTCTGGAAACGTGTTGCCGTCAGCGGACCCACTGCTGACAACCGGGAAATCACCGTCCAGGAACTGCGCGACTGCGCCGACACCTACAAGCTTTCTCGCTACACGGCTGTTATCTGGAGTGAGCATGAGCGTGATCCAGGCTCTTACGGCACCGTATTTGCCGTGCGCCTGGTCGAGGATGATCCAGAACTGGAGCCAGGCCAGGTGGCCCTGGAGGCGCAACTCAAACCGAATGACAAGCTCCTTCAGCTCAACGACCAGGGCGAAAAGCTCTTCACGTCTGTTGAGATCTGGCCGAACTTCGCCAACTCCGGCCGCAATTACCTGACAGGTCTGGCAATCACCGACTCCCCCGCCAGCCTCGGCACTCAAGAGCTGTATTTCTCTCGCCGCAATAACCGTAACCGCAAGAAAAAAGGCGCGTTTTTCACCCAATCCCTGCCTCTGGGCGACCTGCGCGAGAACAGCGAAGAACATCAAGTACGCGGTGTGTTCACGGCGCTGGCCAGCTTCTTCAAGGGGTTCAGCGACACCGTAAACACCCAACCAACCTCATCACCCGACGAGAACCAACCGATGGACGAAGCAACAGCCAAGGCGCTCAAAGCGCTCTCCGACCAACTGGTCATCATTCTGGCTGGCCTGCAGGCCGTGCTGGAACCTCACACCGAGGCCTTAGACGCCGCCGATACTCAAGAGCAGGTTGATGCCGTGGGCACCGCCGTCCAGGACGTGGTGGATACCGCCGACGAAGAGCGCGAGTTCAACCGCAAGGACAAGGGCAAAGGTGGCAAGAGCGAGGTCAAGGAGCTGAGCACTCGGATTGACGAGTTGACCGAGAACATGGCCAAGCTCCTGAACACCAAGCAAGGGCGCCTTATTCCGCGCACCTCTGGCCCGGCTGGCAAGCCACGCGGCAAGGGTCTTCGCTAATGGGGTCCCTGAGCGCGCGCGCTGCAGCGCAATACCTGGAGCTTCAGGAAGAACTTGGCGAGGCCTACAACGTCGCCGATGCCACTCGCACCTTTGCCGTGGAGCCTACCCACGCCCAAGAGCTGAACGACCAAATCACCGAACGCGCCGATTTCTTGGGCCGTATCAACGTGGTGCCGGTCAGCGAGATCAAGGGCGAGAAAGTCATGCTCGGCCTGAACGGTCCTGCCACAAGCCGCACTGACACCGGTCAGAATGATCGTGAGCCGCGCAGCCTGCTGGACCTGACCAACAACTCCTACGAGCTGTTTCATACCGAAACCGACGTAGCGCTCAAGTTCGCCACCATCGACAGTTGGTCGAAGTACCCCGACTTCAAAGACCGCTATCTGGCTGCAGTGCAACGTCGCATTGCCCTGGACCGGATCATGATCGGCTGGAACGGTGTCAGCGCTGCTGCCCAAACCAACCTGGCCACCAACAAGATGCTCCAGGACGTGAACAAGGGCTGGCTGCAGCTTGCCCGTGAGCAGGCAGTTGCACAGGTTATGCAGGCTGTCGGCACTGACCGGATCAGCATCGGTAAAGGCGGCGACTACGCGAACCTGGACAGTGTGGTGCATGACATCAAGCAGTTGGTCGATCCAGTGTTCCGTGACGAAGGTGATCTTGTAGCGATCATCGGTTCAGACCTGATGGCCTATGACAAGGGCAAGCTGTACGCCTCTCAGGGCCAGACCCCGACTGAAAAGGAGCGCATCGAGGAGGCGCAGGTAATTGCCACCTATGGCGGTCTGCCGTCTTTCACTGTGCCGTTTTTCCCGGTCAAGGGCATTGTGGTCACGTCTTGGGCGAACCTGAGCATCTATTTCCAGGACACCAGTTGGCGTCGTCACCTGCAGGACAACCCGCGCCGCAGCCAGGTGGAAGACTTCAACGGTCGAAATGAAGGCTACGTGATCGAGCAACTGCGCAAGTTCGGGGCTCTGGAATCGTCCTCAGTGGATCTGTTGCCATGAGTCTCGCTCTGGCTTATCAGCGCCGTGTTCTTGCTGAACAGGAAGCAGCAGGTGCCAGGGCTGTGGAGGCAGCAGCCCTGCCGTACTCGCCATCAGAAGCCCTCAACAGTCCGGCCAACGCTCGCAAGCATCTCAAGCTGCAGGAAGTGGCACTGGATCAGGATCTTGAACGCATCAGCGCGATCAAGGGCCTGGCCGGGCGTCAAGACCTCAAGCGCAATGAGCTGCTGCCCAAATATCAGCCTTACATCCAGAGCTATTGCGAGTCGGACCAGAACCTGCCGAACCGTGTCCTGGTACAGGTCATGGTCTGGCTGTTCGATACCGCCCAGTTTGAAGAAGGACTGGAACTGGCTGAGTTCGCCATCGAGCAGGGCCAGCAAATGCCGGAGCGTTTCAAGCGCCGAGACATCCAGACTTTCGTTGCTGACTCAGTGATCGAGTGGGCCAACGCGGAGCATGACGCCAGGCGTAGCCCCGAACCCTATCTGTCGCAGTTGTTGCCGCAGGTGGATGGTGAATGGGATCTGACCGAAGCGATTCCGGCCAAGTATCACAAGCTGCTGGGGATCCGGGCCATGGAGGCCCAGGACTGGAGCGTTGCCATTCCGCACTTTGAGCGAGCCACCGCCCTGTATCCGCAGATCGGCGTTGGTACCCGCCTGGAAAACTGCCGTAAGGCACTGAAAAAACAAGCCGACAGCGGCGCAAGTTAACCATCTTCCCACCCGCAGGGAGCTGCCACGGAAAGACCGAGCCATTTATGGCCCCGGCCTTCACCGAAGCCGCAACCTGCCCTATTTGAGTGACCTGCAGATGGGCTTTTCCGGAACCCCGACCACCAGCGCAGCACCGCGCCAGATCAAGAATAACGGCTTTTGGCCCGATCTCGATCTGGGCGAGTTCCAGCGGACCCATCGCTTGCGAGCCGATCAACTGGTGGATCTGCAGGTCACTGAACTGAATCTGGCCATGGGGTCGGTGAACACCGATCTGGCCATGAAAAAAGCGCAATGGCAGGCGGCTGGAGTGTCAGACGTTGAATCCGCAGACACCACCGTGCTGCCAGAGCGCACCTACATCGCAGAGCTTTATCGCCAGGCCGTCTACTACCGGGCCAAGGCCGAGTTGCTGCCCCAGTTCGCGACGGCAACCCGCCGCGAGACTGCCGAGAACACCGGCAAGGAAGCCCCCGAATCATCTGCAAACCTTCTGGCGCGCAGCCAGCAGGCTATTCGGGCTATTCAGGGACGTGGCCGCATCACGGTGGCACTGCTATGAACAAAATCCGTGCCCTGACCGACTACCTCAAGTCCTTCAACCTGGTGCTGCCTGAGCAGTTCGACAGTTGGGTGACGGATGCTTCCCAGGAGTTGATCTGGAAGCCAGAAGAGAACGGCATGTACATGGGTGATATGTCGTACACCGGGCATCTGAGCATGGATGACTTTAACGGCCAACCAGCGCGCCTGATGGCGCTCCTGGGCAGTTGGCTGGAAGCCCATGATGACGACCGGGACGATCTGCCGGCACCTGTTCTGAGTATCGATGTCACCGACCTGGCCCAGGACCTGGCCGACGTCACCATCAGTGTTCAGTTCGTCGAAGCGCAGTTCCTGACTGAGGATCCAGACGGCGAGATCGAAGCGTACGGCAAACGCTGGTCGACGATCCCCTATGAATTGTGGATCGCGGAGCAGGGCGAGGTCGTTCGCAATGACTGATGCCTTGAATCTCGACATTCGCGGGATGCTTGAAGCTCAGGATCTGCTGGAGCTGCTGGCCTTGCCGCCGCAAAAGCGCCGCCGCCTGATGAACAACGTCAGCAAACGTGTGCGCTCACTCAGTCGTCAGCGCGTGCGTAACCAGGTCAACCTGGACGGCTCGCCATTTGCCCCGCGCAAGGGTTCTGGCAAGGGCAAGAAGATGGAAGCCGGCCTAGCCAAGCTGCTCGATGTCGTTCGCCTGAGTGATGACGAGGCAGAGCTGGGCTGGCGCAACCGCCTGACCCGCTACGTGGCCTCGCAGCAGCACGAAGGCGCATCAGAGCGTGTGACGGCTCAGCAAATGCGCAAGCTGACCGAAGTGCCGCCAGGTACCGCGGCTACCGAAAAACAAGCCAAGCGCTTGCGACAGCTCGGCTACAAGGTCCGTCTGCCAGGCAAGAAAACGGCCACAAAACCAAGTGTGGCCTGGATCCAGCAGCACCTGGAGTACCCGAAAGCTGGCCTGCTGATCCGTGTCCTGGACAACGAACGCAAGGCTTCAACTGGCGCACAGAGCTGGGAAATAAAGCTTCCTGCCCGCCAATTCCTTGGTGCCAACCCCAGTGAAACCAAAGCCATGGTGAACCTGGTACTGCGCCAAATCATCACTGCACCCCGCTAACGAGGCATCACGCAATGGCACTCGGCAGAGTCTCCGTCAACAATCTCAACCTTGGACAAGGCACCAGTACCGAGGTCGAGCGGCTGTTCCTGTTCATCGGCCCTGGGGCCAAGAACATAGGCCAGATCCTGGCCCTCAATACTGAAAGTGATCTGGACGTCCAACTGGGCATTCCGGCCAGTGATCTGAAGACCCAAATCATTGCAGCACGGGCAAACGGCGGTGATCGCTGGGCATGCCTGGCTGCGCCAGTCACTGCAGACGGCGACTGGTCCACCGCGCTGACCTATGCACAGCAGCACGGCTATGACGTCGAAGCGGCGGTGATTACCAAGCCGGTGACGGATGAAGCCGAGCTGACCGCGATGAATGCGGCGGCAATAGGCGTACAGAACACCTACGGTCGCCGGATGTTCATCCTGGCCGCGACGGCGGGCATTACCCCCGCCCAGACCTGGGCGGAATACCAGATCGAGCAGCGCGACCTGGTCGCTGACCTGGTAGCTGATCGCGTGGTGGTTGTTCCTCAATTGCACGGCAACGATCTGGGCGTATTGGCGGGCCGACTGGCAAATGCGGCCACCAGCATTGCCGATACCCCCATGAGGGTGGCAACCGGCGCGGTTGAGGGGCTGGGGGCCACGCCTTCGGACAAGGACGGCATTCCTCTGCAGTCGGCTACCCGTGCCGTTCTCGACGCTGCTCGCCTTTCTGTGACGCAAACCTACGCCGGCTATCCAGGCGTGTACTGGGGCGACGGCAATTTGCTTGCCGCCCCTGGGGCCGATGTCCAGGTCATCGAATACCTGCGTGTCCTGGATAAGGCTGCGCGCCGTGTGCGTGTCCTGCTGATTCAGCGCATCGGTGATCGTCGCCTGAACAGTTCGGCGAACAGCATGGAAGTGAATCGCACCGCGCTGATGGCCCCCCTGCGCCGGATGGCCAAGTCCACCACGGTTGGCGCGAACGTGTTTCCCGGCGAGATCGAGCAGCCAACCAAGGCTTCCATCGTATTGAGCTGGACCAGCAAGACCGCTGTGGTCGCATTCCTGACCCTGCGCCCCCTGAACTGCCCCAAAGACATCACCGCCAACCTGGCGCTGGATCTGTCGACGAACGAAGCGGAGTAATCATGGCAACACGTATTGGCGGCAAGAGTTTTGATGTGAACCTCGGTGACAGCAAGGTTCATGTGGAAGCCGCAACCCTGGATATCACCGATAACACCGCTGTCAGCCAGAACCGTGGTGTACCGAATGGCCATGTGGATGGTGACGTCTCGGCAGCGGGCGAACTTGAGCTTGATATCGTCAATTTCAAACTGCTCAAAGAGCAGGCGGCATCAGCCGGCAGTTTTCGACAGATTGAACCGTTCGACATCGTTTTCTACGCGAAGGCTGGCGAAGACGAGATCAAGTATGAGGCCTTCGGCTGCAAGATCCGTCTGTCCAGCCTGCTGAGCATCGACCCAAAAGGCGGCACAAAGTCCACGGTGAAGGTGCAGTACGACGTCACCAGCCCCGACTTTGTTCATATCGATGGCATCCCCTACCTGGCTGCTTCAGAGATCGAGGGCCTGGCTTGATGGTGTGTCCGTTTGATCGTGCCCAGGCCCTTGAGCAGCGACAGCGCGACCAGGCCATTGCCGCCGCACTGGCCTCGCCACGCCCCACAGGCCCAAGCCTCACCCACTGTGAAGACTGCGATTGCGAGATCCCTCAGGCGCGCCAGGCGCTGGGCGGCATCACTCGCTGTGTGCCTTGCCAGACCCTTATCGAAAAAGGACTTCGCCGATGAGCACTAATCAGGCCGCCCAGGACACCGCCATCGCACTTGCAAAGGCGTCGCCCGCCATCGGTGTGGCCGCCACCGGCGCGACAGGAACCGTCGATTGGTCAGCGGTCGCCTACATGCTCACCGCCCTGTACATGGTGCTGCAGATCGTTCTGCTGGCCCCCAAGTACCGGCAGATGCTGCGTGACTGGAAGGTGAAGCCATGAGCCTGCGTACCAGGATCGTCACCGGGGCCCTTGCGCTGGTGCTGGGCAGCGGCACGTTGATGAGCTTTCTGGGCGATTGGGAAGGCAAGGGGCAGAACGTCGTCTACTCCGATCCGCTCGCCCAGGGATTGCCGACCGTGTGTGCCGGCATCACCAAACACACCAGCCCGTACCCCGTGGCGGTCGGCGACTACTGGTCTGATGAACTCTGCGCCGAAGTCGAGAAGCGTGTTGTCACCAAGGGCCAGTTGGCATTGGCCGACTGCCTCACGAACCCGAATATCCGCCAGGCCACCTTTGATGCGTTGTACAGCCATGGCCACAACGTCGGGGTGCCGAGCACGTGCGCCAGTCGCGCCTTGGCCCTTATCAACGCAGGGCGCATCGCAGAAGGCTGTCGTGCTCTTGCGTATGGCTCCGATGGCCGCCCGGTGTGGGCCTACGTGACCCGTGCCGACGGCACCAAACAATTCGTTCCCGGGTTGCACAAGCGCCGGATCGCAGAGATGGAGCTTTGCCTGAAATGACAATCGGCCTTCGACACATCCTGGTCTTTCTGTTGCTGGCCGGTCTGGTGGGGCTGGCCTGTTACCTGGCCGACGAGCTGGATGCCACCCGGCTCAAGCTGACCGGCACTCAAGAGCAACTATCGACCGCCAACGAGGAGCTGGAGGCCGCCCGCGAAGCGGCCCGCAAGACCGCCGTAATGCTTGACGCCCGTAACCAGGTCGACAACGAACGTACCGAGGCCCTGAACCATGCACGTACTAAAAACCGCGCTCTGCAGCTCGATGTTAATCAGCTCAATAAGCGGCTGCTCGTCAAAGCCACCTGCGTTGTGCCCAACGCCGCAGATTCCGGAGCCGCCAGCCTGGCTGATGCAGGCACCGCCGAACTCTCTGCAGACGCTCGACCGGATTATTTCACCCTCCGAGACGAACTCGCCCTTACCCGGGAAATGATCCTGGGCCAGCAGGACTACATCCGCCGTGTCGTTTTTGGCACATCGGCAACCGAAAAAACACTCAAACGAATGGAAGTAACGCAATGAACGAAGTAAATCGCAGCATCATCCTGGTAGTCGGCTCGCAAGAGTTCACGTTCAGCCTGACCCCCCTGGACATCACCAAGTATTTCAACTCGACGACCCAGAACAACAAGGTTGCTCCGGCTCACAACTTGCTGATGGGCACCGTCGCACAGGACGAGAAAGCCCGGCTCAAGCCGCTGCTGGAAAACCCGGTCACCACGATGACAATCGCCGGCGCACTGCTCGAGGAGTATTCGCCAGACGTTGACGTGATCGTAAAAAAGCCCTCGACCACGCCGAGCGCCTGACCGAAGACGGGCTGGGTCAGCTATTGGCCCTGACCCAGCGCTGGCTACCCGGTGCCGTGCCCACTATCGAAAACATGGGCACGGCCAAATGGCTTGAAGATGAGTATTTCAAACGCCTGGAATTCGCCGTCGCCAACGGCATTTCCCATGCATTTAACGGATAACACCGCATCATGGCTGATCGTTCCGCTCGCCTCGCGTTCATCCTGAGCCTTACCGACAAGGTCAGTGCCCCTCTGAACAAGGTGAAAACCACATTTTCAGACTTGGCTGAACAGGGCGAAAACAACATCAAACAGATGGGCACCGGTCTTGCGGGGCTGGTCGGCGCAGGCGTGGCCATCAACGAATCACTGCAGCCAGCGCTTGAAATGAATCGCGCCTTGGGCGAGGTCCGTTCCCTCGGCGTGGCCGAGGATGCACTTGAGTCGCTGAACCGAAAAGCACTGGAATTTTCCATCGCTTACGGGGCCAACGCCGTCGAATTTGCCGCCTCGGCCTACAGCATCAGCGGTGCAATCAAAGGCCTGGCCGGCGACCAACTGGCCACCTTCACGAACACCAGCAACCTCTTGGCCAAGGCCACAAAGTCCGACGCGGCAACTATGGGCGCGTACGTCGGCACGATGTACAACCTGTTCAAAGGTCAGGCCGACGCCATGGGTAAAGGCGCTTGGGTCGAGCAACTGGGAGGCCAGACGGCCCTGGCTGTGCAGTTGTTCAGGACGGACGGCGCGCAGCTCAAGGACGCTTTTAAAGAAGTCGGCGCAATCGCGACCCAAGCCGGCGTCAGTGTCGCGGAGCAGATGGCCGTGATCGGCTCGCTGAGCAGCACAATGGAAGGCGGCGATGCCGGCGGACGCTATAAAGCGTTCTTTGAAAATATCGGCGCTGCGTCCGAAAAGCTCGGCATGAAGCTCACGGATTCAGCGGGCAACACGCTGCCGATGCTGGAGATCCTGGACAAGCTGCAGGCCAAGTACGGCGACCTGACCAGCGCCTCGGCCGGCAGCAAGTTGATGGAAGCGTTCGGCGGTGAGGGTGCCCAGGTGCTCGGCTCGCTGGCCAAGGACACCGACCGGCTGCGCAACGGTATCGACGCCCTGGGCAAAGTCCGAGGCCTCGAAAACGCTGACAAGATGGCAAAGGCCATGGTGGATCCGTGGATGCAGTTTTCGTCTGCAGTACACGCGCTGCGCACGTCCTTTGGTCAGGCCCTGATTCCGACGCTGACACCGCTGATGGATAAGCTGGTGAGCATTGCCGCCACGTTGACCCGCTGGACACAGATCTTCCCGAACATCACCCGCGTGATCGGCATTACCGCGCTGATTATTCTGGGTATTACCGCTGCAATGGCCGCGCTGACGATGGTCGTCGGAATCAGCAAGATGGCCTGGCTGGGCATGGTCACGGTCTGGAAGCTGCTTAATTGGCAGGGCTACAAGTCGATTGCGATGTTCATCCTGAACGCCTTGTATATCACTGCGTTGGTGGTGGTGATGACGACGCTGTACACCGCGTTGGTCATCGGTCGCACCGCCATGATGTTGTGGCAAGGCGCGATTTGGCTGGCCAACGCCGCCCTGTTGGCAAACCCGGCGCTGCTGATTGTTGCCGGC
Source organism: Pseudomonas sp. Irchel 3A18 (assembly GCF_900187465.1). Classification (NCBI taxonomy): domain Bacteria; kingdom Pseudomonadati; phylum Pseudomonadota; class Gammaproteobacteria; order Pseudomonadales; family Pseudomonadaceae; genus Pseudomonas; species Pseudomonas sp. Irchel 3A18. The sequence continues at coordinate 12,898 of NZ_FYDI01000013.1, forward strand.
ATCGTTGCCCTTGTCGCTGTCGTTGCTGCCGCAATCGTCTACTGGGACCAATGGACCGGCGCGCTGATGAATACCGCCGCGTTTCAGTGGATCGCTGGCCAGTTGCAGGCGCTTTCGGACTGGTTCGGCAAGATCGGCGGCTGGAGCGGCATGGCCAAGGTCGCTTGGGACGGAATCGTCAACATCTTCAAGACCGCAGTAAGCGGCCTGATCGAGATCCTGAACAAAATCCCGGGCGTGAAGATCGATGCTGTTTTCAGTGATCTGCCAGCGCCGCCCGAGGTGCCGGATCTGCCCGGGGCAAAGGCCACATTGCCAGTGGCCGCTGGTATTCCAGATCTGCCCGGGGCATCTGCCCCGGCCCAGAAAGCCCCATTTTCATTACCGCTCAACGAAATGCTGATGCCGCCAGGCCTGCCACAAGCGCAAGAGCCGCGCACGTCGAGCGTGCCCTCGATCAGCCCGAGTAAACCCCTATCTGTTCCCCGTGGAGGACTGATGCAGAGCATCCAGAACACAACCATGAATCAGCGCCCCGGCACGCATGTCGAGAAGGTCGAGATCCACACCTCGAAGCCGATGACGCCCCTTGAGCTTGAAAGCATGGTTGCCATGTCGGTGGGTGGCTGATGGCCGAATACATTGACTTGCTGATCGTCGACAACGACCTGGCTCTTGATCTGTCGCAGCAGCCGAATCAGATCGAGGATAGGGCCTGTATTGCGCAGGACATCGCGCACATGATTCGCGACAGCGGCCTGCTTGTAACGCTGGTGGCCGAGCGCGACCGGCTGCGTCAGCGCGACTGCATCCAGCAACTGGAGCTGCTTGTCGAGACAGACACACGCCTGGTCCCAGGCACGGCGCTGATCACCCAGCAGTCCCCTGGGCAGTACCTGGTCACGGCCACCACCCTGGAATTCGGTTCAGTGGAGGTGACGCTTGAGTGACGTTGACTTCAAGCAAGCGTTAGCCGATGCAGGCATTCCAACGACCGAGGCCGGTCTGCGTGCCGCGTGGGAGGCTGAGGTTGTTGCCCAGGGCAGCAAGGTGAGCAACACCAGTGCCTATTCGCCGTTCTGGCGGGTCGTTACGGCCCTCGTTACAAAACCTGTGCTGTGGATCCTGGACTTCGTTGTCGCGACGGTGCTGCCGAACTTCTTCGTGAAGACTGCAGTTGATGCATGGCTCGACATGCTGGCCTGGGCCGTCGACGTCGAGCGCAAGGGCGCGACAAAGGCCGCCGGCGTTTTGCTGTTCACGCGCACGGCTCCTGGCGGTTCGTTGATCGTCGGGGCCGGGACCGTGGTTACCTCGGCTTCGATCAATGGCCATGTCTACCAGCTTGTTACCACCGCTGACGGGATCTTTGCCGATGGCCTGATGCAACTGGAAATCCCGGTCGAGGCAGCAGAAAGCGGATCTGGCTATAACCTGGCACCGGGTTACTACGCGATCCTGCCGACGCCTGTACCGGGCATTGCCCAGGTAGTGAACGCGGACAACTGGCTGACCACACCAGGCACGGACTCAGAAGAAAACGACGAGCTGCGATTGCGGGTCCGTAACCAGTTTTCGGCGGTCAATCAGTGGCACACCGATGCCGTCTACAAGGCGATGATCTCTGCGTTTCCGGGCGTGCGGGCAGACGGTGTGTATTTTGAGCACGGTGCCCCGCGTGGGCCAGGCAGCGCCAATGCCTACGTGCTTTTTGAATCCGGCGTGCCGGCGGACACGTACCTGGAGCAGATCAACGCGCATATCCGCGACGAGGGAAATCATGGCCATGGCGACGATATGTTGGTCATGGTCGTGCCGGAAACCGTTCACGCGCTGCGCCTTGAAGTCTGGCCGCGCTCGACGCTGACCGCCGAGCAACTGCTGACGCTGCAGGCAAACATCGATCAGTTCGTGCGTGCGGCCTTCCGCGAGAACAGTGACTATCAGCCGACGCGGACCTATCCCCAGTCGCGCTTTTCATTCAGTCGCCTGGGCGAAGAGCTGCACCAGCAGTTCACCGGTATTGAGTCACTGTCATTCACGAACAGCGACATCGTGTCAGAGCTGACGATTCCCCGGATCCAGAGCCTGGAGGTCGTGCTGCATGATTAAGCTCGACCTAAAGTTCTGGCTCGCCGGTACCGAGCTGACAAAGCTGAAGAACGCCGCGCAATTTTGGTGGGAAAAAGTCGAGGAATGGCTGCGCTGGCCCTTGATGCAGATGGATGCCGAAACCTGTCACCTGGTCGTGCTCGATCTGCTGGCCTGGCAGCGGGACATCACCCGCTTCAAAGGCGAACCCGAAAGCCTGTACCGCTTGCGGGTCAAGTACGCATTCATCAACGCCGTAGATGCCGGCAGCACATCAGGGATGAAACGCATCCTGGTGCGCCTTGGTGTGGGCTACGTCGAGATCGAGGAGCGTCAGCCAGGCCGCGACTGGGACATCGTGCTGCTACGCCTCTCAGACAGCCAGCTCTCGAAAAACCCCGAGCTGCTGCGCGTGCTGATTCAGCAGTACGGGCGCACCTGCCGCCGTTATGAATTCTCAACCATCACACCAGTGGCCTTAACCATCGCCCTGGTGGACTTCAACGACGATCAGCAAACGCTGGTCGCCCGCCTTTAGGAGTACCCACATGGGTGCAAATATTACCCTTGCCGGCGAAAGCCTCATTGCACAGAAGCAAGGTGCAAAAGAAGCGCTGCGCATTGCCCGCTTCATCTTCGCCAACGTGCCAGATCTGGACACCGCCGGTGCGGTGGACCGTGCTGCAGCGAAGCCCGCTGCAGGTCAGATCGTTTACAGCTACGACATCCCCGACAAGAACAGCGGCTATGTGAACCCCAACCAGGTGGTGTACAGCGCGCAGATCGGCTCGGACGTGGGAGACTGGGACTTCAACTGGATCGGCCTTGAAAGCATCGAGGGCGTGTTGTTCGCGGTGTCGTATGTGCCGCTGCAACAGAAGCGCCGCTACATCCCGCCGCTGCAGATCGGCAACAACCTGACCCGCAACTTCCTCGTGGAGTTCGACGGCGCCCATGCACTGACCGGTATCACAATCGACGCCAGTACATGGCAGCATGACTTCACAGTGCGTCTTGCCGGCATCGATGAGCGCGAGCGACTGAGCAACCGCGATGTGTTCGGGCGTGCCTGTTTCTTTGGCAGCGCCCTGCAGCTTGAAAAGGCCGGCACGACTTATCAGCTCAAGCCTGGTACTGCGTACATCGAGGGCATTCGACTTGTGCAATCAGCGGCCTTGCCGGTTGTCATGCCGGCGCTGCCAGCCCAAGTCTGGATTGACGTCATGCTGCAGCGTGAGCTGAGTGATGTGGTCGCCCGATTCAGTGTGGTGTTTGGCGCAAACCTGGTCGATTACATCGATGCCCAGGGCAAGCCGCATTACTGCGTGCCAATTGCCAACGTGACCGCCGCAACGCTTGTAGACCGCCGGTCTGTCGAGCCGGTCAACGGGCCGCTGGTGCAGCAGTTCGCGTTCCGGACTGGGGATTACGCCGGACTGCGCGCCCGGGCCACTACAAAAGAGGACGTCGGGCTGGGCAACCTGCCGAATGCTCTCAGTGATGATCCGGTCAGCAACAGCAGCCAGATCCTGGCGACGACGAAATCGGTCATGGCGGTGCTTGAGCGAGTGCAAGCCCTTGAATTGCTGGATGCGGCTGCCGGGCCTTTGACCTTTAACCTGCCTGCATCGAATACGGCATTGGGCGTCAGGGACATCACCTTGCGTCGCATCGATGTGACGATAAACCCCGTTGTCATTACGGCTGCCGGCAACGACAAGTTGATGCTGGATACCACGGCATATGCGAACGGGCAGTCCTCGACTGAACTCCTGTTTGCCGGCGATTTTCTGCATCTGCGTAGCGATGGCAAAGGGAAGTGGTGGTGTGTAGGGCAAGCACAGTTGCCGGCAAGCATCGTGTCCGGTTTGTTTGTTCAGGCCGCTGCCGGCTCGTACACCTACACCGTTCCGCCCGTGCTGCGCAGTGGTCGTCGACGTGCAAACGTCACCGTTATTGGTGGCGGCGGTGGCGGGGCCTACGCATACGACATGGTAACGACCGGGGCGGGCGGTGGCGGATATGCCTTTAAACCCCTGGACCTAACGGGCGTGTCGTCGGTGGCCATTGTGGTTGGGGCGGGCGGTCCCGGAAGCGTCCCGCACATGGGCAACGGGGCCAATGGCGGCACGTCAAGTTTCGGGGCGTACATCAGCGCAACGGGTGGCCAAGGTGGCCAATACCAACCGGGTGTCCTACCGATTGGGGGCAAAGGCGTTGGTGGGAGCATCAACGTCGCCGGCGGGATGGGCAGCGCTGGCCAGACAAATGGCCAAGGTGGAGCAGGCGGCGGAAACGTTCTTGCGAGTACCGCGCCTATTTCTTCAAGCGGTGTGCCAGGCGTTTGGCCGGGAGGCGGAGCTGGATCCCGCTCACAAGATGGACTGCCCGGCTTAGGTGCGGACGGCATGGTTAAAGTGGAGTGGTAAACAGTATGTGGGCACGAATTGAAAATGCTGCAGTCGCGGAAACAACGGACGTGGACCCAACGGGCAAGTTTCACCCGTCACTGATCTGGGTGCCTTGCCCGGCGGATGCCAAGCCAGGATGGGGGTATGAGGGTGACAAGTTTCAGGCAAGCCCCTCAGACGTCAACGCGCTGTATCAAGCGCAGGGTCAGCGGATCAGCCTCGCGTGTGAAACGGCGGTTGCCGGCTCTCTGGACGTCGAGTTCAAGGCGCATATGTGGCAGAAAGCCAATGAACTCAAGCGACAGCTGGATCTGGCCCTGGCAGCGGGCGACCTGGACGCGCTGCAGGCTGTGACCTGGGACGACGAGCAATGAATGCCTGGCTCCCCGTCACAATGCGCTGGCCTGAGCAGGCCACGGGCTGGATGGACGATCTGTCAGCGGCAAAGGACCTGGCCAGCGGCGAGCTGGTCAGCACCGGGCAACGCTTGGCGGGTCTGGCCGGGATGGTCAGCACCAGCCCTGGGCCTGTGGGGGCAGCCGCCGAAAGCGTGATCGAGGCCGGCAAGGCCGCGATGGCAAATACCCTGGGCGAAGCGCCGGCGTGCCTCACAGTGACGCCGTTTCAGTCCGGGATCGGGCAAGGCAAGGGCAATCAGCGCTTTCTGTCGGCACCGAATCTGCTGCAGTTGCTTGCGGATAAGCTCACCGATATCACGGATGACGGTCGCCCAGTAGAGCCGCAATACGCGCTGTCGATCCTGTTCCTTGCGACGCACTACGGACAGCTTGCCAGCACCTTGTCACGCTTCAATGCACTGCTGCCGATGCCGGATCTGGTCCGGGCCGAGCGCCGGGCGCAGAGCCTCTCGACTCTGGAAACAGACAAGTGGGTGATCCCTACGGCGGGCACGTTGCCGCGCTGGGGAAGCCTGCCGCTTGAGCGCTGCACAGTGCTCAAGTCAGCGAAGCAGGCCATGTCCGGACAGATTGCAGCCCTGGAGAGCTACGCCGACAGCTCGCCCCTGGAGGATCTGGCCGCGCTGGCCAGCCGCAAGGCCGAGCTGCAGCAGAGACGTGACCAGGAACTGGACGACCTCAAGGCCCTGCTGGCCGGTAATGACGAAGACGCAACGATGCGTGCAAGGCTGATCGGCCCTGGTACGCCTGCTGAACTGAGCAAGGAGCTGCTTGCGGGCGGTGACGATAGCCCTGGCCATGAATGGGTGCTTTCGTCCGGAACGCTGCTTGTTGGCTCGCTCTCGGGCCTGAGCTTTGTGCGCGAGCTGGTAGGCCTATGACAATTCTTCTCAACGGCGAGCAGATCATCGGCAACCGCATGAAAGTAACCGCGAACCTCAAAATAGAAGCCGATGACATGAGCGGCCAGACGTCTGGTACCGAGAAATCGCACAAGGGCTTCAAGCCCAAGACACTCACCGTGGCGATGACGATTCGGTACAAAGACAAAGCCAATCTGCGCACGCTCATGCGGCTGGCTGAATCGACTGAAGGCGGTGGCCAGCTCACGACGTATCGGATCGTGAACGACACCGCCGAGGCCTTCGGTGTCCGGCAAGTGACATTTGCAGATGGCGTCAGCGCCCGGGAAGACGACAGCCTTGCTCAATGGATCATCCAGTTCACGCTCAGTGAGAAGCTGTCGAATCCTGAAAAGGTCGAGAACCGGCGCGCTGGCAACTCGGTCACGTCGCAGTCGGCACCAGGCGACGGTGTGTCGGGATCGGATGGGAGCACCAAGCCCGAAGAGCTGACCGGCTTTGAGGCCGTCATGAAGAAGGTGGACAATTACCTGGGCGGTGGGGCATGAAACTCCACAAGATCCTGACCATCGACGGCAACGTTGTTTCCCTGGTCAAAGACGAGGTTCGCCTTGAGCTGAAAAGCCCAGGGCGTGCGATGTTCACGATAAAGGCCAGTGCCCAGGTGAAAGGCCTGGTGACGTTCGATATCGGCTACAACGAAGCCACGCTGCAGCGTCACTTCATCGGCTACGTCGAGCGCTGCACTGCCGCCAATGGCGTGGAGCAAGTGGTGTTCTGCCGCGAGCTGGCCGCCGTGCTGGCCAACCCGTTACCGATGAACCTTCGCCATGCAGATATGCACACGGTTTTGGCTGATATCAGCACAAAGACCGGACTGCGTTTTCGGGTGCCTGACAAGGCATACACCCGGACCAAGGTCGCCTATTTCTACAGCCTGGCGGCTGGGTATCAGGCCCTGGACAGCCTCGGGCGGGTCTTCGGGATCGAGGACTTTATCTGGCAGCAGCAGGGCGATGGCGAGGTGTTCGCTGGATCCTGGGCTGACAGCTTCTTCGGTGCTCGATCACCTCTCCAACTGCCCGTGAGCCTGTTCGACGGGTATCAAGGAAATCAAAGCGCGATGATCGCTGCCCTACCAGGCATGCGACCAGGCGTTTCATTCAACCAAGGCGAGCGGATCACAAGCGTGACACTCGCCGGAACACAGATGGCGATAAAATGGACGACGCAATCAAGCGCAGCGTAGAACGCCTTTTTCCTGAACTCACCGGCGGCTACCACTTGCCGCGTTTTGGCCGTGTTGTGTCCGTTCCGGACGCGCCGGCCAGCGCAGGCCTTTGCGATGACTTTCGTCCGCGCTATGCCGTTGATATCGAAGTGCTGACTGCAGACGGCGAGCCGGATCCGGATCTGCCGGTACTGGCCGGCGTGCCGTTGCCGCTGGCCAACGGCGGCGATGAAATGGGCATGTTTGGCTTTCCGGAGGAAGGCACCCGCGTGGTCGTGTGCTTTGCCTACGGGCTGCCCAGCAGCCCTTACATTCAGTCGATCCTGCCGCACGGCCTGAGTCTGCCCAAGGTGCCGAAGGGTGACCAGGTGTGGCAGCACAGTGATGCGGTGCAACAGCGTGTTGATGCGGATGGTAACTGGCTGCGCAAGACGGATGGCAAGATCCGAGACGAAGCCATCGAGCGCGAGGTGGAAGCCCTGGGCAACTCGGAGCAGTTCCAGAGCCACGCCCGGAACGTTGACGATCATTCAACAGAGACGGTCGGAGGGATCAAGAAGATCGAGGCGTTGGGTGCGCTCAAGTTGCTATCAGGCGGATCTGCGAGCCTGGCTGCGACTGACGATCTGCACATTGCCACCGGACGAGATCTGAATCTGGTCGTGGCTCAAAAGTATAACACCACGGTCGGTGGTGACATGCAGGAGCGGATCGAGGGGCTACGTCAGAGCGTTGCGAAGGGAAGCCAGCGCCTGCAGGCACCGAAAAACTGGGTAGGGTCCAGCGGCGTTAACATCTTCAAGGTGCTGTGTGACACCTTGGATCTGCTCCAGGAGATGAACACTCAGATCGCAGCGCATACACATGGGCCGACACCCCCCCCAAGTAGTGCAGGAGAATTTACTGGAAATGCAGCGAAGGCTGTATTAATGTCCACTAAGCTATCCGCAATAACGTTATAACCAGTTAACAAAATTCAAATTTAATTTCTCTCTTGCTCGTTATTGCAGTATTTTGCTGCCTCTTTGTTTCCTGACTCGAATCTCAGATCTAATCGGGTTAACTACTGAGGCATCAACGCTGCCTGGCTCATTATCTGCAACTGAGATCAGAGTTACACCAGATACCGCTATCGTCAAACCAGGCAGGTTGCTTTCAGGGCGACCGGATAGTGTCAAGGCAGTGCCGTGAGCCTCGAACTGTACAGTCAGTCCATAATATCCTTCGTGAATATTTTGATCTCGTAATAGTGCCACCAAAAGCTCATGAATGGAGAAAGCTCGATTTTTACCAGTCATTAGATTTTCCTATGATTTCAAGGCTCCCCAAACTCTTTGTAGTAGGCTACTTATTTGAGAGGGCGTATTACCTAGCTAAAAGACACAAAAGCCGAACTCACAGATCGGGGTACGTCGTAAATCCACATAATCTTGTGCGCGCAGCAAAATCTCAGCACTCGTTATTTTTCTACCGCACTGCCTACATTCAAATGAAAAAAAACCTCGCCTGCCGATAAATAATGCATCTAGCGGTTCATAGCCTAGGCAGCATAACCTGCCTTCACTCGCGTTACCTTCCCGAGTCATGATTGCTCCTCCCTGCCTTCTGTTGGTAAGACCGCGGGGTTAGGGGGGCGGCCATTTTTGATTGATAAGCCTTGCGACAATCAATGATTCATCAATTACCCGTTCTGGCCCTTCAGCCAACAACAGCGGTGGCATATCCAAGTAGCTCGCCACATCAAATTTCGCTTGAATTGCAAGTGCATAGGGATCAAAGCCGAGTTGGAATGCTGCATGAAAAACGGCTACAAGTGAATTGCAGTAAACCTTTTCAGAACTATTTTGCATGATGACATCCTTGATAACCTTCAGAAGCAGAGTCTTCTCTTAGCTGCCTCACTGATAAAATCAGTCCTTAGATTGAAGTTCGTCTTCACAATCACTTCAAGTTTAAATCGAACATTATCCGGCCACCGGTCAGTCCGACTCCAAGTCGGAGCATTGATCCTGCTCGCACACAACCGCCTGTCAGAAACACGTGCCCGCTATCGACAAGCAGTTGACTCGAAAGCTAATCGGGAGTTGTATTTGATTTCTGCTCAATAAGAGGAAGATTAGTGACCATGCTTTAAGTGTTGATTGATGATTTACCGAGAGATAAAGCTCGTAGTGGCATAAATAGATTACTGCCTAGCCTCATCTCTAAATATGTTCAGAACTGAACCTGGCTGTATGTGGTTTGCGTTCAAAACAGGGAATCATCTTCATTATTCAGCTCAAGGATTGTGAGGCTTTACTTGGTGTTACTGACGAAGCCGTGCTCCGACGGATTGAAAGCGGTGTTAGTCGCACTCCCTGCAAGTGAAGTCCTTAAGTCTCAGAGCTGGGTGTAGTAAGCAGAGGGTCCGTCCATCCTAGGCCCTCTGCCTTTTATGATCTCAGGAGGCATTGCAAGCGATGTATTGTGTTTCCGCCGAAAAATGTGGTGGTGCAGAAAAAATCATCTGGAAATTCACTTATCCCCCTCCCGCCGACGCGCTTTGCGTGCTTTTTTTGTGCAAATCCTAATGTAGTGCAAACGAACCTGTAGCCCAGGCGGGCCGTGGGCCTCTGTGGGTGATCGGCCATTTCATTGTGTGAAAGGTTTTGCAGAAAAATGAAGCGCGGTTGCACAGCGGCGCTGCAGGCGGTCATTGACGGGGGAATGCTGGAGTGCCCGGATTCATTGGGTGAAAAATTGAAAAACCGGCGAAAGGGTGGATTTTCAAAAACTGATCGACTCTCGAAACACTGCACCAGGCTGTTGCCGGTCAGACCCACACAAAGCGCTGGAGGCGAGGATTCTCAAGGTTATCAGCCGTTTCCGGTGCTACTGAGGGCTTGCATACGATGGCACTCGATTTGGGCCTGGTGAACGGGCCAGATCTGGTGCATGAAAATGATGAAAATGAGTCTGTGACCGTATTTTTTCGGGCTGTCAGATAGCCATTCCCAAGTGAGGGTCGGGAAAAAGGTAATTTTGGTTAGGAGGGCAGCGAGCGTGGTTGCAGGCCTTGTAAAGCGGGGCTTGGAGCAATTACCAGAGAAGGTAATTTAGGGTAATTGGAAAGGTAATTTTTTTGTAAGTGCCTGATTTTAAAGGAGTTTACGAATGGCCGATATGACCATAGTAAAAGGTAATCTGATTACTAAGAAATTACCCTATTATTACCGTTAAGGAATCCTGCTAAGACATTGATTTTAAAGGCCTTGGCGGGTCCATGAAAATCAAATTACCAAAATTACCTTTTCCCCATGGGTCAACATAAAACGTGGAATGGTCGTGCGCGTGGGTCGCTCAAAGGCGTGCTCTTGCAGCCAGGCTCATGGCCTCTTGTTACGTGGCTTGTTACGTCTGGTACAAAAAACAAAGGCCTGCATCGCTGCAAGCCTTTGATTTATATGGTGCCGGCACCAAGAGTCGAACCGACAGATAACTATTTGTTATTTAATGTGATTTTAGGTGTGTTACACAGCCTCTACCCCAAAGTGTACCCTGAAGATTAGAATAAGCGCTGAGCGCGTTGGAAATTGTCCCCGCGCTAAAATGTCAATTTTTAAGCGAGTGGATGAGACAAATGGACAGGTCTAAGAGTTTAGAGAGCGGAAGCAGTTTGTCCGACGCCTCTGATGAATTTGGTTTATTTTCTCATCCCCTAAACGACATTGACAGGGATGTCCTGAAAGCGGCGTTAATTGCAGAGGGTGAAAAGAGTCAAGAGAGGTTCCCCGAACTCTGTGATTCGTTGTTGTCACAGTTTAGAGCCTCATATCCGCCGCATATTATTGCAATGCTTAGCGCTTACGGCCTTCAGGTGCAGGTTGGAGACGAGGGAGTATCGCGAGAGTCTATGATGCCGGACGTCCAACAGCACCATGTGGAAATCCTCCAGGCATTGGCACTTACTATTCCACACGGTGAATGGGGACAGAGACCAGCGAAACCGTTGGAAATTCAAAAGGTGGTTGAGAATGTGAAGGCTCTTGCTGACGCGTTCATTCATCGTCGATTTCTTTCGATGGTGGAGGAACGAGACGCCTCCCAGCAGACAATACTCATGCTCCAAGAGCTGCTAAGAGCTCATACGCAATTTGTAAGGAATTGGGGTTATTTCGCTGCTGTTTCCAAGATATCAAAGGAACTATATAGTCCTCTAGATCAGGATGTAAAAAAGTTTTTTGGGTTTAGCGCTACTGATCTTATCGACGTGTCGGTTGCAATCTTGAAGCGTTTGGAGGAACGCTCAAGTAAGAGGATGCAGCTTCTTCAAAAGATATTTAGATCGAAAACAAAGGAAAAGTTAGTTAAGCGGTACTTTGCTATTTATCCTTATGTAGAAGGAAACCCTTCAGAGTTTCTTAAAGGTTTGCCGAAAGATATTGATCTGATAGGTGTGGCTGGAATTCTACAAGCACACTCCGACATGGTTTTACCATCATTAGCGAGTGTCGAAGTAGAAAAAATTGCAGAGCTGACGAAGCGATCAGAAGATGTTGTTTTGCTCATTCTGAACCGTCTTTCTCTAATGCCGGGGGATCTTGATCGGGAAAATATTCCTAATTTCTTTCTCAGTAATCCAACGTGGATTGCGCCGGGAATTAATATCGCAGGTGGATTTTTCTTTCCAGTTCCGCAAGTCATATTCAGTAATATCCACGCTGTGATGAGATCATTGTTAGACGACGCAGGCTTGCTAGAAAAACTGAAAAAGCGCCGAGCAATTTATCTAGAGGAGAAAATTAAGGATGTAATCGAGGGTGTCTTTCCGACCATTAAGTTTGCGTTAAATGCCAAATGGGTAGTAGGCCAAGATAGATTTGAAACAGATTTTCTTGGCCAAGTCGACCGTGCGATACTTATTGTTGAAGCAAAATCTGCGGCTCTTACTCCCCAAGGTTTACGTGGTGCCCCTGATCGAGTGAAACGGCATGTGCGAGATCTTATCGTCGAACCCGCGGAGCAATCGCATCGTCTCGAGCAAATCTTGTGGAAGGCAAAGTCAGGTGATGCTGATGCTTTAAAACTCACAGCACAACTGGGTTTGGTCGCTGAAAAAGTAGACACCATTATTCGTATCTCTGTAACGCTCGATGACTTTTCGGTAATTTGCAGTGCTGAGGCGGAGTTAAAACGTGCTGGATGGGTGCCAGAGGATCTCCCCTTGGCTCCTACTCTAAATATTGCTGACCTAGCATGTGTTGCCGAAATTCTTAACGAGCCAGCATACTTCCTTCATTATTTTGCAGAGCGTGAACGAATTCAAAAGTCTACGCAAATGATGGGGGATGAGATGGACTATCTCGGCCTTTATCTTGAAACAGGCTTCAATTCCGCAGTCCTTGAAAGCGAGGATACTTGCGTGGCTATAGTTGGTATGTCTCGTTCGGTCGATCACTTTTATAATAGCGCAGACGCAGGCGTTCGAGTCCGAAAACCAAAAGTTAAGCTGCATCCGCATCTTGAGCGTATCGTATTAGAAATACAGCGGAAGGGTGTTGAAGCTTGGACCACTATGGTTATTGATATGCTTAGAATCGGTGATTTTGGGCAACAAACTCAGCTCTTCAAAGAGTTGGAAAATCTTAAAATAAGTGTTCAAAAAAACTACCAAGATCCTTATCACCTATCATCGATGATTATCGAGCCGCCAGCGCACCGAGAAGCAAGTGTGGTTTTTTACGTGTATCCAAAAGCTATTTCAGAGCGGCGAAATGAATCGGTTTCGGAGATTGCTAGTAATGTTCTTGAGGACGGTGGGAAGAAGCGATGTGTTGTTGTGGGGCGTATGATTGAGGAGTGGACTAGACCCTATCAGTTTCTGATGGTCGCTACTCCACCTGTTAATTAATCACTGGGGAGTTATGGAGTGCTAGTCGAGGCGGCTTTGTGAGAGGGTCAAAGTGAAAAGAGAAGTTTGTGTGTGTGAGCGTTCTGGAAATCTGAAAACGCCTCGTTAGCTTTTGATGAACGCCTAATCATCTGCCCATGAGGCTCGCTCTTAGCATACCGACGCAATCCTGTTACAGGACAGAGGCCGCCGAAAGCTATGCATTACTGTGAAAGCTAAGACGCTTCCCTTCTCACTTTGACTATAATTACATTAACTTTATTCATAAGCAGGGCGCAAGTCTTTTTTCGCTAACAAAGATCGTAAAGATGAGACCCCTTGCCAAACGGTAAATCCATTGCTTTTTGAAAGCAGCCGAGCTTGCCCCAATGCATCCCCTTGACTGAGTAGCCGCCCCTGACTGATTTTATGCACGTTATTGTAAAGTGCTGCTCTGTCCGCCTCGTCTATATATGGGCAGCCGATTATATCCACGAACAGCATAAATGCGTCGGTATTTTTGTTTAGGCGTGCTGCGTTATTCATTATGATATGGTCGGCGCTTTTTATTGCTGCCTGCTTTATCGGGCGTAGATCTCGTCTGTTTTTTGAAAAATATAATGCTGCTATTATAGAAAAATAGTCGTTCATCGAACTGCTATTTTCATCCGTTACGCTAAAAAGCACCTGCAAATCGATTTTTGTTAGCTTTTGTTTGTCTGAGCAGATGGAATCAGCGGCTACGGCGATGTTTAATACGTCTGCAGTGCTTGCATGCTTCTTTGACTCTATTATCGCCTTACGGGTGATATCGAGAATTTGAGACTCAAATGCTGGACGAGCAAGCCCAACACTTCTAGCTAATTCGTCCAACTCTAGAAAAATCCTGGCCATTTTATTGGAAGTGGCGGCCCTGATATCCATTAGATAAAGAAACTCTGAAACTGTTAAGACTGCTTGAAATGTCGACTCAAATTTGGTGGAGATTACGGACGTCTCGCCTGGACTTGGTTTTGAGCGGTATCGAATGGTATTCATTTTTCTTGCAATAATTGCTAGAGCAGGGGATGCTAAGTCGGCGTATTTTACTTGGTTGGTTCGTGCTACAGATCTAATCTCCGTGATGATTTTTCGTGATTGTTTTTTCAACTCTCCTATCGCTTTCGATTGTTCAGCTTCTGTCTGAACAGAACCTAAAGCAGATTTGAAAAGATTAATGAAGTCTAGAACTTCAGTTTGGATCTTATTTCTGGCGATAGTTAGATTTGTTATTAGCGGGCGCTCAATAATTTTTTTCTTGCTTTCATTCAAATAAAGATTATATTTTTCCAGCTCTTCAGCTATCACTCGCTCGATTGTTTGGAGGTCTTCAAGGTCATTTGAAAAAATAAAATAATCGTCAACGTAACGTTTTATCGTAGTTTTTGACTGGACTTTTTTAGAGATTGCGATGTCTACGCTTTGAAGTATGATTTCCGCAAATATTCTACAAATTTCCGGGCCTATAATTATTCCGTTAGTCTCGCCCCAGTTGAAGTTTCCTACGAGTTTGTCGAATTCGCTCTCGAAGAATTCTAATCCTCGATTATCTTTGGCAAAAGTTTTCCCCCTCATGCTCCAGGCAATAGAGTGGGTGTAGATAGATGAAAAGCATTTTGCAATGTCTAATTGAGCCATGTATTTGTATTCTTGCTCTAATAGTTCGTACTCGCGTGACGAGAAAAATTTATAAATTTGAGCATATGTTTTGTACGAAAAATAAGTTGATGCATATGGTTTTTCTGGCTCAAAAGATCCTTCGACCAGTTCCGGTGCAAATTCATTCAAGGATTCATCTATATAACGACTGTCATAGAATTTTGATGCGACTCGGTAAGGATGTCTTAGGGAGTACGCGCTTCTAGTACAAAGGTGGGATATGTAAATATCATACTTTCGGTAAAATTCGCTAGCCCTAAGCTGGGTCGCAGGATGAATGATAGATAGCGTTCTGGTTTTTTGGTCGATTTTACCAATCTTTAAACTTGCAGGAATGGTCTCCCCTTTTGTTGATAAGATTTTTGATATTAGTGGTGTCTGATTTGTGTTGGATTTTGCGAATTTATAAAGTTTTTCATTTGTAAAATACAGAGGTAATTCATAGGGTAGGACGTCTGTCAGAAGCATCCGCGCACAGTCTCTGTCTTTAATTTTCTTTATTTTTTTAGACATGATTCCAGCACCTAGTTATTTCTATCACATCTCGGGCACTAAATTTGGTTCTGCGCCGTTTGATGAAACCTGATACGAACGAGTACTTTGTTATTGCGTTTGTCTCTTCTTTTGATATCCCCAGTCTACGCAATGCAGGCCTCGCGAGATTTGAAAAAAAAGTATCAAGTGCAGATAGCGAATTACTTGAGGTCGCTTCCTGAGAATCATCATGGCTGTAGAGCGAATGCGTGTAGGCTAGCCCAGTATATAGTCCTCTTCGGCTTGGATCGCTTGGAAGTAGTTGGTTTCCAGTTAAATATGAAAGCCTATTTTTTAATAGATTTATATTCTTGTTGGACTTAAAGTCTTGTAGAGACAAGAAAATCTTCTGCTTGAGT
This sequence comes from Pseudomonas sp. Irchel 3A18, assembly GCF_900187465.1. Taxonomy (NCBI): domain Bacteria; kingdom Pseudomonadati; phylum Pseudomonadota; class Gammaproteobacteria; order Pseudomonadales; family Pseudomonadaceae; genus Pseudomonas; species Pseudomonas sp. Irchel 3A18. The sequence goes on from NZ_FYDI01000013.1 coordinate 28,373, forward strand.
TTAGATGTCTTGCTATCCGAGAGCAGGAGAGTTATTTTGTTTTCTTTTTCATCATTCCGTTTGCCAATTAGTATTTTGTATCCGAGGTATTCCGGAGCCGGAGACACAAGTGAGCTGTCAGATTTTGCACACTTGCAAGAGCGTTCGCATGGACATTTTTCTGGATGGCCACAAATATCACTGCAAGTGCATTTTATACTGAAAATATTACTTTTTGATTCATTGGTTTTAAGTCGATATTTTGATAAGCAGCTTTGCACTTCTCGCTTAAGCGTGACTTCGCCGCAGGTTGCAAATATTACAATGTCGTCAACATACCTAACGGCGAGATAAACTCCAGGAATATTTCTAAGCTCTAGGTCTAGCTGATTTAGATATATTTCAGCTAAGGTGCTGGTGATAATTACACCTCTAGGTAGTCCGCTTTTCTTTAATTCGGGTTTTATTGAATAGGCATGAGAGAAAAAATTGTCTAGAAGCTGCAGTGTTTGGAATGATACATGGCCATCTCTGGCTATTTTGTTCATTAAGCTGGTTCTATGAATGCTCTCGAAACATGATCTGATATCTAACCTGTAGACTGTTTTTGGAGAAGGATCTCTGAGAGCTTGGATGACTAGTTTTACGATGTTGTCTCTACTCGGGCTCTTTATATGATATGCGCGTCTTAAATTGTCATTTATTTTTCTTAAGGTTAACGCTTCGTCTAGGCTTTTAGTCCTGACAGTTGTTCTCTTTTTTTTACTTTTCTTAGTTACGAATGTGCTGAGTTTTATGAAGTTCATTTGATTCTGGGCAATGCGTAGCTCCAGAGAAATCAGATATTTAGACCATTCATCGTTGGTTTCCAGATGATCATTGTTATCAGGGGTTAGCCCGAATTGTTTTCTACGCTTTCGCATCCAGTTTAGGTTTTTTGCTGTGAAATCCTGAGTAGGCGAGTTCATAGTCTTCCCTGAATAGCAGCGCAAATTGAAATTTGAAAGGCTAAATACAATTTACTATGCGACTTGATTCTGATATGGCGGCTTCAGCAGAAGCTATCAGAGATGCTGTCGCTGCGTCTATAGTCCTCGCTTGACTGTCTAGACAGACAGAAAGAGGACTTAATTTTCACGTCTTGATGGCTTAGATCCGAACCATGACTTGCCAAGCCGTAAGACGATCAACTGGACAGTGAGCCAGAAGTAATATCGTGTTGGCTCTGCACGATCTCGTAACTCCTGGTCCATAAACCATGCAAGATGTTTTTGCTGCCATGTCCATGGATTGTTACGTTTCCAGCGATTAGAAATTGCGGTTTGAATAGTCATAGCCTGACGAAGGTGGCGCCGACGGGTCGTATGAGATCCGGAGAGCACGCCGTTCAAAAATACCTCCATATCGAAAGGATTTGCCATCTTCAGCCACCGATATACGCACGGACCACATCGATGCGACTGTGCCCAAGCTCATAGCTGATTTGTGCTCGGGCTTCCCCATCAAGAGGTCGGTGCTGCTGGAGGCACCTGCCTCCGTTGATGGGCGCTAGGTGATGGGTGATCTGCTCATAGCGTTCGCACGCATAGGCTGCGCGCAGTTCGTGGAATCCTTTGAGTTTGTGCGTATGGAGGATATCTCGGGCGGGTCGGACGATTCCCTGCTGGAAATCGATGTAGCGTTCGTTCGGTGCAAGCAGGTTGCGGCTACCGTCGGGCGAGACCTGTTCGGTAAACCTCAGTGCGTCACGAATATGATCATCTACCGTAAGCCAACGAGGTGCTGACGCGCCTGAACGGCCACCTTTGGTGCCGTCCTGGATGTTGATCTTGCCGAATTGCTCAGCTTCACGTTTTAGACGGGGAAGGTCGGCCAAGATGGCCTCGCGCAAACGCATGCCGGTGGCGCGTGCCAACTGCACGATGGCGGCGGCACGGGGATACTGTTCGCGGAGTGCATCGACGATGCGCATCACGTGTTCGCGATCCTGGCCTTGTGGAACTGTCATGCGGATGGTGGTGCGCTGCATTTCCAACGCCTTGCTCGGACTCTGCACTTTCACGTACTGATCACCGCGAAGCGCTGCCATGGTTCGGTTGACGCTGGACAATCGATTTTGTGCGGTGGCGATCGCGAGGTCGCCGCGCTCGACCAAGTGATGCAGATGCGCCGCGTAATCCGACAAGATCTGGCGATCTATCTGCCGTGCATCGTTGAGTCCTGGTCCGTCGTCTGAGCGACACCAGCGCACGAATGCCTGCCAACGATCACTGTGCGCTTTGACGGTCCCGTAATGTCCGCCGCCAAACATGTCCTGCAACGCCTGCGGTCCGGCGTAACTCAATTGCCGACCATAGCCAAAATTACGCCCATCCCGTCTACCGACCAATGCCATGACCAAACTCCTCTCGAAGCCACACTTGTAAAACCTTCCCCACGTCATCCCGCCACGAATGTTGAGTGTTATCAGGGATCAAGGCCCCTGCGACCTGTGAGGGTTGTCCACTAACGCGGGACTGGCGGCTCCTTACGACCGGGAACTTGGGCATCTCATGATCTGGCCTCCTGAACACTTCCGGGGAAGTGGGCGGGTGGAGGCTGCGCTGGCTGACGAGGCCAGTGCCGCGAGATCCTGAGTCGGGTGAAGGCAGTGAAGCGATGACCGGGGCATGCCTGACTGTCAGTCAGGTGCAGTCCATTCCGTGGGCTGCGGCACCATCATCGGTATCGCTGTTGCTGGTGACTTTTCGGTGTTTGTCACGCCGATTGTCACGAGGGGAAATGCCGCAAAGCCTTGTACGAGTTGGGCTGCAGCAGCGGTACGAGCGCCCGTCTCTTTCCGGGAGAAAGAGACGGGCGCAGGTTGGCGCACGGGAATGGCCAAGCGGATAGGTTGCTGCAGGGCAGCTATGAAAGGGGATGAGTTGCCGCAGTGGGCACACTGGTAAAAGTAGGCATTCATCACAACGCTGTGACCGTGCGAGCCGCCGGACGCTAATCGCACTTTGGGAGAACCACCACGGTGTGGCGTAGCCTTAAAGGTTCTGGCTACCTGGGTTGCTGTCAACGACAGCGCTTTGCCCGATCTTTTCTACGCCTGTGGATAATTTGGGTCAAGGCTCGAATTGTAGGGGATTCTGCGGCTGTGGATGAAATTATCCACCGGTGGAAATCTGTGGTTTTCCACAGACAGTTGCGTGGGCTTTAGATTTTTAAGTGAGGTCCATCCAAACAGGGCGGCTTTGCAGCCCTGTTTGGATGGACCTGCTTGGCCAAGCGGATCACTGAGATATGAAGACCGAGCGCTAACTCAGTTGCGCCACGTTTTGCTTTTAAGCGAGTGACGTTCGGTCCGGTCTGGTTCGTGAATTCGTGGGGGGTGACATGCTCCTGTCGATTTGCGGGAGAAATGCGCCTGCTTCGGGTGGAAACGGTCAGAGGGAGTTCTTAATCTGTGACTGGATGACATGGTGATCGGCACTGTGATCTCAAAAGGAGCATATCAATGAGACCGAATTTCTTTCTGGACGATGAAGATGAAGCCATCGCCAAGAGCTATTTCAAGAAGGTTAATAGCATTGGTTTTGTTTGTGTCGGTTTGGCGTTGACGATAATCACAATGCCTCATCCCGAGCGCGCTGCATGGTTTGTCTTCGCGGTAGCAATCATCTATGCGTTTAGCCACGGCGATGGTTACAGGAAGATTGTTGCCAGCTATTTGTTGCGTCATAAAGGGTTCGGCGGTGGTATTCGTTTGGTGTTGAAAGTAGCTCTCTTCGTGTTGGGCACAAGTCTGTTGTCTGGGATTGGGCTTCAGATCTTGACGCCTGAGGTTTTAGGCATCCTCCCATAGCAGGACTGCCTCAGTGACCTGGGTGGCGGATTCAATCATTGATCCGCTTCACCTTTATCCGGGTAACATTCGCCCCAATCTGATTAGCGAACTCATGCGGAGTGACATGCTCTTCACGGTTGGCTTCCAGGTACCGGCTCCACCAGTTCATGATCAGCCTGCGCTCCTCAATGAACTCGGCCTTGTGGATGTAAGCGGCGCGGACGTTGTTGCGCTCCTTGTGACTCATCTGCCGTTCAATGGCTGTCTCCGACCACAATCCTGACTCGATCAGTGCGCTGCAGGCCATCGAACGAAACCCATGTCCGCAGATATCAGTTTTGGTGTCGTATCCCATCGTCCGTAGCGCGTTGTTCACGGTATTTTCGGACATGGGTTTCCAGGGCTTGGCATCGCCTGCAAACACCAGGTCGAATTTACCGGTGAGGGCGTGGATCTGTTCAAGCAAGGCCACAGCTTGCGGCGATAAGGGTACAAGGTGGATGTCCCCGGCCATCTTCGTACCCCTTGTGGAAAAGGGTACTCCCTCCAGCGCTGGCCGAGTGTCTGGGATTTCCCAGGTGCCGCGCTTTAGGTCGAACTCGCTCCAGCGTGCGAAACGCAGCTCGCTGGAGCGTACAAACACATGCAGCGACAGCATCACCGTCAGACGAGTAAGTGCCCGGCCTTTATAGGTGTCGATCCGCTCTTGTAGTTCCGGCAGTCGCGATAAGGGTAGAGCGGGGCGATGTACCACCCGCGGGGCTTTGATCAAGCCTTCGAGGTCGTAAGCAGGGTTTGCGGTGATAAGCCGGAGGCGTTTTGCCTCGCGCATGATGCTCTGCAGGTAGTTTTGTACCCTTAAAGCAACGTCTATCGTTCCGCGCTTCTTGATTGCTTCCAAGGGCTGCATTAGGTCATGGGTGTCTAATTCGACAATGGCGCGGGCGCCGATCAGCGGCAACACGTGGGTTTTGAGGCGGCTCATCACTGTCTTGGAGTGGCCTGGAGCCCACTTGGCCGACATTTCCGTGTGCCAGTCCAGCGCAACGCTTTCAAAGGTTCTGCCTTTGATCACGGCTTCCGCCTTGGCTTGGTGCTTGGTCTCTATGGGATCAATGCCATCCGCCAGCATTCGCTTGATCTCCAAGCGCTTGCGGCGCGCATCGGCGAGGCCAATGACAGGGTAGTTGCCGAACGAGGTCAGTCCTTCCCGTCCATCAGGTTTGACGTAACGGAGCCGCCAGCCTTTGCGGCCATTGGGTTGGACTAGAAGGTAGAGGCCGTCGCCGTCGAAAAGCTTGTAGGCGCGGTCGGTGGGCTTGGCTGAGCGGCAAGCCGAATCAGAGAGTGGAGCAGTGGTGCGCGACATAAGGGTACTCCCTTTTATCGAAGTGACCTTTACCCCCAACTCTACCCTTAAACAGGTTGGAATCCACAAGGATTCACCGGAATCCGACGGAACGCCAAAACGAAAAAACCCGCCAAAAGACGGGTTTTTCGGGGGTTCCAGAGATTTTGAAAGCCTTCTCTGGAACCTTGTATGGTGCCGGCACCAGGAGTCGAACCCGGGACCTACTGATTACAAGTCAGTTGCTCTACCAACTGAGCTATACCGGCGTAATGGGCTGCGAGTATATAGAGTCTGTTGCGCTTGTAAAGCCTAGCTGTCTGATTCGGTTGAAAAAAACCGAGGAGTGGTGTGGCCTGTGGTCTGAATGCAGGATTGCTGCAGGTCGATGCGTAGGGGATTTCTCTGGTTGCTGGGCGATGGGGCTGGAGGGTGGTGTTGAAAGCAGGGCGGTTGGGCGTTGTTTTGGGTACCTGGAGTGGGGGTTGATGCTTGCCAGGGATTCGGACTTTTTGAGTGGGCCTTTTGAATCAGGGACTTGAGTGGTGATGGCAATCCGCAATGGTTTTTCTCTCGGGGCCGCTATTGGCGATTTGCCCCCATTTGCGGGGCTGCGGGGGCTTGCATAAGCTTGGTTTCAACGGCCCGGACCACTGGCAACACGGAAAGGGTTGTTGGCTTTTCAGCTGACAGGACAAGGATTGTCATGAGTATTCGAGGGATCGAGACCTTGCCACGGTATGCAGTAAACCGCTGGTCGGGGGTTGTCTGAAAAGTGGTCATTTTTAATCTGAACTAATGCTTCAAAAAATGCCCGGGTCCAAGGATCCGGGCATTTCAGTTTGTCTGCGGGTCATGCGGACTGATGTAAGAGCGAATCTTGCCGATATAGTGCTTGTTAAGTGGCATGTCGCCATGGATTGCAAGACATATGCAGAGAACTCTTACTCATTACGAGCAGCTCAAGGTCGCTCGCGATGCCACGCCTGAGCAGATCAAGCAAGCCTATCGCAGGCTGGCGCAGCAGTTGCACCCGGACAGGAATCCGGCGCCCGACGCTTCAGACCGGATGGGCATTCTCAATGCCTCTCATGATGTGCTCGCAGATGCTCAGAAGCGTGCGGCCTACGATGCGCAGCTCGCGTATGAGGAGCAAAGAGCCCAAGAGGCCTATCTGCGCAGCCGGCAGTTGCAAACGGCCGGTGCGCGCGCCGCCAGTGCTTATGCGGCGGCTGCGCCTGCCACGCGGCCTGCGCAACCTCGTGCGGCGCAGGCGAATGCTGCTCCGCAGTCTCCCGGGCCATCCTCAAGAGCGTCGCGTCGCAAGCGTCGGCGCAGTGTGTTGCGCTGGGCGCTGGTGTTCATGATCTTTTGCGGGGCCGGTGTCTGGATGGGTTATGACCCGAATGCAGGCAAGGCCTATGTGCCGACCGAGTCCTTGCCGGTTGCTCATAGCTGGGTCAAGCCTGCGCCCGTACATGCACCCGCAGAGGCGCCAATAGGGAATCCGATCAAGCTGGTGGATCCGGCACAGCCCGAGTGCGTGATTCCGGATCTCGACCCGATGGGCGCTGCATGGCCGCAGAAGGCGGGCTATTTGAAGGACATGCCGCTGCGCAAGGACAACGGCTGGTCGCAGATCATCATCGACAACACGGGCGGTGAGTCGGCGGTTTACGCCAAGGTCACCGATGCAGTTGGCCGCAATGCCTTTCGGCATGCGTTCATTCCGGCCGGAGCGGTGTTCGCTTTTTCCAAGATGGATGCCGGCCTGTACCTGCTCAAGTACAAGATGCTCAATACCGGCTGTGCGTTCGCCTCCAACCGGATTCTGCTCGAAGAAACGCCCATGGGCAGTCAGGTCAAATCCAGTGTCTACAAGCTGACATTGCGCAAGCTACAGAACCGCAACTCGCAGTTCTCCAACCTGAAAAACGATCAGTTTTGACGCTTTCTCAGTTTTTCTTTCTGATGAGCTTGTTCAGGTAGTACCTGGGGTTTATGAGGTCTTTGGGCCTTGGCTTGTAGTGGGTCTTGTTTCTTTGGTTGGGGTCGACTGGCCCCTTTGATGCGGTGTAGTAGTAAAGCGCAACCGAGCGGCGAGTGATGTGCTCAGGCGTCGTCAGCGGTTCCGGGTGGCCGTGGTTACTGTCGGCGTCGGTGTTGAAGATCACGCAGCGGTTGTAGATGGGCAGGACTTTTTTCAGGCATGTGCGCATGTCCACATCCCAGAGTTCCAGGTTGCCGCCGTATTCCTCTTTCCAGTCCGGGTTGAGGTAAATGATGGCGTTGATGCGGCGGTCGATATTGAGTTTCTTGTTCAGCCGGAAGTCCGAGTGCACGCCCAGGAAGCCGCCCTTTTTGGTTTCATGCAGGCCGCCGCCGGAGAAGTACGGGTCAGGTATCAGGCCTTCGATGCCGGTGAGCTTTTCAAGAAAGTGCAGCATGGGGGCCGAGTTGAAGGCGCTGAAGATCTTCTTCAGGTGAGGGTCGCATTCATTGGGGCTGATCTGTCTTTTGTGCTGCCCTTTGTAGCCGCGCTCGTAGAGCATTTCGTTGTCGGTCGGCTCGGCGGGGAAGTGTTCGCAGATGCTGGCGATCAGGTCCGGCGGTAAAAAGTCGTCGATTACGATATGCGCGAACGGTGCGGCCTGGGTGTAGCTATCGGTCAGCGACTGACCCAGCTCGCCAGCGGCTGCCAGGTCGAAATCAAGCTCTGGAGCCAGGGTAATGGGCAGTGTGTGGTGAGTCGCAGTCATTGCCGCTCCAATAGTCGGAAATTCATCAGGTGTTCATTGTCGGCGCATCTTGCCTGCGAGCGTTGTTCTTGTTGATGCGCTGCAGGATCTCGTTGTACATCTTGACCCGGCGATGCGTCGTGTCATAACCACCGGCTGCCGAAACAGTACCCGCCTGGATGTGGTCCAGGTAGCTGAATATCTTGCGTGGTGACAGAAACTCGATGTCATAGCCAAGCTCGACCATGGTGTCCTGCAGGGTATAACCCGGCACCCGATCATCCATCTGGAAGTGCAGCTCGTGCTGCTTCATCAGCTTGGTGTTCCACAGGGTGCAGAAGCTTTTCAGGTGCGTTTCGCGGTAGGCCTTCGGCTGTTTGGAGCGCAGGCCCAGGGCGAGTTTCAGTCGACGGAAATGGTGTTTGAACAGTCGGGAGCTGAAGCGCCAGACGGTTCTGGCGGTGCCGCGGTTTAGTTGCTCTACGCAGCCGACGGCTGCAACTTTCGGGTTCTTGATGCACTTTTTCAGCATCATGGAAAACACATTCTTGTCGAAGATGAATGTGTCGGTGTGCAGCAGGAACAGGTAATCGGTTTCGGCCCGCTCCAGGATCATGTCGAGGGCCTTGCCGTGGGCGATATGGCCGCACTCCGGTCCAGGGCTCTTGCGCTCGATCAGGTTGATCCAGTCCAGGGTACGCAGGTATTCGGTGCTGTCATCGGCGGAATCGTTGTCCACCACCCAGACCTGGTGCGGGGTATTGCCCAGATGCTGTTGCAATAGATCCAGACAAATCTTGGTAATTTCGAGGGTCTTGTAATTGACTATGGCAATGCTGAAGGTAGGTGTTTTATCAGATACAGAATCAGAATTGCTCATCGTCATGTACTCATTATTCGCTTGGACGCAGGCGCAAAAAGCGGTCTCGCATTTAATTGTTTCTTTATGTTTCCTGTAGGGCGCCCACGCAGACAGATCATAGCTATCTAGAATCAATAGCCATGTAACGAGGGTAATATCCTTAGGCAACTAGCAGGAAAAGTAGCGGGGGTTATCCTATAATCCTCCGCCCGATACGTAAACCCTAATGGTTGCTGGCACCCCATCCTTCGCGCACGGCATTTCGGATTCCCTCCAGCAGCATTGCAAACGCCGGATTGTCGTTGTTTTCGGTCCAGATCAGGTGCAGTTCGCTCTGCACGCCTTCCCCCAGATCGATCTCTCTGAACACCACGTTCTTGAAGACCACGCTGGTTGCGCAACGCGGGACCAGAGCCAGCCCCATGCCTGCATTGACCAGCGCCAGAATGGTCAGCGACGAACCCAGCCATTGCACATACTCCGGGGCAACCCGGGCCGAGCGGAGCATGCCGGTCAGCAGCTCGTTGAATGGCGGGTAGGCCGAGTGGGAGTACATCAGGAACGGTTGCGCATCGAGGTCCTGGACCGACACAGTTTCGCTGCTTGCCAGACGATGGCTGCTGGGTACAGCCAGCACGAAGGGCTCGCGCACCAGGCATTCAGTGGCGTAACCGGGCTCCAGCAGCGGGGTGCGCACGATGCCCAGGTCGATGCGGCGCCCGCGAAGAGCTTCGTGCTGCTGGTAGGTGTTCATTTCCGAGAGGTTGATCCTGACATGTGGCTGCTTGAGCCGTGCTTCAGCGATGACCTTGGGCAGAAACTCATACACCGCACTGCCGACGAAGCTGATATTGACCGAGCCGATATCACCCTCGGCGAAGCGTCTGGCCGTGACGGCGGCCTGCTGGGCACGCTCCAGCAGGTTCTGGGCTTCGACAAAGAAGGCACGGCCCGCTGCGGTCAGGGCCACGTTGCGAGTGTTGCGGGTAAACAGATCGACACCCAGATGATGCTCCAGCAACTGGATCTGACGGCTGAGTGGCGGTTGCGTCATGTTCAGCCGTTCTGCGGCGCGACGGAAGTTGAGTTCGGTCGCGACGGTGGTGAAGCAGCGTAGTTGGCTAAGCTCGAACATTGATCTAATCCGGGTATCAATCGAATGCCAAGTTAGATTAGACGGTAACAATCCCCGCGTCCATGATCGACTCGTCCCTACAAAAACAAAGAACGGGAGTCGCATCTTGAAGAACCTCCAGAGCCCCTCCGACCCTGCCGTGCTTGCCCGGGCAGCGGCCAAAGTGAAGCGCCATGTGCTGCCGCTGTTTGTGGTGATGTTCATCGTCAACTACATCGACCGCGTGAACATCGGCTTCGTGCGCAGCCACCTGGAAACCGATCTGGGCATTGGTGCCGCAGCCTACGGGTTGGGTGCCGGGTTGTTTTTCGTCGGCTACGCGCTGTTCGAGGTCCCGTCCAATATGTTGCTGCAGCGCTACGGCGCCCGCGTCTGGCTGACGCGCATCATGTTCACATGGGGCGCCGCAGCCATGGCCATGGCGTTCGTGCGCGGGGAAACCAGTTTCTATGTGTTGCGCTTCATCCTTGGCGCGGCCGAAGCCGGCTTTTTCCCCGGCATCATTTACTACTTCACCCAATGGCTGCCGTCTTCCGAACGCGGCAAGACCATGGCGGTTTTCCTCAGCGGTTCAGCCATCGCTTCGGTGATCTCCGGGCCGGTTTCCGGTGCGCTATTGCATATCTCGGGGCTCGGCCTGCATGGCTGGCAGTGGATGTTTCTGATCGAAGGCTTTGCCTCCGTGCTGCTCTGCGGGTTCGTCTGGTTCTGGTTGCAGTCCCATCCGAGCGAAGCGAAATGGCTGAGTGAGGAAGAAAAAAGTGTACTGATTGCGGCCATTGCCCAGGAGCAGCGTGATCGTGAGGCTGTGCAGGTCGCCAGGCCTTCGATGTTCAAGCTGCTGGCCGACCGGCAGATCGCGCTGTTCTGCTTCATCTACTTCTCCATCGCCCTGACCATCTACGGCGCGACCTTCTGGTTGCCCAGCATGATCAAGAAAATGGGCAATCTGGGCGATTTTCAGGTTGGCCTGTTCAACTCGGTGCCCTGGATCATTTCCATCGTGGCGATGTATGGCTTTGCCGCCATGGCCAGCAAGTGGAAATTCCAGCAGGCCTGGGTTGCGCTGACGCTGGTTATCGCTTCGTTCGGCATGTTCATGTCGACAACCGGCGGGCCTGTTTTTGCCTTCGTGGCCATCTGTTTTGCCGCCATCGGCTTCAAGGCTGCATCGGCGCTGTTCTGGCCGATCCCGCAAAGCTATCTGGACGCCCGCATCGCTGCGGCGGTGATCGCGCTGATCAACTCCATCGGCAACCTGGGCGGCTTCGTCGCGCCTACGACCTTCGGGATTCTGGAGCAGACCACAGGCTCCATCGAAGGCGGCCTGTATGGGCTGGCGGCAACCTCGCTGCTGGCCGCCGTGGTGATCTTCTTTGCCCGTACAACGCCCGCCAACCGACAGGGCAAGTCTGCCGAAGCGGCGGTGCCTGGTCGCGCTGCAACACATTGATATCTGATCGGGAGCATTACCTTGAAAATCAAAAGAGTGACCGTGACCCCCATCGCCTTTCGCGATCCGCCGCTGCTCAATGCCAGTGGCATTCACGAACCCTTCGCGCTGCGCTCGATCATCGAGATCGAGAGCGACAACGGCTATATAGGTTTGGGCGAGAGCTACGGTGACGCTCCGGCGCTGGCGATTCAGGAGCGTGTGAAAGACCAGTTGATCGGCCTTGATCCGTTCAACCTCAACCAGTTGCGGGCTATCGTGCAAGCTACTGTGGCAACCAACAAGACCGACAGCCTGGCTGGTGCGGAACTGGCGCCCGGCTCTCATGCCAGCAAGGCAGTCAGCAACGCTTACTCGGCTTTTGAAGTCGCGTTTCTGGACCTTCAGGCCCATTACCTGAACGTGCCGCTGGTGGATCTTCTGGGCGGCGCGATTCGTGATGAGGTGCCGTTCAGCGCCTATCTGTTCTTCAAGTACGCGCAGCATATCGACTCGCCTTACAAGCCGGACAATTGGGGCGAAGCCCTGAACGAAGAGCAGATCGTGGCTCAGGCCCGACGCATGATCGAGGCTTATGGCTTCAAGAGCATCAAGCTCAAGGCCGGTGCGTTGCAGCCTGAGCATGAAGTCGCCTGTATCAAGGCCCTGAAGAGGGCATTCCCCGGTTACCCGCTGCGTATTGACCCCAATGCCAACTGGTCGCTGGAAACTTCCATCCGCATGGCTGAATTGCTGGGTGATGACCTGCAATATTACGAAGACCCGACGCCGACGCTCGAAGGCATGTCCGAATTGCACAAGCGCACTGGCTTACCGCTGGCCACCAACATGGTCGTGACCGATTTCGATGAGTTCCGCCGTAGCGTTGCGCTGAACAGCGTGCAGATCGTTCTTGCCGATCATCATTACTGGGGCGGACTACGCGATACCCAGGCCCTGTCGAAAATGTGCCAGACCTTTGGTCTTGGCGTGTCCATGCATTCCAACTCGCACTTGGGCATCAGCCTGATGGCCATGGCCCATGTCGCTGCTTCGGTCCCCAATCTGGATTACGCCTGCGACACCCATTACCCCTGGCAGGAGCCGGATGAAGAAGTGATAAAAGGCGGCAAGTTACCCATCGTCGACGGCTGCGTAAAAATCACCCGCGCTCCAGGCCTTGGGCTGGAGCTGGATTACGACCAGTTGGGCAAACTACACGACCAATACCTGAGCTGCGGCATCCGTCAGCGCGATGATGTGAAACAGATGCAGCGTTACAAGCCGGACTGGAAGACCGTCAAGCCGAGGTTTTGAAGCCTTCGCGAATGAATTCGCTCTCACACACCGTAAGTGAATTCGTTCGCGAACCAGCGCCACATTCAAAAAACACCCCTGAAAAGAAGCACATAGCTGGCCCTTTGATTTCTGTTTCGTTGGCAAACTCGCCTTCCTTTCAGAAGCTTGGGTGCTGGCGCTATGCGGAGTTTTGCATTGACCGTTGCGGTGTTTGTCCTGGCCGGCGTTTCGGTCGGGGTTCAGGCCAAGGAGTTGACCAAGAGCACTCGCTCGATATGCACATGGGGTTCGGGCATTGCGGCGGGGGCTCAGGAGTCGAAGCTTGCCGGGATTTCTCTCTATGGCGCGCGCAACAAACTGCAGGCTCGCAAGTTCCCTCAACCCTGGATGCGCATGACCGCCATGGGCATCACGGAACAGACCTATAAAAGTTCGTCTCGTCTCAAACCCGCCGCCATCAAGCAAACCTACTATGAACAATGCGTCAAACATGAACTGGCACGCAGATAAATTCTCGCAGCCCATTCCTTAATGGCGGCTGTGCGCAGGGCACCTTCGGGTGCGCCGGTTCTTGGCTCACCGGTCGACTAACCTGCGTACAGTGGCTTCCCACACTGTCTTCAAAAACACCTTGTCCCAGAGCCTTTATGCACAACCCGTTCAGAATGAAAACGATTTTTCCGCCGATCCGTGCGGATGTTCGCGTTTTGCCGCGAAGTGCCGTTTTTCGCGGCTTCTGACCGGGGTGTCAGGAAAAAACAAGGCGCTTCAGTAACTGGCGCACTAAGGTTTTAAAACATCTGTCTGAATTTTCATCAACAGAGTTATCCACAGGGTGTTCCGTTGATTGGGGTCATTGTTTTTGTGCCAGTACCAGCAGGTTGCGAGGGGTGAGCTGGCTGTCGCAGAAGGTGCCGACGCTGACGTTGTAGCCATGTTCCTGCACATACATGGCTCGATCCAGCACCAGCCATAACTCCAGAGGTCGACGGAACAGGTTGCGCACCAGTTCCAGGTTTCGAACTTCAGCCAGTCTTTGCCAGCCAGCGGCCTCCAGTTCGGCCCAGTTCTGCTTGCCGGGTGCTGGCAGGTTTTTCATCTCTGCCAGCTCGCGGCAGTAGTCGCTGTAGGGTTTATCCAGCCAGCTCACGGGCAGCGAGGGAGTGGGCAAATATTCATCGACGCCCCGCAACTGGCGTTGCAGCAGGTCAAACCCAAGGCGGCGAGCCATTGAGGTGTCGCGTTGACGGCGGACCCGAGCGCCCGCGGTGACGGTTTCGCTCAGTGGCAGGCCCAGTTCGTCCCGAGACAGCTTCAAAGCGGAGCTGCGGCCTTCGCTGGAGAGCGCCTGATACTCGTCGAACCGTGTGCGGTTGTAACAGCACGGGGCAATGGCCATTTGTATGCAGCCTGTCTGGCTGGCGACCTGCATCAATTGCACATGCAGATCGCCGCAGGCGTGCAGGGCGACGGGCGTGTGTTCGGGCTTGAGGTGGCGCCAGGTGTCATCGGCCATGACATCCTGCTGTAGATGCTCGGCATCGATGTGTTGCCGGGCGCTGAGTTTGCGACCGGCTTCGATCAGGGCCGGGTCCCGTTCAAGGCAGGTCAGTTTCTGTCCACTGTGTGTCAGGCGACGGCCCAGATGTCCTTTGCCCGAACACCAGTCGAGCCAGTGCGTCTTGCTTTGTCGGGCTTGCAGGTGGCTGGCAAAGGCCTCGATCTGTTGCCATTTACGGCCCGGTACATCGACGCTCTGGCGTGGTTCCACAGGTTCGAGCGGATAGGCAGGCAGCTCGCCGAGATGCCCCAGCTCATAGGCTTCATCCGCCAGTTGCGCAAAGGGGTAGGGCGCGTCGAGGCGTTCGGGGTGGTTGTGTGCGGCTTCGGCCTCATCCAGCGTGCGCAGTCGCAGCCACTGGGCCAGTGTCGGATAACGTTGCTCCCACGGCATGTGCAGGTGCGTGAAAGGCTTGGGTCGCCACAGCGCCTGATGCGCGAACAGAAAACTGTCCAGCGCCCGAAAGCGGCTGCGAATGTGTTCATCCTGCAAGCAAGTGTCAGAAGGCATGATGGTGACCGGGTGTGAGGGCTGACTCTGTAAAAGCCAGCCCCCTTCATATCAGCGCCCTTGGCTGGCGTCTACGCGCAATATCCGTTCCAGCAATCTGAACCCCTGGACCAGCACATAGGCCATGATCAGATAGAACATGCCCGCCGCGAAGAAAATCTCCACCGGCAGGTAAGTACGGGCAATGATGGTTCGTGCCATGCCGGTCAGTTCCAGCAGAGTGACGGTGCTCGCCAGGGCACTGGCCTTGAGCATCAGAATCACTTCGTTGCTGTAGGCGGGCAGGCCGATGCGGGCTGCGCGAGGCAGGATGATGTAGAACAGCGCTTTCCACTTGGACATGCCCAGCGCCCGTGCAGCCTCTACCTCTCCTACCGGAACGGCCTGGATGGCGCCGCGCAGAATCTCGGCAATGTAGGCAGCGGTATGCAGGGTCATGGTGATGACGGCACACCAGAACGGGTCGCGCAGGTACGGCCACAGTGGCCCTTTGCGCACGGCCTCGAATTGCGCCAGCCCGTAATAGACCAGAAACAGTTGCACCAGCAACGGTGTGCCGCGAAAGAAGAAGATGTAGGCATAAGGCAGCGCACGCACGTACAGATGTTTCGACGAGCGGGCGATACCCAGCGGGATGGCGATGATCAGACCGGCGGTAACCGCAATCGCCACCAGTTCCAGGGTCAGGGTTGCGCCCTGCGCCAGTTTCGGCAGCCACTTGATGATGACTTCCCAGTTCATGACGCGCTCCTCACGAAGCCGCGAGCGGCACGTTTTTCCAGAAAGTGCATGCCGATCATGGCCAGAATGGTCAGGGCCAGGTACATGAAGGCGGCGACCAGATAGAACACGAAAGCGTCCTTGGTGACGCTGACGGCAATCTGCGAGTGCCGCATGATTTCTTCCAGGCCGATCACTGAAACCAGTGCGGTGTCTTTCATCAGAATCATGAACAGGTTGCCCAGGCCCGGCAGCGCGATGCGCCACATTTGCGGCAGGATGAGTTTGAAGAGGATGCGCGAACGCGACATGCCCAGCGCCAGGCCGGCTTCGCGGTGGCCTTTGGGAATGGCCAGGATAGCGCCGCGAAAGACTTCGGTCGCATAGGCGCCGAAGCACAGGCCCAGGGCAATGACGCCCGCAGCAAAGGCGTTGAGCTCAAGGTCTGGAATGCCGAGCATTTCGCCCAGAGCGCGCATGCCGTTGACGGTGCCGAAGTAAATCAGCAATACCCAGAGCAATTCAGGAATACCGCGCACCAGCGTCGAGTAAGTACCGCCCAGCCATTGCAGTGGCTTGTAAGGCGAGGTTTTGGCCAGGGCGCCGAGCAACCCCAGTATCAGCCCAAGACACAGGGCCGAGAGGGCAAGCTGAACAGTCATCAGCGCACCAGCCGCAAGGGCCGGGCCGAATCCTTGGAGGTCAATATTCATGGGCAGGCTTTGCTAGGGACGGGCCGTCACGCCTTCAGGAAGGACGCAACGGCCACGTCAGGCAGATCAGAGAATGCTGAACGGGAAGTACTTGTCGTTGATCTTCTTGTAGGTGCCGTCAGCGATGATTTCTTTCAGAGCGTCATTGAGTCTTTCGCGCAGCGGGTCGCCCTTGCGCACTGCAATGCCGATCTTGTCGTTCTGCTCGACGGGATCACCCTTGAACTCGAAGTTCTTGCCAGCGTCGCTTTTCAGCCACTCGTAACTGACGTATTTGTCGGCCAGCATGGCGTCGACACGACCGGAAGCCAGGTCGAGGTAGGCGTTTTCCTGAGTGTCGTAGAGCTTGATGGTCACGCTGTCGCCCAGCTTGTCTTCAAGCCAGGTGCCGGACAATGTGGCGCGCTGGGCGCCGATGATCTTGCCGTTGAGCGACGCCTTGGCGGCTTCGACGGTTTCGGTGTTGATCTGCGAGTCTTTCGGCGCGATGAACTGCAGCTTGTTGGAATAGTACGGATTGGTGAAGTCCACAGCCTGCTTGCGCTCGTCTGTGATCGACAGTGACGAGATCAGGAAGTCGAACTTTCTGGAGTTGAGTGCCGGAATGATGCCGTCCCAGTCGGAAGTGACGACCGAGCACTCGGCTTTCATCTTGGCGCACAGGGCCTGGCCGATTTCGTAGTCGAAACCGACGACCTGCCCGCTGGCGTCCTTGTTGTTGAACGGCGGGTAAGCGGCTTCGATGCCCATTTTCAGGGTTTCAGCAAAAGCACTGCTGCTGATTGCCACAGTGGCAGCGGCTGCCAGCAGGAACTTCTTGTACATCTGCATGGGGGTTGCTCCGTTAGCGATTGCTCGACATGAATTGTTTACACCTTACCGACAGCGGGTTCTCGAATACTTGCTGTGGTGTGCCTTGTTCTTCGACCTGTCCCTGATGCAAAAAGACGACTTCACTGGAAACTTGTCGTGCAAAACTCATTTCGTGGGTCACCAGCAGCATAGTCCGGCCTTCTTCGGCCAGTGCGCGGATGACGTTGAGCACTTCCTGGACCATTTCCGGGTCCAGCGCGGAGGTCGGCTCATCGAACAGAATCACTTTAGGCTGCATGGCCAGCGTGCGTGCGATGGCGGCGCGTTGCTGCTGGCCACCGGAAAGCTGCGCGGGGTAGGCATGGCGTTTGTCGGCGATACCGACCTTGGCCAGCAGCGCTTCAGCGACTTCGATGGCTTCGGCCTTGCTCTGGCCCAGCACCCGGCGCGGAGCTTCGATGATGTTGTCGAGCACGCTCATGTGCGGCCACAGATTGAAGTTCTGGAACACAAAACCGATCTCGCTGCGCATGCGATTGATCTGTCTGTTATCGGCGGCGACCAGCTCGCCATTCTTGGCGGCCTTGAGCTTCAGTTCTTCACCCGCCATCAGGATCTGACCCTGATGAGGGTTCTCCAGCAGGTTGATGCAGCGAAGCAGCGTGGACTTGCCTGAACCGGATGAACCCAGGATCGAGATCACATCACCGTCACGAGCGGTCAGCGAGATGCCTTTGAGCACGTCCAGCTTTCCGTAGCGCTTGTGCAGATTGCGGATTTCCAGGGCGGGCGTGGCCTCGGCCATGTGGGGACCTCATATATTTTGTGCGCCCTTCGACCGGGGCGAGCGCCAAGCTAGCACAGGGTTTGAAGGACAACCAACAGCGTCAGGTCTGGCGGGCAGGGTTATGCGATAGGTGTCGCATCATCGCAGCAGACTGTCGCCGCAAGGCAAGCGATGCGTCTGTTTGATGCCTGTTTGCCAGCCGGAATGCGCGAAAAAGGCGCGATGTTGCCAGCTTTGGCCGGGTGTTGGAAGGGGCTTTTGCGCTGCCTTGCACCATATGCGAGCTTAACCGATTCAGGGTGTGTGTTTTCGGTGCATTAATGTGTGTAAGTCGTGAGGTGTTCGGTAACAAAACCTGCAGGCCACAGAAAGAATTCTTTCTTTCACTTCCGTGCTTGCGGGGCTGTAAGCCTTGTGTTCCAAGTGCGACGTCGTTTTTGAAATATTTTGGCGCACTTTTTGCGTAAATAATAAAGAACGGCACCGTTGCTTTCTTTTTACGAGGGGTTTCGGTGTGTATCGCTCGTCTTGCAAAAGGTGGTTTTCATGAGCAGTACCGCTAACTCTTCCGAGCTTGAACAGGGGCTGAAACCTCGGCACATCACGATGCTGTCGATTGCCGGTGTGATCGGTGCAGGCTTGTTCGTAGGTTCAGGTCATGCGATTGCGGCAGCCGGCCCAGCCGTGCTGCTTTCGTATGCCGCAGCCGGTACGCTGGTTGTACTGGTGATGCGCATGCTGGCCGAAATGGCTGTGGCCTCGCCTGATACCGGTTCGTTTTCCACATATGCCGACCGAGCCATCGGGCACTGGGCCGGTTTCACCATCGGCTGGTTGTACTGGTGGTTCTGGGTGCTGGTGATCCCGCTGGAAGCCAACGCCGCTGCGACCATTCTGCATGCCTGGTTTCCCGACGTGGCCATCTGGGTGTTCACGCTGGTGATTACGCTGCTGCTGACGGCCACCAACCTGTTCAGCGTCAAGAACTACGGCGAGTTCGAATTCTGGTTCGCGCTGATCAAGGTCGTTGCGATCATTGCGTTCGTGGTGCTGGGTGTCGTGGCGATCTTCGGGTTGCTGCCGACCAGCAATGTCAGCGGCGTCAGCCACTTGTTCGATACCCAGGGTTTCATGCCTAACGGTCTGGGCGCGGTCCTGGCGGCAATGTTGACCACCATGTTCTCCTTCATGGGGACCGAGATCGTGACCATCGCGGCTGCCGAATCGAAGAACCCGGGCAAGCAGATCACCAAGGCCACCAACTCGGTGATCTGGCGGATCTTCCTGTTCTATCTGGTCTCGATCTTTATCGTTGTGTCGCTGGTGCCCTGGAACGACAGCCGTCTGGCTGAAGTCGGTTCCTATCAGACAGTCCTGGATGTGATGGGGATTCCCAACGCCAAGCTGATCGTGGACCTGGTGGTATTGGTTGCAGTGACCAGTTGCCTGAATTCCGCGCTCTACACCGCTTCGCGCATGCTCTTTTCCCTGGGCAAGCGTGGCGATGCACC
The DNA here is from genome assembly GCF_900187465.1 of Pseudomonas sp. Irchel 3A18. Taxonomy (NCBI): domain Bacteria; kingdom Pseudomonadati; phylum Pseudomonadota; class Gammaproteobacteria; order Pseudomonadales; family Pseudomonadaceae; genus Pseudomonas; species Pseudomonas sp. Irchel 3A18. The sequence continues at coordinate 47,616 of NZ_FYDI01000013.1, forward strand.
TGCAGTCTCCACACGCATCAGCAAGAGCGGCACGCCTCACTGGGCGGTGATACTTTCGACTGCCGCTGCCTTCCTGACCGTGTTCGCCAACTATGTTGCTCCGGCTGCCGTGTTTGAATTCCTGCTCGCCAGTTCGGGTGCAATCGCTTTGCTGGTGTATCTGGTGATCGCCATTTCCCAGTTGCGCATGCGTCAGAAGCGTATCGCCAAGGGTGAAACCATCGACTTCAAAATGTGGCTGTTTCCCTGGCTGACCTGGGCTGCGATTTTCTTCATCGTTGCCGTACTGATGGTGATGCTGTTCCAGGAAGACCATCGTGTAGAAATCATCGCTACCGGCGTGCTCAGCCTGAGCGTGATCGCCGCAGGCCTGCTGGTTTCTCGCCGCCGCAAGGCTTCACGGGTTGGGGCTGCGGCGTTGAGCTGAGTCGTTGAGCGCGTTCTGTCTGTGCCAAGTGTTGCAAGTCAGTCAGTGTGCCGTGGTAGGCAGCTTGCTGGCGACTGGACCTGTAAAGAGGCACCACAACACTTAAGCCAGGCAGAGCCCATGAATTCGCACCACGCGACCGTGAGCGAATTCATTCACGAGAGATTACAACCTGAACTGGCGCAGAGTCGTATTCAGCTCTGTAGCCAGTGTCGCGAGGGCGTGGCTTGCGCTGCTGGTCTGATCCGCCCTTACGGCTGACTGTGCTGAAAGGTCGCGGATACGCACCAGATTGCGGTCCACTTCGCGGGCGACCTGTGCCTGTTCTTCGGATGCGCTGGCGATCACGGTGTTGCGGTCGTCGATCACCATGACCGAGCTGGCAATGATCGCCAGTGCCGCGTTGGCGGATTCAGCCTGGCCTTTGGTGCGTTGGGCCTGCTCGGTACTGATTTCCAGCGCCGACACCGTATTTTTGGTGCCTTGCTGGATATGGCCGATCATGGATTCGATTTCCTGAGTCGACTCATTGGTCCTGTGTGCCAGCGCCCGAACCTCGTCGGCGACCACGGCGAAGCCTCGGCCTGCATCGCCTGCGCGTGCGGCTTCGATTGCGGCGTTGAGGGCCAGCAGGTTGGTCTGTTCGGATACCGAGCGAATCACTTCCAGAACCTTGCTGATTTCCAGTGTGCGACTTGCCAGTTGCTGCGCCTGTTCCGATGCGCTGCTGACATTGCGGGTCAGTTCAGTGATGGAGTTGACGGTCTGCTTGAGCTCTTCCTGTCCTTGCAGTGCCGAGCGTGACGATGACTTCGATTCTTCCGATGTCGACACTGCGCTGCGCGCAACCTCGTCAACCGCCTGACTCATTTCGGTCACGGCAGTGGCTGCCATTTCGATTTCACTGTTCTGGGTGACCAGATCGGCGTTGCTGCTGGCCATCAGACTGTTCATCTGGCTGGTGGCGGACGATAGCTGCTGTGCTGCATCGTCGACCTGATTCAGGGTGGCTTGCAGGTTTTTGCGCATGCGCTCCATTGATTGCAGCAGCAAGGCGACTTCGTCTACGCCGCGACTGTCCACATCGAGCGGACGCAGATCTCCCGACGCAAAAACTTCCGAGGCTTTGAGGGCCTGATTGATGGGGTTGGCAAGGCTTTGAGTCAGGCGCCATGCCAGAGCGAGTGTTGCCAGTACTGCCAGCACCATGACTGCAACAGAAATGGTCTTGGCTTTTTCGTACGCCGCTGTCGCACTTGCGCTGGATTCGGCTTCGGCTTCGTCGTTTACTTTTTCCAGCCTGGAGAGCGCAGCAGCCATGCCTTCTGCACTTTTTGGCATTTCCACCCTGATGACCTGACGAGCCGCATCTTGCTGGTTGTCCCTGATCAGTTTGTACGCCCGCTCTGCACCATCGGCATAGGCCTTGTAGGTGGTCTCGATACTGGTGATCAGCGTTTGCTCGGTATCCGTGTTGATCAGCGGTTTGTAGGCTTTGACCGCGTTGTAGAACTTCTCCTCTTCCTTCAGCAACTCGGTATACGCCTGTTCTATCTCGGCAGGGCTTCTTGAGATCATTCTGAGGATGGCGATGCGGGTGTTGGCGAATGCGAGGGTGATGTCATCGCCCAATGCAATGCCAGGCATTGAGTCATTTTCGATTTCCAGGCCTTCCGAGCGAATATTGCCCATTTGCTGGATGTTGAAAATGCCGAGCCCTATCACCATGGCAACCATGAACGTGAAGCAGGTCAGGGTGCGTTTGGCTATCTTCATGTTTCTCAAATACATACCCGCTCCGAGTTCATCCGATGTGCTGTGCTGAGGGGGCGCCTTGAGCAGGCGCGTACGCAGCTATATCGGATTTTCGGGTAGAAGCTGAAGTCTGCTTTAGATGAAACCTGCGGTTTAGAGCACTCTTGTCGTTATTGAGGTGGACATGACGTTTTTGTGTACGTCAACGCTGTCCTTTTGAATCCCGCTTGACCAGCAACTCGGATGCCTTGTTGTAATCGGCCTGGAATGCCGGGCTACCGATCCATTCGACAGCAGTGTCTTCGTCTTCATCGTGGAACAGGGCGCGGTAGGTGATGAGCAGTCCCATCATGAAGTCGGTGGCTTGCTCTTCGTCTTCTTCGCTGATGACCAATGCCAGAACCGGGTATTGCAGGAAGACCACGCACAGCGCCAGCTGGCTGATGGCTTCGGCGGCCTTCATGGCTTCAAACAGGTCTTCGTAATCGGCCGGATCGAAACCGTTTTCGACGATGTCCTGGAAATCAAAGGTGCTCAGGTCGAGCTGCACATCATCGAACGGTTGATTCACAAGAGCGGAAGCGAATACAGGGTGAACGACATTTTGTGCTGGCTTGCCCGAGCGGTTCTGCTTGGCTTTGATCTTCGCGCGCTTGGCACGTTTTTGCTGTTTGTCTGGCGAAGCCATGAACGGGTCCTTTGGCAGGCGATAAGGGCAATGGCGATCATTGAAACCCAGACGGCCTGAATAACCAAGGGCGTGGACGTGTCTTATGCGGTCTGCCGGGTTGCCTTGAAGGCTTTGGAAGGCTGGCATGCGGCATGAAGCGGTATGTTGGAGGGGCGGGCTATGGCGATTGTCAGCCCTGAAAACGGCAAGGGTTACAGGTGAGTGGCAAGTGAGTGAATTCGGTTCCATCGCCATGGAAAATTAATTTCCGGTGACGGCCTTCAGCTCTGTGTATTCAAGAGCGAGCCTGTACCAGCCTGCCCAGCGACACCTCATTTGTCACGCCTTGCAGCTTCTCTTCCCCGGCCTGCATTACGCTGCATATGCGCAGCACTGCCTGGGCATCCGGCTCATTGCCTGAAGTGCTCAGCCGCTCCGCAATGCGCATCAGTTCAACCGCCGACCATTTCAGATCGGAGGCGATGCCTTGCAGGTCGCGACGCAGGTCCTGGTTGGGTTTGTTCAAAGGCATACATGTCTCCGTCAGGGTTGGGCCCGCAGTCAATGACAATGCCGGGTGCCGGCTTTCTTGTCGTTATGACAGCCTTGCTTGTCGGTCCGGCCGCCGTGTGCGACTGCCGAAAGAGAGGTTGCAGCGAGAAGTGCCGCGAGGAGGAGGGTGGTGAACTTCATGACAGATCCTTCTGCTGATAAATCCCTGAGTTCGCATCACCTGAGCTGGCATCTTTGATGCTGCTCGAATATAGCAAAGGCTTATTCGTGGTGGGCAGGAAATTATTGAGGGGGATCTGTTGGTGGTGGGGTGAAAAGGCTCGGATATGTGTCGCAGCTCTGTTTGCAACGGGAGGCTAAACCGCAGACAACAAAAAACCCGAACTAGGCGGGTTTCTGTTTTTCAGATGGTGCTGACACCACCTGAATCTAATAAGTGGTGCCCAGAGACGGAATCGAACCGCCGACACGGGGATTTTCAATCCCCTGCTCTACCGACTGAGCTATCTGGGCAACGGGGCGCATTAGACGTGTTTTTCAGGAGGTCGTCAAGCGTCATGTTGAAAAAAATTTGAATTATTACCGACGCTTACGACCTTCATTGCTGGAAACGCTTTATTTCTCGGGGGGAACGTAGCCTTCGGCCTTGGCGTATTCCTCGCCGGAAAGGAACTTGTCCATCTCGGTCTGGAGGAATTTCCGGTCTTCGGCGTTCATCATGTTCAGGCGACGCTCGTTGATGAGCAGGGTCTGGTGTTTCTGCCAGTCGGCCCAGGCTTTCTGCGAGACGTTGTTGAAAATGTCCTCACCCTTGGTACCCGGATACGGAGCGCGCTCCAGGCCGGGCAGTTCTTCTTTGTATTTGCGGCACATTACGGTGCGGGTCATGACGACTCTCCTGCATTCAATACGTCGGCCGCGCGTTTGAGCAGCTTTTTCACCGGGGCGGCAAGGCCCAGGCGCGGCGGGGTGGCGAGGTTATACCAGAGCCAGTCGGCTTCGGCCACGTGATGGGCGGACTCCTGGACCTGTACCAGCCAGGGTTCGATGCTCAACTGGAAATGGCTGAAGGTGTGGACCAGTCCCGGCAGTTCGTGATGCTGGCCCAGCTCCAGGGAGTGCTGCAGCGCCAGGTCTTTGAGGTCATTGAAGTCATCCAGCTCCGGCAGGCTCCACAGGCCGCCCCAAAGACCGCTGGAAGGGCGGCGATAAAGCAGAATCGCGCCGTCGCGGTTGGCGAGCATTGGCATCAGGGTGCGTTTCTGCGGGACGGTCTTGCGTGGCTTGGGAATCGGGTAGCGGGTTTCCAGGCCCAGCAGGTGCGCTTCGCAGCCACGCTCCAGCGGGCAGAGCAGGCAACTGGGTTTGCTGCGGGTGCAGAGTGTGGCGCCCAGGTCCATCATCGCCTGGGTGTAGTTGTTCACGCGGCTATGGGGTGTAAAGCGCTCGGCAGTGGCCCATAGCTGTTTGGCGACCTTGGGCTCGCCTGGGTAACCTTCCTGTGCGGTGTAGCGGGCGAGGACGCGCTTGACGTTGCCGTCGAGGATTGGCGCACGAATGCCCATGCTCAGACTGGCAATGGCGCCCGCAGTCGACAGGCCGATACCGGGCAGCAGGGTGAGTTGTTCCACGTCACGAGGAAACTCACCGCCATGATCAGCAACGACTATCTTTGCGGTTTTCTGCAGGTTGCGGGCGCGGGTGTAGTAACCCAGCCCGGTCCACAGGTGCAGCACTTCGTCTTCCGGTGCTTCGGCCAGGGCCTGCACGGTGGGCAGAGCCTCCATGAAGCGGTCGAAGTAGTTCAGCACCGTGCTGACCTGGGTCTGTTGCAGCATGATTTCCGACACCCACACCCGGTACGGGGTAATGCCTTGCTGCCATGGCAGATCGTGTCTGCCATGGTGGTCGTACCAGTTCAGCACTGCCTGGGAGAATTGCTCGGGTTGCATTGCAGAATCGGCTCTCATCGTTTGAACAGGTTCTTGAGGGCGTCCTTGAGTTCCGGATTGACCTTGTCGCCGAGCTTCTCATCCAGCTTTTCTTCGAGCTTTTCGCTGATCCGGTCGCCAGCGAGCTTCGCCGCGATCTGGCCGATGCCTTCCTTGTCCATACGGCACGCCTTGGCGCCCAGTTCCAGCGGGCCTCGGCACTGGACCGGCCACTCGATACCCACATAACGCGGGTTGACCTCGCAGGCCGGGTCCGGCATGTCGCTCTTGTCGCCTTCGATGATGATGCCCAGGCGATAGTTCATGCCCAGCACGCGCAGGTCGACATCGCCGTTACCGTTGACGGTCAGACCTGGGATGCGAGCCTTGAGGTCAGGGTTGCTGGCCACACCATTGCGGATGGTCAGGTTGCCATTGAGCTGCTGGAAGGGCGTGTCCTTGCCACGAGGTTCGCCACTGAGCGTCTTGCGGTTGAGGGTCGAGATGCCCTGGCACAGTTGCTGTTCAAGGTTGGCGTTGACCAGCACGCCATTGTTGAGCACAAAACTGGCCGTGCCGTTGAGGCTGTCGACGAGGGTTTTTTCGCTGTTGCCCTTGGCGGTCAGGTCGCTGTTGAGGTTCAGCAGGCCTTTGACCGGTGGTGTCTGCCCCTGGCTTTGCAGGAGGCGCTCGACCGGAACCCGATTGACCTTGGCCTGCACGCTGGCCAGAGGAATGTCCTGGCGGGCGTCAAGGTTGCCCTTGATGTCGAAGTTGCCGTTGTAGAGGTCGCCGCGCAGGCTTTCGACGCTGATGACGCCGTTCTGTGCCTGGGTGGTGAGCACGGCATTGTCGATGGGTAGTTTGTCGAGGGTCAGTTTGCCGAAGTTCAGGTCGGCCTGGACGTCGAGGGTGCGCAGCCGCTCGAGAGGCAGCAGCTTGGCTGTGCTCCAGGCCGCCTTGGTAGGCTGGTCCGGCAGCGGCGTGTTGCCCGCGAGTGCAGCGGCTTCACCGCTTTGTACTTCTGACTGACGCGCCGCCTTGGCGCCTTTGCTTTCTTCGTTCTCTGCCGGGAGATAGCGATCGGCATTGAAGGTGTCGGCCTTGAGTTGCAGACGCAGTGCCTGCTTGGCGAAGTCGTCAATGGCGACGCGGCCCGTGAAAGTGCTTTCATCAACCTTGAGGTTCAGTTCTTCGAGCGCCAGGCTGTTCGGCGTGCCGTTCAGGCGGGTGACCATTTCGACTTTGCTCAGCGCGCCGTCGGCCATGGCTGGCAGCGGGTGGCCGATATTGTCGAAGAAAGTGCGCACATCGAGCTGGGCGATGGAAAGGCCGCCGCTGATCTGCGGAGTCTTGTCCAGGTCGCGGGCACGCAGCTCGCCAAGGGCGCGCAACTGGTTGGCGGAAATCTTGAGGCTGTTCCATTCCGCGATGTTGGCGGCGAGGTCGACCAGCAACTGGCCCTGAGCGGCGAAGGTCACGGTCTTGCCCTGCAAGGGTTCGCCAGCCGCTTCGCCCGACAGGCGCATATCTTCAAATTGATAGCGTTTGAGGGCGCGATCCAGACGCACGTCGCCTACCAGTTCGGTCCTGATGCGCACAACCGGCTGGTTGGTGCTGAGGAACGCAGTAAGTTTGACCGGGATGTCCGAGGCTTCCCGGATGGCGCCGGTGCTCAATTGAATGCTTTCGGCAGTGAGGGTCCGGCCTTTGCGGGCATCGCTGTATTCGACCCGGGCGTTATTGACCGTCAGGCTGTCGATATCCAGCTTGACGGGGCGCGAGGGTTTGTCCGCAGGCGGTACAGGCGTTGTGCCCGAAGGCTGCTCGGGTGTCGGCGCGGCAGCGGTGGCGGGCTTGCCGATGTCTTCCCAGTTGCCATGGCCGTTTTCATCGCGGTTGAGGCGCAGGTTCAGGCCTTCTACCCGCACATCGCTCATCTGGACTTCACGACGCAACAGCGGCAGTACACGAACCGATAACCCGAGCATCTGCAGGTCGGCAAATGGCGCCGTGGGCGCGCTCAGGTTGGCGACGCTGGCGTCATGCAACTCAAGGCCCAGCCAGGGAAACAGGCTCCAGCCGATGTCGCCGTTGAGCGTAAGCTCGACGTTTGCCTTTTCGCGTGCCAGTTGGCGAATCTCGTCTTTGTAGTCGTTGGGATCAAACAGATGGGTCAAGGCGAAGCCGAGAGCCACGATGATCAGCAACAACCCGAGAATAAACAGTCCCAGGATTTTGCCGAACGCTTTCATGGGCGAGTCCTTGTTATCGATCGTTCAAAAAATAGCCCACGAGTATACCGCTCTAACGAGTGTCGGGGGCTTTGGATGCCTTGGGCTGCTGCGCGGGGTCAAATGCTTGCGATTTCCAGCGGCACGTCAAGCTTGGCCGCAAGGGCCAGGACTTCAGGAAGCTCGGCGGTTGTCTGCAAGCGTAGTTCGCAACCTGCATCGCGGGCCGATTTCTGTGCCTGGGTCACCAGCCGCTCGGCAACACCGCGTCGACGGGTGAGAGTGCGTACGCAAAGATGCGACAGCCGCCAGATATCGCCGGTCTGTTCCAGGCGGGCAGCGCCCAGCAGCCGGTCATTGAAGCGTCCCGCCAGAAGTGTTCCGTCATTCAGGCTTGTTTCAATCAATTGCGCCGCATCGGTGAAGGGGGCAAACAGCCATTGCGGTGCGTCGCGATATATCTTTTGCAGATCTTCCTGATCCTGATAAGTGGGGGAATTAATAATCCCAACTAAGACCGGCATTGTATTTCCTCTGTCCGCAATTGATTGTATCTATTACTTCATAGATGGCGTGGATTGGGTAAGTAATTAATTGATGTAACAAGATACTTACGGCCCTTGGTAAGTGTTAGTCTCTCGCCATCGCTGGTAAGGTGCGGCCTTTTGCCACGCCTCTGGATACCGCCCGATAAAAAACAGTCATGGCCGTCAGGCATGGAGACTGTGAGCGGACCAGCGCATTAATCCTGCGAGCATTACACATCTGGGGGTAATCACAATGAGCACAAGCACAGCTTTGGGCGGCGCCACCGCTCAACCTGCGTTCTTGTCCAAGGAACGCATCATCGCCAAGCCCGGTTTCAACCGTTGGCTGGTTCCGCCCGCTGCTTTGGCAATTCACCTTTGTATCGGTATGGCTTACGGCTTCTCGGTATTCTGGTTGCCGCTTTCCAAGGCTATCGGTATTTCGACACCTGTTGCCTGCACACCTGACATGGGCTTCATTGCACAGATCTTCTCGTCGACCTGTGACTGGCAGATCTCCATGTTGGGCTGGATCTACACACTGTTCTTCATCTTCCTGGGCTGCTCGGCTGCCATCTGGGGTGGCTGGCTCGAACACGCAGGCCCACGCAAGGCCGGTGTGGTTTCGGCTCTGTGCTGGTGTGGCGGTCTGCTGATTTCCGCACTCGGCATCTACACTCACCAGATCTGGCTGATGTGGCTCGGTTCCGGTGTGATCGGTGGTATCGGTCTGGGTCTGGGTTATATTTCCCCCGTTTCAACCCTGATCAAGTGGTTCCCGGACAAGCGCGGCATGGCGACCGGCATGGCGATCATGGGTTTCGGCGGCGGTGCGATGGTAGGTGCTCCTCTGGCCACTGCGCTGATGGGCTACTTCGCTTCTGCTGAAAGCGTTGGCGTATGGCAGAGCTTCGCGGTGATGGCGGTGATTTACTTCGTCTTCATGATCGGCGGTGCCCTGGGCTACCGCGTTCCACCGACCGGCTGGAAACCTGAAGGCTGGACTGCTCCTGCCAAGAAGGCCAGCAACGCGATGATCACCAGTCGTCACGTACACGTGAGCGTGGCCTGGAAAACGCCGCAATTCCGCCTGGTATGGCTGGTGCTGTGTCTGAACGTTTCGGCCGGTATCGGTATCCTGGGCATGGCCTCGCCACTGCTGCAGGAAGTGTTCGCCGGTAAACTGCTGGGCAATGACCTGACCTTCAGCCAGTTGAATGCCGATCAGTTGAAAGCCATCGCTGCCATCGCGGCAGGCTTCACCGGTCTGTTGAGCCTGTTCAACATCGGTGGTCGTTTCTTCTGGGCTTCGTGCTCCGACTACATCGGCCGCAAGGCAACCTACTTCGTGTTCTTTGCCCTGGGCTTCGTGCTGTATGCATCGGTTCCGACCCTGAGCCATCTGGGCAGCATCGCGCTGTTCGTGGGTGCCTTCTGTATCGTGCTGTCGATGTACGGCGGTGGTTTCGCGACCGTTCCTGCCTATCTTGCTGACCTGTTCGGTACGCAAATGGTCGGTGCAATCCACGGTCGTCTGCTGACCGCCTGGGCTGCTGCCGGTGTACTGGGTCCGGTTCTGGTCAACTACCTGCGTGAATATCAGCTCAGCCACGGCGTTGCTCGTGCTGCAGCCTACGACATCACGTTGTACATCCTGGCCGGCATGCTGGTACTGGGTTTCATCTGCAACCTGCTGATTCGTCCGGTTGCCGACAAGTACTTCATGACTGACGCCGAACTGGCTGCTGAACAAGCCATCGGCCTCGACAAGAACGCTGTTGCCACCACTTCTCTGGAGTGGAAAGCGTCTGAAGGCAGCAAGCCGCTGGTTGTTCTGGCCTGGCTGGCTGTTGGTGTTCCTCTGGCGTGGGGCGTGTGGGTCACCCTGCAAAAGACGGCCGTACTGTTCAACTAAAACAGTCGGGTAAAAAGAAAGCGCTTGCACAGGACGTGCAAGCGCTTTTTTTATGGCCCGTTGCCCCTGCGGCAGGAGCGAATTCATTCGCGAGGCGGCATTTCAAACGACTTATCTGTGTTGGATGTGCTGGCTTCTCGCGAATTAATTCGCTTCTACCTCATGTCATGGGGTGGTCGATTTATTCGTGAAGGCGACAGGTTTACTGCGGGTCTTGATGGCGTAGGCCGCGCCCAGTGCGATCAGCCAGATTGGCAGCATGTACACCGAGATACTGATACCCGGTGTGAACAGCATGATTGCCAGAATACCGAACAGGAAAGCCAGGCAGATGTAGTTGGTGGCCGGATAGCCCCAGCTCTTGAACAGCGTTGTTTCGTTGGCCTGGCGTTTGGCGTTGCGGAATTTCAGGTGGGTAATGGTAATGATGACCCAGTTGAGTACCAGAGCTGCCACCACCAGTGCCATCAGCAATTTGAAGGCCTGCTCCGGTATCAGGTAGTTGATCAGTACGCAGGTGCCTGTGGACAGCGCCGAAATCGCCAGGGCATTGACCGGTACGCCACGGGCGTTGATCTTGAGCATTGCCTTGGGTGCATTACCCTGTTTGGCCAGGCCGAACATCATCCGGCTGTTGCTGTAGACGCAACTGTTATAGACCGACAGCGCAGCTGTCAGGACCACGACGTTCAGCACGGTCGCGACCACATCGCTGTCCATCTCATGGAAGATCATCACGAAAGGACTGCCGCCGGTCACCACTTTCTGCCAGGGATACAGACACAGCAGAACCACCAGTGCGCCCACGTAGAACAGCAGGATGCGGTAGATCACCTGATTGGTCGCGCGCGGGATACTGCGCTGAGGGTCCTGTGCTTCGGCTGCGGTGATGCCGATCAGCTCCAGACCGCCGAACGAGAACATGATGAAGGCCATGGCCATTACCAGCCCGCTGACGCCGTTGGGGAAGAAGCCGCCGTATTGCCACAGGTTGGCTACGGCAGCGTCCGGGCCGCCATTGCCGCTGGCCAGCAGATAGGCGCCGAAAACAATCATGCCGACGATGGCCAGCACTTTGATGATGGAGAACCAGAACTCCATTTCACCGTAGAGCTTTACGCTGCTGAGGTTGATCAGGTTGATGATCACGAAGAACGCGGCTGCCGAAACCCAGGTAGGGACGTCCGGCCACCAGTATTGAACGTACAACCCGACCGCCGTGAGCTCGGCCATGCCTACCAGCACATACAGGACCCAGTAGTTCCAGCCGGACATGAAGCCTGCAAAGTTGCCCCAGTATTTATTGGCGAAGTGGCTGAAGGTTCCGGCCACCGGCTCCTCGACCACCATCTCGCCCAACTGGCGCATGATGAAAAACGCGATCAGGCCTGCAATCGCATAACCCAGAATCACCGAAGGGCCAGCCATGCTGACGGTGTGGGCAATTCCTAGAAACAACCCCGTACCGATGGCGCCACCCAGCGCGATCAGTTGGATATGCCGATTCTTCAAACCCCGATGCAGTTGATCGGGCGGCGTTGATTGGGTCATTGAAAATCCCTGCAAGTATTAATAACGGATCGGCTGGTATGGCCATCATTGGCTTTACTATTGGCCTCGATTGCAAGACAGGTGCCATCTCTCTTGTGGTCCGGTGATGCACTTCGGGCGGTCGCTGTTGATGCTTTGAAACTGATAGGCTTCCCGGCCTGAACTCTCTGGTACGAGCGATTGCCCTCAATGAAAATGAATGAAATCGACGACTTCGACTTGAAGATCCTGACCCTGCTTCAGGCCAATGGCCGCCTGACCAATCAGGAGCTGAGCGATCTGGTCGGGCTTTCGGCATCGCAATGCTCGCGTCGCAGAATCAGTCTGGAGCAGGACCATCTGATCCTGGGCTACCACGCCCGCATCGCTCCGCAAGCCCTGAGCCGCGAGGTTCTGGCAATGATCGAAGTCCGTCTGGTCAGTCACAACACGCAATATCGGGAGATATTCCAGGCACTGGTTGCCGACCTCAGTTCGATCATCGACGCTTACAAGACGACAGGGGACGCGGATTATACGCTCAAGGTTGCTGTTGCCGACCTCGATAGTCTCAACAAGTTGATGGAGTGTATTACTGCAAGCGACAGCGTTGCGCATATAAAGACGGCAGTTGTTCTGGAGCGCCTGAAGGAAAACAGTGTGGTGACAGTATAAAACGCTGCACTGTTATGGCACACAAGTGTTATTGGTGTGCGTAAATGATGCATGTATGTTGTTTTTATAGTCGTTAGTGTGCGCAAAGTTGTATTTGTTGGCTAACATCGGTCGTATTGTGTAGGATTTGTGCTCATATCGTGAGCTGCAATAGCGTTGCTGGGTCAAGGGCGCTGTCATTCACCTGCATCGATCCTGCCTGAGCGCCCTGATGACAACCCATACCGCCGTGCCCAACAGTCTTGATACCCGCCACTCGGCCCAGGAAGACGTATTTGCCCTGGTCATCGCCACTGTCCTGATTTCCTTCAGCGTGCTGATGCTGCGCCAGGCGGGCGTCATGACGGGCGGTACGGCGGGTATTGCCCTGTTTTTCCACTACACCTTTGCCGTGCCTTTCGGCGTTGCGTTCTTCACCCTCAACCTGCCGTTCTATTACCTGTCCTTTCGCCGGATGGGCTGGCTGTTCACGCTCAAGACCTTTTGTGCCGTGGGGCTGGTATCCTTCTTTTCCGATCAGCATGCCCTGTTCATCCATATCGATCAGTTGCAGCCCTTTTATGCCTCGGTGCTGGGTAACCTGATTCTGGGGGTGGGTTTTCTGATCCTGTTCAGGCACCGGGCCAGCCTGGGTGGCGTGAATATTCTTGCGCTGTATCTTCAGGATAAATATGGTTTCAAGGCAGGCTGGCTGCAGATGGGTGTGGATATTTGCGTGCTTGTCGCTTCCCTGACGTTCATCAGCCTGCCGACTCTGGTAGCTTCCATAGTCGGTGCCGTGCTGCTGAATTTCATCATTGCGCAAAACCACCGATCCGATCGCTATTCGGCCTGATTCACTAAACAAGAGGAGTTGTTGCGCATGCTAGCCCACGTAGAGTCCTACGCCGGAGATCCGATCCTGTCGCTGATGGAAACCTTCCAGAAGGACCCGCGTGCGGACAAGGTCAACCTCAGTATCGGTCTGTACTATGACGCCGAAGGGCGCATCCCGCCTCTGGCTGCGGCAGTCCGTGCTCTGCAGCAAGTGGCCGAAAGCGAGCAGCAGGCCGCTTCTCTCTACCTGCCGATGGAAGGCCTGGCTCCTTATCGCGAGGCTGTGCAGAATCTGCTGTTCGGTGCCGATCATCCTGCGTTGCTTGAAGGCCGTGTGGCGACCATCCAGACCGTCGGCGGCTCCGGGGCGTTGAAAGTCGGTGCGGACTTCCTGAAATATGCGTTCCCCGAGTCTCAGGTCTGGGTCAGCGACCCGACGTGGGAAAACCACCACGCGCTGTTCGGCGGTGCGGGTTTCAAGGTCCACACGTACCCGTACTTCGATTCGAGCACCGGTGGCGTTGATTTTGAAGCCATGCTGGACAAGCTGCAGACCTTGCCGGCGCGCAGCATCGTGTTGCTGCACCCTTGCTGCCATAACCCCACAGGCGCCGATCTGTCGGTGGAGCAGTGGGACCGTCTGATCGAGCTTATCAAGAGCTGTCAGCTCATTCCGTTCCTCGATACCGCCTATCAGGGTTTCGGCAAGGGCATGAATGAAGATGCCTATGCGATCAGGGCGATGGCCAGCGCTGGCATCACCACAGTAATCAGCAACTCGTTCTCGAAAATCTTCTCGCTGTATGGCGAGCGGGTCGGCGGCCTGTCCATCGTCTGCGATGACGTGGCTTCAGCCACCAACGTGCTGGGGCAACTCAAGGCTACTGTGCGTCGCAACTACTCCAGCCCGCCTGCCCATGGCGCGCAGGTGGTTGCTCGTGTGCTCAACACCCCGCAACTGCGCGACGAGTGGCTGAGTGAAGTCGAAGACATGCGCCTGCGCATCATCGACATGCGTCAGAAGCTGGTGACCGCACTGGAGCAGAAAGTCCCGAGTCGTGATTTCAGCTTCATCCTTCGCCAGAGCGGCATGTTCAGTTACACCGGCCTGAGCCCTGAGCAGGTCGATGAGCTGCGTGAAAAATATGGTGTGTACCTGATTCGCAGTGGCCGGGTGTGCATGGCCGGGCTGAACGAGGCCAATATCGGCAAATTCTGCGATGCGCTGGGCAGCCTGTTTGCCGGAAAACCTGCGTAAAACCTTCCGCAAGCGTGTGTCGGCAGGCTTGAGGGGCGTGAAATCGTCGATTTTGCCCCCTCAACTCCGACAAACCGCCATCATCTTGCCTTCCCCTCGTCTGTTTACTTCATGCCGACCGCATCTGGGCCTATAATGATCATCTTTTTCGCCCAATGATTTTGCGGAGCTGGTGATGGCCGAACGTAAGGCATCCGTCGAGCGCAATACCCTGGAAACCCAGATCAAAGCCTCGATCAACCTGGATGGCACCGGAAAGGCCCGATTCGATATCGGAGTCCCTTTCCTTGAGCACATGCTCGACCAGATCGCCCGGCACGGGTTGATCGACCTTGATATCGAGTGCAAAGGCGACCTGGAAATCGACGACCACCATACTGTGGAAGACGTCGGTATCACCCTGGGCCAGGCATTCAGCCAGGCTATCGGGGACAAAAAAGGCATCCGTCGTTATGGCCATTCCTATGTGCCGCTCGATGAAGCCCTGTCCCGCGTGGTCATCGACTTCTCCGGTCGTCCGGGCCTGCAGATGCATGTGCCTTACACCCGTGCCGTGGTCGGTGGCTTCGACGTGGACCTGTTCCAGGAATTCTTCCAGGGCTTCGTCAACCACGCCAACGTGACCCTGCACATCGACAACCTGCGCGGCACCAACACTCACCACCAGATCGAAACCGTCTTCAAGGCATTCGGTCGCGCCCTGCGCATGGCGGTCGAGCTGGATGAGCGCATGGCCGGGCAAATGCCTTCGACCAAGGGTGTGCTCTGATGCAGACGGTTGCTGTCATCGATTACGGCATGGGCAACCTGCACTCGGTCGCCAAGGCGCTCGAGCATGTGGGCGCCGGCCGTGTGCTGATCACCAGCGATGCCAAAGTGATTCGCGAAGCCGACCGCATCGTGTTTCCGGGGGTGGGCGCGATTCGCGACTGCATGGCTGAAATTCGCCGCCTGGAGTTCGATGCACTGGTGCGTGAAGTGAGCAAGGATCGTCCTTTCCTGGGGATCTGCGTCGGCATGCAGGCTTTGCTCGATCGCAGCGAAGAAAACGGCGGCGTGGACTGCATCGGCCTGTTCCCCGGCCAGGTGAAGTTCTTCGGCAAGGACCTGCAAGAGCAGGGCGAGCACTTGAAAGTGCCGCACATGGGCTGGAACGAAGTGACCCAGTCGGTGGATCACCCGCTGTGGCACGACATTCCGGACCGGGCGCGCTTCTACTTTGTCCACAGCTTCTATATCCAGGCAGCCAACCAGCGTCAGGTGGTGGGCAGCGGGCATTACGGCGTCGGTTTCGCCGCAGCCCTGGCGGACGGCTCGCGCTTTGCCGTGCAGTTCCACCCCGAGAAGAGCCATACCCATGGCCTGCAATTGCTGCAGAACTTCGTGGCCTGGGACGGTCGCTGGTAATCGCCATGAGTAAAGCCAGAGCCAAGGCCCCGATTCTCACCCTCACTCCTGAACAGGAGCAGCAGGCCATCGACAAGCTCAAGCGGTTGTTCGCCCAGCGCTTTGAAATGGACCTGGGGTCGTTTGAAGTGGCCGAGGTGCTGGAGTTCTTTACCAGCGAGATTGCCCCGCACTATTACAACCGAGCGGTTTTCGATGCTCAGCAGCTCCTCAAGGAGCGCTTCGAGAGCATCGAAAGCGATCTGTGGTCGCTCGAAAAGAGCAGCTGAACGCCTCTGGCTTCGGGCTGCAAGAATTGAATTAGACAGACACGCACGCTTGACGCTTGCCGCTCTTTGACGAAGGAAAAAGTATGCTGATTATTCCCGCGATCGACCTTAAAGACGGCGCCTGTGTACGCCTGCGCCAGGGCCGCATGGAAGATTCCACGGTGTTTTCCGATGATCCGGTGAGCATGGCTGCCAAATGGGTCGACGGTGGCTGCCGTCGCCTGCATCTGGTCGACCTGAACGGTGCGTTCGAAGGTCAGCCGGTCAATGGCGACGTCGTTACGGCCATTGCCAAGCGTTATCCACAACTGCCGATCCAGATCGGCGGCGGTATTCGCTCGCTGGAAACCATCGAGCACTACGTCAAGGCGGGCGTGAGCTACGTCATCATCGGCACCAAGGCCGTCAAGGAGCCAGAGTTCGTGGCTGAAGCCTGCCGCGCATTCCCTGGCAAAGTGATCGTCGGCCTGGACGCCAAGGATGGTTTCGTCGCCACCGACGGCTGGGCTGAAGTCAGCACCGTGCAGGTCATCGACCTGGCCAAGCGTTTCGAGGCTGATGGTGTTTCGGCCATCGTTTATACCGACATCGCCAAAGACGGCATGATGCAGGGCTGCAACATCCCGTTCACCGCCGCGCTGGCTGCTGCGACCCGCATTCCGGTCATCGCTTCCGGTGGTATCCACAACCTGGGCGACATCAAGGCCCTGCTGGACGCCAAGGCACCTGGCATCATCGGCGCAATCACCGGCCGCGCGATCTACGAAGGCACGCTGGATGTGGCTGAGGCGCAGGCGCTGTGCGATCTGGAACAACGCTAATCCAACCGTAGGAGCGAATTCATTCGCGAAGCGGTTTCAGCGTCGACATCTTCATTGTCTGACACGCTGATTTCGCGAATGAATTCGCTCCTACGGGTCTGATCTGTTTTGGAGACTGACCCCATGGCCCTGGCCAAACGCATCATCCCTTGCCTGGACGTCGACAACGGTCGAGTGGTCAAGGGCGTCAAGTTCGAGAACATCCGCGATGCGGGCGATCCGGTGGAAATTGCTCGTCGTTACAACGAGCAGGGCGCGGACGAAATCACCTTTCTGGACATCACCGCCAGCGTTGATGGCCGTGATACCACGCTCCATACCGTCGAGCGCATGGCCAGTCAGGTATTCATTCCGCTGACCGTTGGTGGCGGTGTGCGTACCGTCCAGGACATCCGCAACCTGCTGAACGCCGGTGCCGACAAGGTATCGATCAACACGGCGGCGGTGTTCAACCCGGAATTCGTTGGCGAAGCGGCTTCCCGTTTCGGCTCGCAGTGCATCGTGGTCGCTATCGATGCCAAGAAGGTTTCCCTGCCCGGCGAAACCCCGCGCTGGGAAATCTTCACCCATGGCGGTCGCAAGCCGACCGGTCTGGACGCCGTGCAGTGGGCGAAAAAGATGGAAGACCTGGGTGCCGGTGAAATCCTGCTGACCAGCATGGACCAGGACGGCATGAAGAACGGCTTCGACCTGGGCGTCACCCGGGCCATCAGCGATGCACTGGGCATTCCGGTGATTGCCTCCGGTGGCGTCGGCAACCTGGAGCATCTGGCGGCGGGCGTCATCGAGGGGCATGCGAGCGCTGTTCTGGCGGCAAGCATCTTTCACTTTGGCGAATACACCGTGCCCGAAGCCAAGGCCTACATGGCTCAGCGCGGTATCGTCGTTCGTTGATTGGCAGGCGGGCAGCTCTTGCTCGCCCTGTCATGAGTTTTCCGGTTGCAGCGACACTGCTAGACACTGTCATGGTATAGCGGCACTCTGCACGAGGTCGTCATGCTCGAGTGCCGAAATATGTTCAAACGTCTTTTTCTTGCACTACTGGGCGCCAGCGCTCTTGTGAGTTTGAGTGCTCGGGGCAGTGATGCGCCGACGCCTTCGATCGTGTTGCTGACCGAAAACTATCCGCCCTACAACATGGCGGTGGACGGCAAGAACTTCGCTCAGGAAAACAACCTCGATGGCATCGCTGTCGAGATCGTGCGCGAGATGTTCAAGCGGGCCGGTATCAGCTACAACCTGACCCTGCGTTTTCCGTGGGAGCGCATCTACAAGCTGGCGCTGGAAAAGCGCGGCTATGGTGTGTTCTCCACCGTGCGTACGCCCGAGCGGGAAAAACTCTTCAAATGGGTCGGCCCCATCGGCCCGGTTGACTGGGTCATGCTGGCCCGTGAGGACAGCACCATCACCCTGACAGATCTGGAGCAGGCCAAGGCGTACCAGGTCGGCGCCTATAAAGGTGATGCGGTTGCCCAGAGCCTGATTCTCAAGAGCTTCACCCCGGTGCTGATGCTGCGGGATCAGGACAACGCCAGAAAACTCGCCACGGGCCAGATCGACCTGTGGGCCACTGCCGATCCTGTTGGTCGTTATCTGGCCAGGCAGGAAGGCATCACGGGTTTGAAAACGGTCTTGCGCTTCCATACGGCCGAGCTGTTTCTGGCACTGAACAAGGAAACACCCGACGACGTTGTCAGCCGTCTGCAAAAGCAACTGGATGACATGCGCGCCGAAGGCTGGGTGGACAAGGTTCAGGCGCGTTATCAATAACACTTCATCGGGTCACGGACACAATGTCCTCGCGCACACTGGAGCGCTGGCCGTTGATATCGTGGGCGTAAGTACAGATTTTCACGGGCAGTGACTTGGTACGTAGTACCAGATTGCTGCCCAGGCGTCTTTTGAAGCCTTGCGGCTCTGTGCAATCCGTTATTGCGGGCGGGCCGATCTTCGCGGTGTAGTAATCGATGCGTCCGGGGTCACTTAACCAGTTGACCTCATAAGTACCGAAGCGATTCTTTTCAATATGCATTTGCGGGTCGCTTGTGGGGCCTGCTGCCTGCAACTCCACAGCCAGTGTCAGGGCGTTGCGCATCATCCCGTGGCTGGGCCGGTCATCGGCTGACGAGACGCCGATGATACATAGCCAGTTGATGCCGACCCGTGCGTCTATCGGGTCATCGATACGGGCATCACGGGACGTTATTGTGGCGCTGTAACCCACTGGATTCTCACATTCCAGGGGCGAGCCGACCTTCTTGTAGCGATAGAAAGGTTTATCCACCCTGAACTGCAGATCCCACGAGGGATAAACCTCATTGCCCAGAGCATCCAGCCTGACCTTGGCAAATTGTCTGGGTGGTTTCTCAAACAGGATCGAATGCACAGGAAAGAGCCTGCACTGCTGGGGATCGGTAGTGAGCACGCCATCAATGAAGCATTCGTTCAGGCTGGTGACCGGGCTGCCAAAGTTGCTGTTGGCAGCCTGGGGCGGGAAACCGGGTGGTAACGTCACTTCACCCTTTACCGCAGAGCTTTCGGGTGATGGCTGGTTGGTGAAATTCAAGACTGCGAACACCTCGCCGGTATCACGGGTCAGCAATGGGCTGCCGGATGAGCCCTGAGCGATATCCTTGCACTGGTTACTGACCGTGTGACGCCAGACCCAGGGTCGCTGCAGGATTTCTCCTGAAGACTGATGAACGCAGGCCGCCATGCGCAGGTGCCCTGTGCCGATATAGAGCGGGGCACCAATGGACAGGATTTCTCGACCGTCCTCCGGCATCTGGTTGGTAAGGCGAAGTGGCTGGATGCCGTCAGCGATCAGTGATGCCAGCGTCGGCTGCAACTCGACAATCGCCAGATCCACACCTTGCATGCTGCTCCAGTTAACGCGTTTCAATGGATAGCTGTAGGCGAGGCTGTCAGTGAAAAAGTTGAACTGGACGGTCCCCTCGATTTCACTGTCGGTGATGATCGTCCCGTTTCGTCGAGAGATGCAGTGGCCATTGGTAAGCAGGTAGGCAGGCGCGTCGTCCGGGCTGCCGGGGCTGCGTGTATCGATCAGGGTGGCGGTGCAATGCGAGCCTTTTGTGCTCTTTATGCGGCCGATTCCGTTCCAGTGAGTGCTCTGGCCATCTGCTTCGAGCAGCACTTTTGACGGGGCAAGAGAAATCAGGCCTTCGCCCAGATCCTGGGCCATGGCGGTGGGCAATTGCATAAGGCTGGCGATGCAGCAGGCGCCAGCAAAAACGCGAAGATTCATGATTCTTCCTTGATAACAGCTATGACGATCAGTCCCTTTAAGCGGGGGCTGATGCTGTTATCAAGGCAGTAATGGCCGGGGACATTTAAAGCAGGCGGAGCTTACAGCGCGTGTGGAAAATTCAAGCCGGTCAGGTCGGTAATCAGCGGTAGATGCCTTCCTTCCCGTGCCCGGCCATGGCTTTGTTGCCTCTCTCGCTGATCATGTGACGCAGCTCGATCCATTCGACGCCCTGTGCCTTGAGCTTGGGCAACTCGCGCTCAAGCACATCGAGGGTCACGGGGTAAGGGTGGCCGATGATGACCACCGATCCCTGTTTATGGGCGAGTTTGATTGCGATCTGCAATTGTCGGGTGATGGCCTCGGCTGTGCGCTCGTCGTCCAGGAACACATCGCGAGATACACTTGCCAGCCCGATACGCTGGGCTGCGGCGGCGGCCACGGTCTTGGCGCTGGTGCGGCTGTCGACGAAGAACATGTGCCGACGCTGCAATTCTTCCATGAGCCAGGCCATGGCCACAGGCTCGCTGGTCATGCGGCTGCCCATGTGATTATTGATGCCTGCGGCATAAGGCACCTTGAGCAGCGCGGCGCTCAGGCGGCTTTCAAGCTCGGGCAAGGGCAGGCCGGGATGCCAGGCATACGGGCCGGTCGCCGGGTCCATCGGCATGTGCAGCATGACCGTCTTGCCGGCAGCGTGGGCTTGTCGGGCGAAATCGGTGGCATGAGGCGTGTCAGGCATGATCGCCAGCGTCACGGGGCCGGGGAGGGCGAGAGTCCGGCTGTCACGAGCGGGGTTCTGGCCCAGATCGTCGATGATCAGGCTCAGATAGATGGCGGGCGGCTTATCAGCTTTCTCGCCGTCGGGTGCCGCATGGGCAGCACCGGTCAGCGAGAAGGCCAGCAACAGGCATGAGAGAAAACGCATGCCTTAGTTGCCGCGGGTGATACTCAAGCCTTTGAGCAGGCTCAGCGCCTGATTGAGCTGGTAGTCTTCATCCTGCGGACGCGCCTTGGCCGCTGCGCCGCCCTTGACGGTCGGCTTGTCGGCACCGCCGTTACCATTGCCCAGGTGGCCGGAAAGGTCGGCTTCCTTGTAGTTCTCGCCGTCCGCTTCGTTGGTGACCTTGGCGCGGCGCACTACGATGTCCGGGTTGATGCCCTGAGCCTGAATGGAGCGGCCGTTAGGCGTGTAGTACAGCGCAGTGGTGATCTTCAGGGCGCGGTCGTTGTTCAGCGGCAGTACGGTTTGCACCGAGCCTTTGCCAAAACTGTCCGTGCCCATCAGGATGCCGCGCTTCTGGTCTTGCAGGGCTCCGGCGACGATTTCCGAGGCCGAGGCGCTGCCGCCGTTGATCAATACCACCAGAGGCGCGCCTTCGCTGGCATCTGCCGGGTCGGCGGAGAAGCGCAGTTCGGAGTTGGCGATACGGCCCTTGGTGTAGACGATCAAACCCTTGGTCAGGAAGTGATCCGCCACGGCTACGGCTGATTGCAGCACGCCGCCCGGGTTGTTGCGCAGGTCCAGGATCAGACCGCTCATTTTCTTGCCGTTGTCCTTGCGCAGCTTGGCCAGTGCCTTGCCGACTTCGTCACCTGTCTTGACCTGGAACTGGGTGATGCGGATATAGCCGTAGCCGTTCTCCAGCATCTGCGCCTTGACGCTCTTGACCTGAATGGTGGCGCGAGCCAGCGTCACGTCAAATGGCGTGCCGCCATCGCGAACCAGCGTGAGGGTGATCTTTTCACCGATCTTGCCCCGCATCTTGTCGACCGCTTCCTGCATGGTCTGACCTTGAGTCGGTGCGCCGTTGATCTTGACGATCAGGTCGCCAGCCTCGATGCCGGCCTTGGACGCCGGGGTGTCGTCGATCGGGGAAACCACCTTGACGAAACCGTCTTCGATGCCGACCTCGATGCCCAGGCCGCCAAACTCGCCGCTGGTGCTTTCCTGCAACTCCTGGAAGTCTTCCGGGCCCAGATAGGCCGAGTGCGGATCAAGGTTGCTGAGCATGCCCTTGATGGCGTTTTCCAGCAGGGTCTTGTCGTCCACCGGCTCGACATAAGCGGCCTTGACCCGATCCATGACTTCGGCAAAGGTGCGCAGCTCATCGAGCGGCAGCGGTGCCTTGGCGTTGGCGGGCGCGACAGCTGCTGGCGCTGGTGCTGGCGTGGCTTTTTCGGCAGCCAGTGCCAGAGGCGAGCCAATCACAATGGCAATAGCCAGGGTCAGCGAGGTGAGGCGGGACAAATGCAGCATGTCTAACGAACTCCTACAGATATTGGGGCCGACTTATCCTTGAGTGCGGCACCATTGGGCTGGATCGCTGGGGCGACCCTGCTGACGAATAGCAAAATACAACGCTGATGTGTCTTGACCGCCGCTATTGCCTACGGTGGATATTGCCTCACCGGCCTTCACGATGTCGCCTGCCGACTTGAGCAGGCTCTGGTTATGACCATACAGGCTCAGATATCCGTTGCCATGGTCGAGAATGACCAGAAGACCGGCGCCGCGCAACCAGTCAGCGAAAACCACACGCCCGCCATGCACGGCATGGACCTGGCTTCCGGCAGCAGCGCTGATCATCACACCATCCCACTTGGTCCGCTCGTCATCTCCACGGGCTTCACCAAAGCGGGCAAGCAATCGACCATCGACAGGCCAGGGAAGTTTACCTCTGGCTTCGGCAAAAGCGCCGCCGTACGACGCGCCGGCACTGGAAACCATGGCGCCGGGGGCTTTGACTGGCCGCTTCGGCGCGGGTTCATCATTATTTCGGCTGCTGCTGGCGGCACGCTGGCGCTGCTCTTCGGCTTCGCGGGCGGCAACCAGTGCTTTCTGACGCGCTTCCTCGGCTTCGCGAGCCTGACGGGCGAGGGTTTCCTCGATGGTCTTCAGCACCTTGGCCAGATCGGCCTGATCCTGCTGGCGCGCCTGGAGCTTCTGGTCCCGGGCCTTGTAATCCTGATTGATCTTGGCGAGTGCCTGCTGGCGTTCCTGGCGGACTTTGGCCAGTTCTTCGCTCTGGCTGTCCAGGTTGCTTTTCTGGACCAGCAATTGCGCCTGCTGCAGGTCGATGTCTTTCTCGACACTGGCCAGCTGGCGCAGGGTTTCATTGAAATTATTCAACTGGGTCAGCCGGGCCTGGCTGATGTAGTCGTAATAGGTGAGGGTGCGGGCGAATTTTTCGGGGTTCTGCTGGTTGAGCAGCAGTTTCAGGTATTCCTGACGGCCACTCTGATAGGCGGCACGGGCCTGGATGGCAATCAGGCGTTGCTGCTCAGCGCGAGCGGTGTTGAGTTTTTTTTTCTCACTGTCGAGCCGCTGGAGCTCGGTTTCGGTCTTTTTTAGTTCCTTTTGCAGGACCTCGACCTGCTTTTCCAGCTTACCCATTTCGGTTTCAGTGGCGCGAAGGTCCTTCTGGACGCCCGCTTTCTCTTCCTGGAGTTTGTTCAGGACTTTCTGCAGCTCGGCAACATCCTGGCGCGCAGCGTCTATCTGTTTTTGGGTTTGCGCACGCTCGTCATCGGCGAACGCCGGATTGAGCAGGCAAAGCAGGACAAGGGCAATCAAGGCGCGGAGCATGAGGGTGGGCGATACCGAGGAATTGTGAGAAAAAATGACAGGCCTAGTATGCCCGCCATACGGCACAAAAAAAACGCCCCGCAGCCACTGCTTTGGGGCCTGATACACAAAAAACCGGCATTTCCTGATGTCGAAATGCCGGTTCAGAGCCGCTTACTCCGCAACCAGAATCGAATGGCCGGTCATCTCTTGCGGCTTTTCCAGATCCATCAGTTGCAGCAGGGTCGGCGCGACATCGGCCAGAACCCCGCCTTCGCGGACTTTCAACGGACGCTTGCCGAAATAGATGAAAGGCACCGGCTCCGAGGTGTGCGCGGTGTGCGCCTGGCCTGTGGAGTCATCGGTCATCTGTTCGACGTTGCCGTGGTCGGCGGTAATCAGCGCTTCGCCGCCGACTTTTTCCAGGGCCTCGGTGATGCGGCCGACGCACAGGTCCAGGCATTCCACGGCCTTGATCGCCGCTTCCATCACGCCGCTATGCCCAACCATGTCGCCGTTGGCATAGTTGACGACGATCACGTCATAACGCTGGTTTTCAATGGCGTCGACAATCTTGTCGGTGACTTCCGGAGCGCTCATTTCCGGCTGCAGGTCGTAGGTGGCGACCTTTGGCGACGGGATCAGGATGCGCTCTTCGCCCGGGAACGGCTCTTCGCGGCCACCGGAGAAGAAGAACGTCACGTGGGCGTACTTTTCGGTCTCCGCGATGCGCAGCTGGGTCTTGCCGTTATCGGCCAGGTACTGGCCCAGCACGTTTTTCAGGCTGCCGGCAGCAAATGCCGATGGCGCGGGAATGCTGGCAGCGTATTGGGTCAGCATCACGTAGTTGACCTTCGGCTGACGGGCGCGCTCGAAATCCTTGAAATCGTCTTCGACGAAAACCCGGGTCAGCTCACGGGCACGGTCGGCGCGGAAGTTCATGAAGACCACGGCATCGCCGTCTTCGACCTTGACCGGTTCGCCGATGCGGGTGGCTTTGACGAATTCGTCGTTCTCGTCACGGGCGTAGGCCGCTTCCAGCCCGGCAACGCCGGTTTCAGCCTGGAATTCTGCCGTGCTGTCGACAATCAGGTTGTAGGCGGTGGACACGCGGTCCCAGCGATTGTCGCGGTCCATGGCGAAGTAACGGCCAATGATGGTCGCCGTACGGCCCTTGCCCAGGCGGGCGAAGGCTTCGTCCAGAAGCTCAAGGGAGCTTTTCGCGCTGCGCGGCGGGGTATCGCGGCCATCGAGGAAAGCGTGCAGGTAGATCTTGTCGGCCCCACGTTTTACCGCCAGTTCGGCCATGGCTATCAGGTGATCCTGGTGGCTGTGAACGCCGCCATCGGACAGCAGGCCCAGGATATGAACGGCCTTGCCGGCTTCAACGGCCTTGTCCACGGCCTTGCAGATGGTCGGGTTCTCGAAGAACTCGCCGTCGCGAATGGCCTTGGTCACCCGAGTGAAGTCCTGATAAACCACACGCCCGGCACCCAGGTTCATATGGCCGACTTCGGAGTTGCCCATCTGCCCGTCCGGCAGGCCCACATCCATGCCCGAACCTGAAATCAGGCCGTGGGGCATGGTTTTGTAGAGACGATCCATGACTGGCATCTTGGCGGCCAGAATGGCGTTGCCTTCAGGGTTTTCGCTGTGTCCGAAGCCATCCAGGATGATAAGGACCAGAGGTTTTGGGGTGGCAGTCATAGAACCCACTCGAGGCTGGTTAAAGAAAGTACAAAAAAGATCCGCATTTTAGGGGCAAGTTCAAACCACGTCACTGCCGCACGGACTTTGGCGCACCTTGGGTGCTGTGTATACTGGCCGACATTTTAACGCCCTGGAACCTACTGATGGTTGCTCATCTGCTTGAATTCGCCACTAACCACTACCTGATCACCGGTGCTTTCTTCATTCTGCTGGCCCTGCTGATTGCCTATGAATTGAGCAAGGGCGGTCGCAGCCTGAGCACACGCGAGCTGACAGCTCTGGTCAACAGCGACCAGGGCGTGGTTATCGACGTGCGCTCCACCAAGGATTTCGCGACTGGCCATATCGTCGGCTCCCTGAATTTTCCGCAGGACAAAGTGCTCACCCGCACGTCTGAACTGCAAAAACACAAGGACAAGACGTTGATCATAGTCGATGCATTCGGGCAGCATGCAGGCAGCACAGCCCGCGAGCTTCTGAAGTCGGGTTTCAAGGCAGCCAAATTGTCTGGCGGTATTTCCAGCTGGCGCGCCGATAACTTGCCTTTGGTGAAATGAAATGCCTGAAGTCATCGTCTACTCCAGCGACTATTGCCCCTATTGCACACGCGCCAAGCAGTTGCTGCAAAGCAAGCGAGTTGCCTTCAACGAGATAAGAGTCGATGGCAAACCGCAGGTTCGCGCCGAAATGGTTGCGAAGGCTGGTCGCACCTCTGTACCGCAGATCTGGATCGGTTCCAGGCATGTCGGCGGCTGCGACGACCTCTTTGCCCTTGAGCGCGCAGGTAAGCTCGATCAGTGGCTTGAAAACTGAGTTCAACTTCACACCCTATTTTTCATAAGGATTCGACATGACCGAGCAATCGACCAACGGCGTTACCAACGAAGAAAACTCCCCTCAGTTTTCCTTGCAGCGTATTTATGTTCGCGACCTGTCGTTCGAAGCACCGAAAAGCCCGGCAATCTTCCGTCAGGAGTGGACTCCAAGCGTCAGCCTGGACCTCAACACCCGTCAGAAGCCGCTGGAAGGCGACTTCTACGAAGTGGTGCTGACCCTGTCTGTGACGGTGAATAACGGTGATGAAGTTGCCTTCATCGTTGAAGTCCAGCAAGCCGGTATCTTCCTGATCAAGGGCCTGGACGACGCTTCCCTGAGCCACACCCTGGGCGCGTTCTGCCCGAACCTGCTGTTCCCTTACGCTCGTGAAGCGATCGACAACCTGGTTGTTCGTGGCTCGTTCCCTGCGCTGATGCTGTCCCCGGTCAACTTCGACGCGCTGTACGCTCAAGAGCTGCAACGCATGCAGGAAGCCGGCGAAACGCCAACCGTGCAGTAAATAAAAAAAGCGCCTTCCGAGGCGCTTTTTTGTATGTGGTCTTGTCGCGAGCAAGCTCAGCCTTTGCCTTTGGTCCGCGTCATATGTGGCCCGCTGTTCTTCTCCAGATACTCGATGATCATGCCGGCCACGTCCTTGCTGGTCGTCACTTCGATACCTTCCAGCCCCGGCGACGAGTTCACTTCCATGACCAGCGGACCATGGTTGGAGCGCAGGATATCCACGCCCGCGACACTCAGGCCCATGACCTTGGCGGCGCGAAGGGCGGTCATGCGTTCCTGCGGGGTGATCTTGATCAGGCTGGCGCTGCCGCCACGGTGCAGGTTGGAGCGGAACTCGCCCGGCTTGGCTTGACGCTTCATCGACGCTATGACCTTGTCGCCGACCACGAAGCAGCGGATATCCGCGCCGCCCGCTTCCTTTATGTACTCCTGAACCATGATGTCCTGCTTGAGGCCCATGAATGCCTCGATCACCGACTCGGCGGCGGTCGCTGTTTCACACAGCACGACGCCTATGCCTTGAGTGCCTTCGAGCACCTTGATGACCAGTGGTGCGCCGTTGACCATCTGGATCAGGTCGGGAATATCATCCGGTGAGTGGGCAAAACCGGTGACCGGCAGGCCGATGCCACGGCGCGACAGCAATTGCAGCGAGCGCAGCTTGTCCCGGGAACGGGCAATGGCCACCGACTCATTGAGCGGGAACACGCCCATCATTTCGAACTGGCGCAACACCGCACAGCCATAGAACGTTACCGAAGCGCCGATGCGCGGGATGACCGCATCGAAGCCTTCCAGCGGCTTGCCGCGATAGTGGATCTGCGGCTTGTGGCTGGCGATGTTCATATAGGCGCGCAGGGTGTCGATCACCACCATCTCGTGGCCACGCTCGATACCAGCTTCGACCAGACGACGGGTGGAATACAGACGCGGATTACGCGAAAGCACAGCGATCTTCATGCAGCACCTGAGGAAGTAGAGGCCGGGAACACCGGCTTTTCTTGAACGTAAGTAATGCCCGGATTGACCACCAGCTGGCCGTCGATCAAGGCGTTTGAACCCAATAGCAGCCGATAGCGCATCGACTTGCGGCAGGCCAGGGTGAATTCCACCGGCCAGACGCGATCACCCAGGGCCAGCGTGGTGCGGATCACATAGCGAACCTGCGCCTGGCCATTGGAGCTTTTGATCGTTTTCATGGCGACCAGTTGGGCCTCGCATCGGCGATGACGCAACTGCACCACGGTGCCCAGATGGGCATTGAAACGAACCCATTTCTGGCCGTCGCGTTCAAACGGTTCGATCTCGGTGGCGTGCAGGCTTGAAGTGCTTGCGCCGGTATCGATTTTTGCCCGCAGGCCCGCTACCCCCAGATCGGGTAGCGCCACCCACTCACGCAGGCCGACAACTGTCAGATGATCGAATGTCTTCAACGCGATTCCATATGATTCAAGACGTCTTCCAGACACCAGGATCAACCTGGGCCAGTGCTTTGAACGCAGGCCTGGCGAACCAGTAGCCTTGCATCAGGAAAATTCCGCAGTCAGCGAGAAAGTCCCGTTCTTCGGCGTGTTCGATGCCTTCGGCGATCACTGTAACGCCCAACTCCGCACACATTGTGACAACACCACGAACGATAGCCTGACGTGCCCGATCACGGTGGATGTTGCGAATCAAATCCATGTCGAGTTTTATCAGATCGGGCTGGAAGTTCGCCAGAAGCGTCAGCCCGGCATGGCCGGCGCCGAAATCGTCGATGGCGGTCATGAAACCGAATTCGCGATATTCGCGCAAAATATTACTCAAATGGCCATCGTTATTTACATGCTCGGTTTCCAGCGTTTCGAATATGAGGTTCTCAAGCGGGAAGTTGTGCTGGCGAGCGGCTTCCAGGGTGGTGCGGATGCACAGCTCGGGACGGTACACGGCATTGGGCAGGAAGTTGATCGATAAACGCTCGGTCATTCCCAGTTGTGCCGCGCCTGCGATGGCCTTGGTGCGACAGCCCTGGTCGAAGCGGTAGCGGTTGGTGTCCGTGACCTTGTCGAGAACCGAATAGGCACCCTCGCCATTGGGGCCTCTGACCAGTGCTTCATGCGCAAATATCGACTGGTCGCGCAGGTCCACGATCGGCTGGTAGGCAAACTCGAACGAGAAGTCCAGTTCCGGGCTGCCGGTGCAGCCTTCACAGCCCTTTCTGGGGGCGGTCAATGAGGTCGGGAACTCTGTCATGTCGCTCTTCCATGCTGAGGTTGGGAACAAATTCGCACTGACCGGCTTTGACACGCAAGGATTGATTGCTTCATGTTCGACAGGGCGCAGGGAGTGTACGTAGACCGGCGACTGCATGCAGTCACTTTCTATAATGAATCCGATAGTTCTGACTGTTTCACGAGTGAGGAATTCACATGGCGAAAAAGACTGAAGAAGACGATGACAAGGTTCGTCTGGACAAATGGCTATGGGCGGCGCGTTTCTTCAAGACCCGTGCATTGGCCAAGGCGGCTATAGAAAGCGGCAAGGTGCATTGTCGTGGCGAGCGTTGCAAGCCAGGCAAGGAGCCTCATATCGGTGACGAGATTCTGGTGCGCACCGGTTTCGATGAGCGCACGGTCGTGGTTGAAGCGTTGTCCATCGTGCGACGTGGCGCGCCCGAGGCACAAACCCTGTATCGCGAAACACCCGACAGCATCGCAAAACGTGAACACGCAGCCGCACAACGCAAGGCGGGCAACCTGAGCGTGACCACCGACGGGCGACCGACCAAGAAGCAGCGTCGCCAGCTTTTCGAGTTTCACGGCAGCAATCACGGCGACTGAAACTGTGCGCCAGTAATCAGCACGAATCGCCATCCGGCTTGGAAGAGCGCTCCGTAGCCCATAAAATGTCCTGCAACGGTATGGCAGAGTGCATCCATGGATGCCTGACACTGCCATCAATTGTCATTCCTTCAGATACCTTCTTCTTATGCATGATTTACCGGACATCGACTTCACCCAGCGCTTCATCTTTGACGAAAGCGACGTTCGTGGAGAGCTGGTCGCGCTGGAGCGCAGTTACGCCGAAGTGCTTGCCAAGCACCCCTACCCGGAGCCGGTCGCGCAACTGCTCGGCGAGCTGATGGCCGCTGCTGCCTTGCTGGTAGGTACACTGAAATTCGACGGCCTGCTGATTCTGCAGGCGCGCTCCAGCGGCGCTGTGCCGCTGCTGATGGTCGAGTGCTCCAGCGAGCGGGAATTGCGCGGCATTGCCCGTTATGACGAATCCCTGATCGTTCCGGGCGCCGGCCTGCAAGACCTGATGCCTGAAGGTTCGCTGACCCTGACCGTGGACCCGAAGAAGGGCAAGCGTTATCAGGGCATCGTGGCTCTGGACGGCGTCGACCTGTCGGAAAGCCTCTCCAGCTACTTCGTGATGTCCGAGCAGCTTGGCACCCGCTTCTGGCTCAAGGCCGACGGACATCGCGCCCGTGGTCTATTGTTGCAACAGCTTCCCGTGGCACAGATCACCGACCCCGAAGAGCGCGACGCCAGTTGGGAACATGTCATCACCCTGGCCAGCACCCTGTCGGCCGAGGAATTGCTGGGCCTGGACAACCAGACCATCCTGCATCGCCTGTACCACGAAGACCCGGTTCGCCTGTTCGATATCCAGCCGATCTGCTTCCGGTGCAGTTGCTCGCGCGAGCGTTCCGCCAATGCGCTGGTCAGCCTGGGTCTGGAGGATGCGCAGCAACTGGTTCAGGAGCATGCAGGCGCGATCGAGATCGACTGCCAGTTCTGTAATGAGCGCTATTTGTTCGATGCCGCTGACGTCGCCCAGCTGTTTGCTGGCGGTGGTGTCGATTCTCCATCTGACACGCGCCACTAATCGCGAGAGAAACTGTCTCAGAACATCGTGTGGGCGGTTGTAATGCGGTTCTGACAGGAGGGTCCTACCATTTTTGGGCTTTTCTGGCATAATCCCGCCCACTTTTCCGCTGTAGTAGTGGTTGTTTTTTTACTACAAAACCGTTTGAAGCACTCGGCCACTGGCCGACGGGGACCCTGATGACGCAAGCAAACAACGCTGTGTACACCGATCTGAGCATCGACGAACTGGTCAAGGAAGCCCTTGCCCGTGGTGAAGGCGAGCTTTCCGACACCGGCGCGCTGGTTGTGCAAACAGGCCATCGCACTGGCCGCTCGCCAGCCGATCGTTTCATCGTTGAAGAGCCGAGCACTCAGGACGCAATCGCCTGGGGCACGATCAACCGCAAGTTCCCGGCTGACAAATTCGATGCTCTGTGGGACCGCGTTGCGGCCTATCTGAGCGAGCGCGAGCGTTTCGTTTCCCACGTTCATGTAGGTTCCGATCCTGCGCACTACCTGCCAGTCAAGATGACCACCGAGACTGCATGGCACAACCTGTTTGGCCGTTGCCTGTTCATCAACCCTGAGCAGTACAACCCGGCCGAGAAGGACCAGTGGCAGATCCAGAACGCCCCATGGTTCGTTTGCGAGCCAGAGCGTGATGGCACCAATTCCGACGGCACCGTCATCATCAACTTCGCCGCCAAGAAAGTGCTGATCGCTGGCATGCGCTACGCCGGCGAAATGAAGAAAGCCCTGTTCTCGGTCCAGAACTTCCTGCTGCCAGCAGTCGACGTTCTGCCGATGCACTGTGCGGCCAACATGGGCGAAGAGGGCGACGTGACCCTGTTCTTCGGCCTGTCCGGCACTGGCAAGACCACCCTGTCCGCTGACGAAAGCCGTTACCTGATCGGTGACGACGAACACGGCTGGGGCGTGGGCGTTGTGTTCAACATCGAAGGCGGTTGCTATGCCAAGTGCATCGACCTGTCCGAGAAAAACGAGCCTGTCATCTGGAAAGCCATCCAGCACGGCGCCGTACTGGAAAACGTCGTTCTGGACCCGGTCACCAAGAAAGCCGACTACGCCGACGACAGCCTGACCCAGAACAGCCGCGCAGCTTACCCGCGTGAACTGATCGAAAAACGCGCACCGCTGAACCTGGGCGGCGAGCCAAACGCCGTGATCTTCCTGACCTGCGACCTGACCGGCGTCCTGCCACCGGTGTCGATCCTCAGCGAAGAACAGGCTGCCTACCACTTCCTGTCGGGTTACACCGCACTGGTCGGCTCCACCGAAATGGGCTCGGGCGCTGGTATCAAGTCCACCTTCTCCACCTGCTTCGGCGCACCGTTCTTCCCGCGTCCGGCTGGCGAATACGCAGAGCTGCTGATCAAGCGCATCCGCGGCTTCGGCTCCAAGGTCTACCTGGTCAACACCGGCTGGACCGGCGGCGGCTACGGCGTCGGCAAACGCTTCAACATCCCGACCACTCGTGGCGTGATTGCAGCGATCCAGAGCGGCGCGCTGATCGGTGCAGAAACCGAGCACCTGGACACCATCAACCTCGACGTACCGAAGCTGGTACCAGGCGTTGAAACCGGTCTGCTGAACCCACGCAACACCTGGGCTGACAAAGCTGCCTACGACGAGGCCGCCAAAGGCCTGGCTGGTCTGTTCATCGAGAACTTCAAGAAGTTCGACGTGAGCGACGCCATCAAGGCTGCTGGTCCGAAGTTGTAATTCGGGTCAGTTGCACAAAAAACCGCCCTTCGGGGCGGTTTTTTATTTGGGGCTGCGGCGTGAAGTGAGTTTCCGTGGGAGGGAGCTTGCTCGCGACGGGGCCGGTGAAGTCAGCACACATTTCAGCGCCCGAAGATCGCTTCGCGGCTAAAGCCACTCCTACCCGGTTTGCGGTGATTCTGTGGATATTTTTATTGCCCCGTCGCGAGCAAGCTCCCTCCCACGAGGGTTTGGCTCAAGAAATGTGACGATTCCGAAAGACTCATCCGTATCTTCTGCGTGAAACTTCCCTGACAATCCAACCCCGCTTGTGCCTACAAAATCCGGAAACTAGGCTGCGTTCCGTCGCTGACAAATCAGCGATCGGGTGTGGAAACCTGTTCTTTTCTGTAGGCGCACAAGCGTCACCAAGTTGCTTGCCGGATATGTAATCGGCGAATGCACTATGGCGGCTATGTGCGGGCAGACTTCGGTCTGGCCGGGTGCCTACAGCCTGGTTTTCCACCCCGTTCATAGCTGCCACCTTTTGCCGTGTGGAAACGGTAAGGGATGGCTCCGGAATGTGTAGGAGCTTCATCATGCTCAAAGCAACCCCCGAACCCATCTGAAGCCTTCGCGAATGAATTCGCTCCCACAACATCAACGCAAACCGTGTAGGAGCGGCTTTAGCCGCGAAGCGATTTTTCAGGCGCTGAAATATGTGCTGATTTCAGCTGTAAAGTCGCGAGCAAGCTCCCTCCCACGAGGGTTTGGCTCAAAAAATGTGACGATTTCGAAAGACTCATCCGTATCTTCTGCGTGAAACTTCCCTGACAATCCAACCCCGCTTGTGCCTGCCAAATCCGGGAACTAGGCTGCGTCCCGTCGCTGCAAAATCAGCGATCGGGTGTGAGAACCCGTCTTTAGTAGGCACATTGGCTCGTCAGTGCGTCGTCGATTGTTGGCGTACGTTTCATGGCGGCTGTGTGCAGGCAGACTCAGGTCTGGCCGGGTGCCTACTGTCCGGTTTCTCACCCTGTACACAGTTGCCACCCTTTGCCGTGTGAGAGCGACAAACGATGGCTCCGACAATCAGTAGGAGAAATCGAAATGCTAAAAGTAACCCCCGACCCACCCATCAAACTCGAAGAAACCCTCCTGCGGGTTTCCAACCTCTTGCGCAGTGCTTCGGCTGCGGCCTATGAAACCGGTGACCAGCTCAGTGGCCAGAAACGTGATCTGGCGTTTTCGGTGATCTATCTGGTGGAAATGGCTCATGCGCTGGTTGAGCGTTCGCTAAACAAGATTGAGGTGACCTGAGGCCTTCGCGAATGAATTCGCTCCTACAGCGCCGGGTAGGAGCGACTTCAGTCGCGAAGCTCTTCAACTGCCAAGGCTTAAATCGCGCCTCAGGGCCTCGACGCAGAAGTCTACAAAGGCGCGCACCTTGGATGATCCACGGCGACCTTCCAGATAGACCACATGCACGGGCTCCGGGGCAATTTCAAAGGCTTCCAGCACGCATTGGATGTTCCCATTCTGCAGGTGCTCACGTACCTGGTACGACGACACCTGAGTCAGCCCCCAGTTTTGCATCATTGCGCTGATGGCTGCGTTGAAGGACGTCAGGCGAAGTCTTGAAGCAACGTCTACTGAATGGTCGCGTCCATCGACCCGGAAAGCCCATTTGGCTGAGCGTTCGGAAGCTGATGTTGAAATGGTTGAATGCAGCCGCAGATCGTCAGGGTGTTGCGGGGTGCCATGCGCCGATAGATAGGCTGTGGATGCACAAACCATGCGGCGTAAGCTGCCGACAGGAATAGCCGTCAGTGATGAATCGGGCAGGGCACCGATTCGTATGGCTACGTCGATGCCTTCATCCAGCATGTGGACGACTCTATCCACCAGGATGGCGCGAATGTCTACGGTGGGGTGCTTTTCAAGAAAGCGAGTCAGCACCGGCGTGACGTGCAATGCGCCAAACATCTGTGGTGCTGTGATCGTCAGTAGACCACTGGGATTGGCGTGGACACCTGCCGCTGCGCTTTGCGCTTCATCGAGGTCTGCAAGCAACCGACGGCAGTCTGTGGCAAAGCGTTGTCCTGCTTCCGTAAGGCGCAGGCTGCGGGTTGTGCGCACGACCAGCAGAACTCCCAGGCGGCTTTCCAGTTGAGCGATTGCACGAGTCACCGTGGCGGTAGAAAGACCGAAATGGCGAGCCACGCTGGCGAAGCTGGATTGCTCCGCCACAGCGGAGAAAAGGGTCATTTCCTGAATTCGGTCCATAGTTTTCCTGTCGGTATTGCAGTATCTGCAACAGTGAATTGACGTACGTGGTCATTCTCTGCGAATTACGCAATGCCTAGTATGGACCTCAATTCCATTCTGTTGAGGTTTAACCATGAACCATTCCAACTCCCGGACGGGCAGTGACACGCTGGATGTCAGCCGGCGCAAAATCCTCATGGCATCGGCAGTGGGGGCTGCTTCGGCGCTTGTCGTTTCGGCGGCAGGTGCTGCCGGAGCTACCGCTCAAGGTTCTGCTTCCAGAAAAAGCGCTTTGCCCGTTGATGATGCCTTCCGTATTACGTTCAAAACACAAAAGGTTGGCGAGGTCGAGGTGTTCTATCGCGAAGCCGGCCCCAAGGATGCGCCGGTGTTGTTGCTGTTGCACGGCTTCCCGACATCCAGCCACATGTTCCGTAACCTGATGCCGTTGCTGGCAAGTCAGTACCGCGTGATCGCGCCAGACCTGCCAGGTTTCGGTAACACCAAAGCACCACCGCGCGGTCAGTTTGATTACACCTTTGAAAACCTCTACAAGGTAATCGAAGGCTTTACCCAGGCTCTGGATCTGAAGAAATACAGCCTCTACATTTTCGATTACGGCGCGCCCACAGGCCTGCGTCTTGCCGTCGCCAATCCTGAAAAAGTCACGGCCATCATCAGTCAGAACGGAAATGCCTACATGGAAGGCTTCAGCGATCAATGGGGGGCTTGGCAATCCTATTGGCGCGAACCGACGGCGGCCAATCGTGAGGCATGCCGTGCTTCGTTATCGCCGGAAACGATCCGTGACTGGCAATATGGAACGGGCTCCGATCCGAGAAAACTGTCACCGGACGGCTATAACCTGGACATCCTTTACATGGCGCGGCCGGGCGCGGAAGAGATTCAGCTCGATCTGATACTCGACTATCGTAGCAACGTGGCAGCCTATCCGGCATTTCAGCAGTATTTGCGCAAACACCAGCCGCCATTGCTGGCTGTCTGGGGCAAGCATGATCCGGCCTTTATCCCGCCAGGAGCCGAGGCGTATCGTAAGGATATTCCGACTGCCGAAGTTCATCTTCTGGACGCAGGACACTTCGCTCTGGAAACCCACGCTCCGGAGGTTGCCGGGTACATTCGCGATTTCCTTTCACGAAAGCTGAAAGCCTGACACGGCTCAATAACAGGGCTCACCCCAACGGATTGAACCCTTCACCTGCGCTGCAATAACGTTGCTGCGCAGCCTTGCTTGAGCCGGCATGGCTTCGGTCCCATTGCCGGCTCCAGCTTTTGCATTGCTCTCTGAAATACACCTTCGCGCCTTTTCGGCATTCGCGGTATTCGATCGAGCCTCTGGGCCAGTTGGTGCAGACGCTGCTGCCTTCAATGCGGTTGTCGGTGATGCTCCAGACCGCCCGGTAGGTGCGCTTTTTATCCCATTGGTTCACAGTCGCCCATTCGACGCTTTCCACGCTGGCGCGTCCGGCTTGTGGCGCTTGCTGGTCGGCCATGTATTGCGCCATGAACCTGTCGGACACCATGCCCTGGGCCTCATGGTTTTGGGTCGCCCGGGGGAACTGGCCAAAGCGGCAGGTTGCAACGGCTTCGTCGATGACATTGTCCGGGCCTATGCAATCGGCCAGCGGTTGAGGGCGTTGTGAGGTTTGAGCGGGCGCGGGAGAGACAGTGGTCTGCGTGACCTTGTGAATCGGAGGGGAGGCGGAATTGTTCGCGATCAGCCGCAAGACACCGCTGTAATACAGTACGCCATAGCTGCTCAGGGCCATGAATATGAGCAAGGCCAACAGGTTGCGGTAGAACGTCGAAAAGTTCGATGAGTGGCGTCGCACGTAATGCGCTGCGTCTTCCTCATCGGCACTGAAGTGCTCGTATGAGTTGCGTTTTTCTTGCATGGCATCCATTCACATAGTTGCGCGTCCCGTGCGCTGAGTCGAGAGCGTAAACGGGATGGATGCCGTTTGCCAGCGTTAGCTAACGTTCACTACATGAAACGGGGACAGGCAATGTGCTTGTACGCGTGATTGCCTGCTCAGACTTCTTTACTGTCCGATACGTTGACTGCGCTGTTCTTCCCGCTATTGAAAATATCCAGAGCCGAACTGTCGCCCGCTGTCAGGTTGGCCACATAGTTACTGGGGTATTGTGCTTTTTCTATCGGCGGCAGGTCGTTGTAATGCGCGAGCATTTCGACCAGTGTGTTGGTGCTCTTGCCGGTTTCGTTGTATTCGTCTACGTATTGTTTGGCAATAGCCCTTTTCCATACTTGCTCACGGTCGTGGTTTTCGGAAAATGCTGCATTGCGCTCGTTGATGGTGTAATCACCACTTTCATCGTAAATGACTAATCGCAACTGATCCTGGGACAAGCTGGCAAAAGGGTTTGCGCCAGTACCATTCATGAATTGTGTCGCTTGCTTGGCTCTTTCCAGCAGTTCGGGATCATCGGTGTCCGGAACTTCGGCATCGTGAATCTTTCGGTTATCCGAGTATTCGGGGCCAACAAGTTTATAAATGATGCTGGTAGCCAGTTTTCCCAGCTCTTTGCTGCCCAGTGTCGAGTCACGAGATTCGGCGCGAGCGGCACTGTCATTCAGCTGTTTGGCCAGGGTTGAGAGTGTTGCTGTGTCCGAATTTTCCGTTTTTGAAGACAGTGCTTTCGGATCGACACTGACCGTGGCCACGGAAGCCGTTTTTGCGACGGTCTTGATCGTGTTGCTGGCAAGAAAAGACGAGATGGAGTTGGTATCGATCATATGTGCTTCCTCGCAGCGGTGATCCTGTCCATGGTTCTATCGCCACTGTGTCGGCATGAGAGGAGCAAGCTTTAGTTTTTGTCGCAGGAGCGTGTGCATCAGGCGCTGATGCACACGTGTACAGGCTTATTTCATTGTGAATTCAGCAGACCAGGCGTAAGTGGACAGGTTGGTGACGCTAGAGGTTGCTGTGCAGACGGCGCCGCCGCTAGGCGTCGCTGTACGGGTCCATTTCGGGACTTTCACGCCACCTGTTGAAATGGCGTTGATGAAGGTTGTTGAGAATACACAGACCTTTGTTCCGATGGCGTAGCGAACGCTGGCATAGCCTGAGTCTGGCAAAGCGGTTTGAACAACATAGGTGTCAGAGCCGCCGGCAGCGACAACGGCATCGATCGTCTCCTTGGCGTTCAACTGGGTCGATCGCTCATTGGTAGAAACAACCTTGTATTCCGCAGCAGCCGTTCCCAGATTCTTGAACGTCACAGTAACCGGTGGACCCGCCTGTGCGGTTGCAGCGACAGTCATTGTGGCCAGTGCAAGAGAAGACAACAGCAGTTTTGAAAGTTTCATAGCAGTAAAGCTCCTTGAGTAAAAGTGTCAACTTCTTGTTGTAGGTGCGTATGAAAATAAAGCGATGGCCCGCCGTCATGCCGGGTTTTCATGGTGTTACAAGTATGGATGCAGAGGCGAGAAGAGTGCGGGGTAACCAGCGGGCAATAAAACATGCACATTTCCCTGTGCCGATACTGATATGAATACTCAGCATCACTCTATCCACGGCAGGGTTTGTATCATGGACAATACAAAAGCGGTAGCCGATAAAATAATTTTCTGAAGAAATAAAGTAATAAGTCTTTTTGTTTCAGAAGTGTTGCAGCGCCCTTCAAGAAAGTGAAGAGCGCCTGTTTTCAATGTCAGGTCACTGCATAAAACTTGCGTACATACACAGTACTCGTCCATTTGCACGGCGCGCCCTGGGCGACGAATACGGTATCGCCCGGCTTTACGCTCAGGGTCGGGCCGTTGTCCAGTTGCAGGTCCACGCTGCCTTCGATCAGGTGCATCAGTTCGTGGATCTTGTGCGGGCGTGCGAAGCGTTCGTAAGGGGTCGAGTCCCAGACGCCGATGCGCAAGGTACTGGCGGTATCTTCAAAGATGTTGTTGCTGCGACATTGCGGGGCTGTGCCGATCAGGATGCCGGCTTCCGGTGGCGATGACGGCGTGAGCGGGGCGTACCGCTCGATCAGGGTGATGCCGGGCTTGTCCGGGCCGCTCGCCTGGGTTGCGGCGCAAAAGGCCCAGATGCTGTGTGGTTGTGCCTCAATGTGCAGGTCGGTACCGCGCCCGATCACGGCGCTTTCTCCAGGGCTGACGGTGATGCTGGTTTGCCCCGAGCGCAAAGTGATTGCGCCACGGTGTACCACCAGCATTTCGGTGTAGGGGTAATGCTCCACGCTTAACGATTCGCCGAGGTTTACCAGGCCGGCAGCAATGCCCTGGTCATCGATGAAGGCGATGCGGCGCTGGATGGCGAACGGGTCGTTTGGGCTCAACGGGCCGGAGGTGAATTCGGTGTCGACAGGGGTGTTATCGGCATGGGCCAGCAACAAGGCGGTTGGGTGTGACATGGGCGCGGAATCTCCGAAAATCTAGCCGATGGCCTGAGTGATAAGGGCAAACTGACGAACACCCTGTGACGGTTGCGGTACGGCACCCATGCTCATGCAGGTCACGCTGTCCACGCGCTTGAGGCCGGCTTCTTCCAGCCATTGCGGCAGGCCGCTGTCCACCGGAATATCGATGCGCACAAAGGCATAAGGCACCTTGGCCAGCAGTTGTTCGATGAGGTGTCTGGCTTGCTCGACGTCTTCGGCGATCAGCGGGCCGATGCACAGGCCGCGACCAAAAGGCCGCATGATGGCGAAGGCTTGAAGCTGGCCGTCACGTTCGATGCCCACGGCATGTTCGACATTGTTGAGCGCATCGCCCAGGGTGACGGTGCGATCCAGGCCGCTGCCGGCATTGGCCAGTTCCAGCACGCGAGGCTTGTCTGCATCGCTCAGCGGGCGGCAGTGTTCGCCTGCTTTCAATGCGGTTGCGGACGGCACTTGCGCCTGCCCCTGGCGCTGTTCGACCTCGCCAAAACTGACAAAGCCCATCTTGGCGTACAACGGCGCGCCAGCCAGTGTGGCATTGAGGATGGCGGTACGCGGCGCGACGCTGCCCACGGCCATTTCCATCAGCTTGCGGCCCACGCCTTTGCCTTGATAGTCGTCGCTGACAATCACCAGCCCGATGGTGGAATAGTCGCCCTGATGGCAGGCAAAGGCGCTGCCGATCAGCCTGCCGTTATGGATCGCCACAAAGCCTTGGGCGACACGTTGCAGCATGGCCCAGTCTTCCAGCCGGTGCGGCCATTTCAGGTCAAGGGACAGGGTGTGGGCATGACCGACATCGTCGGCGGTCATGGGGCGATATTCATAGTCGATGCGTTGTTGAGCGAGCATGAGGTATCTCCGTTGAGAGGGATGCACAAGCGATAAAAGTCTGCGGAAGGCTTGCTGTATCCCACCTGTGAGCAAGGGTGACAAGAGGGTTGCAAGCATTCGGCAGATTCAATAATCGCGAGCGCTCCAGACCGCAGTTACTTCTTAAACGGGGTAAAAGGTCGGCAGCAAATGCTTGCGGTTTTTTTCTAGCATGGACACCTCGCTTGTCATTGGCTGGAGTCCTTCATGGATAGCTTCGATCCTCGTGTTATTGCTGTGCGCAGCGCTCATTTCATTGCCGGCCAATACCGCGATGCGCAATCGGGTATGGCGGTGTCCCGTCCCTCCGATGGCCAGGTCTATGCAGAACTGCCGATTGCTGATGCCACGCTAGTGGACGAAGCCGTGAGCAATGCCTGGCAGGCGTTCAAGCGCAGCGACTGGGCCAGCCGTCCGCCACGCGAGCGTGCCCGTGTCATGCGTCGCTGGGCCGACCTGATCGAAGCCGATGGCGCGGTGTTGGGGCCTCTGGAAGCGGTGGGTTCTACACGTCCGCACAAGGATGTATTGGCCTGGGACATTCCTTATG
Source organism: Pseudomonas sp. Irchel 3A18 (assembly GCF_900187465.1). Classification (NCBI taxonomy): domain Bacteria; kingdom Pseudomonadati; phylum Pseudomonadota; class Gammaproteobacteria; order Pseudomonadales; family Pseudomonadaceae; genus Pseudomonas; species Pseudomonas sp. Irchel 3A18. Next base: position 87,943 of record NZ_FYDI01000013.1, read on the forward strand.
TGGCAGAAGGCATTCGTTTCTTCGCCGAGCTGGCGGACAAGCACGGCGGGGAAGTTGCAGCCACCCAGACGGATCGACTGGGCATGCAGATTGCCGAGCCTTACGGTGTGATCGCGGCCATCGCGCCGTGGAATTTCCCGCTGAGCATGGCTTCATGGAAGGTCGCGCCCGCGCTGGCAGCAGGTAATGCCGTGGTGCTCAAGCCTTCGGAGCTGACGCCGTTTTCGGCCTTGCGTTATGCCGAGCTGGCGGTGAAGGCCGGGATTCCTGCCGGGATCTTCAACGTGGTGCAGGGTGATGGCCGCACCACCGGCGATGGCTTGTGCCGGCATCCGCTTGTCTCGAAAGTGACTTTCACCGGATCGACGGCGACCGGGTCGAGCATCATGTCAACCTGCGCGCTGGTCGGTCCCAAGCCGGTGACACTGGAGCTGGGCGGCAAAAGCCCGCAACTGGTGTTTGCCGATATTCCGGATATCGCCAAGACAGCCCGCACTGTAGCGCTGGCCATTACCGGCAACGCCGGGCAGGTCTGTGTGTCGGGTTCGCGACTTATTATCGAGCGCTCGATCATGGCGCCTTTCGTCGAGCATCTGCAGGCGTACTTCAAGGAGCTGCGCCCCGGCCCGACCTGGTCGCCAGACAGCACGCTGACACCGATCATTTCTCGCCAGCAGGCCATGCGCATCGACAACATCGTGCAACGCTCCCGCGAGGCGGGTGCCGAGGTGTTGACCGGTGGCGGATTGTTCGAAGGCCTGGGCGGCGCCTATTACCAGCCCACTTTGCTGACAGGGCTGGATAACCGGAACCCTGCGGTCTGTGAAGAGGTTTTCGGCCCGGTGCTGACCATTCAGGCTTTCGATGACGAAGAGCAGGCCTTGAGTCTGGCCGAGCACGACACCTACGGGCTGGCAGCCGGGCTGCATACGGCGGACCTGAATCGTGCCCTGCGCCTGATTCGTCGCCTGGAAGCGGGGACGGTCTGGGTGAATCGTTATGGACGCAGCAACGATTACATTCTGCCCACCGGAGGCTACAAGCGTTCCGGGATCGGCAAGGATCTCGGGCGCGAGGCGTTCGAGGCCAACCTGCGATTCAAGAGTGTGTTGATCGATATCGGCTGATCTTTATCAAGGTTTGTCAGGCGGGCGCTTCCTGTAGGGGAAGCGCCCGTTTTTTTTCGCGAATGAATTCGCTCTCACGCGGGCCTGGTGGGAATTCATTCGCGAAAAACCATAACCCCCGCAAAAGCGCAGTTTCTGCGGCGCAAACCCCCGTGTTTGAGCGACAGCGCCCCGAAAAGGGTCATAAAAGCGCCTGAAACCGGGGTTTGCCCAAGGCTGGAGCGCCCCGCAAAGTCTGCTGAGCGCGCACCTTAAAACGGTGCTTTCTATCAAGCAGCCAGCACTTTTAACGCCATATGCTGATTTCACGGTGTTGTAATGAGGGTGTGCTTCAGCGTGCATCAACGATCGTTTCGACCGGCTTGATTGCGCGTCTTGCCATGACCTCAACGAACTTCAGGACCGCACAAAATGAGCTTTCTTCGACCAAAATTCATTACGTTCGACTGCTACGGCACCTTGACCAACTTCCACATGGGCACCATGACCCGCGAGCTGTTCGCCGACCGTGTACCTGTCGAGCAGATGGACCAGTTCGTGAAAGACTTTTCGGCCTATCGCCTGGATCAGGTCATGGGTGAGTGGATGCCGTATGACGAAATCCTGAAGGTCGCTCTGGCGCGTACCTGCAAGCGCTGGAACGTTGAATACCGTGGCGAAGGCCAGCTCTATTACGACGCCGTTCCCACCTGGGGCCCGCATGCCGATGTGCCGGCCGGTCTGGCGAAGATTGCCGACAAGATCCCGCTGGTGATTTTCTCCAACGCCAGCGACAGCCAGATCATGTCCAACGTCGACAAGCTCGGCGCGCCTTTCCACAAGGTGTTCACTGCCGAACAGGCTCAGGTCTACAAGCCGCGTCTGGCGGCGTTCGAGTACATGCTCGACAACCTCGGTTGTGGCCCGGAAGACATCTTGCATGTGTCCTCCAGCTTCCGTTACGACCTGTTTTCAGCCCACGACATGAAGATCAGGAACAAGGCATTTGTGGCCCGAGGACACGAACAGCCGGCCAACAGTTTCTATGAGTATCACCAGATCCCGGACATCGGCGGTCTGGCCGGGCTGGTCGGTCTGTAAAAGCGGCATGTTCAAGGTGCTTTCCATCAAGCGACAAGGAGAACGAGATGCACAGTGAGTCCTACTGGCTCGATACTGCTCCGGCCTTTACCGGTGCCTGCGAAGGTGCGGTGGAAGGGCTGGCAGATGTGGTGATTGTCGGGGGCGGTTTCACCGGACTCGCGGCAGCTCGTGCCTTGGCCTTGAAAGGCGCCAGTGTTGTGGTTCTGGAAGCGGGTCGGGTGATCGGCGAAGCATCCGGCCGCAATGGCGGGCAATGCAATACCGGCGTTGCCCAGGACTATGCCTCGTTGAGTCAGAGCCTGGGTGCCGGGCAGGCCCGCGAGTATTACAAGGCGTATGAAAGCGCGGTGCAGAGCGTTGTCGATGTGATCGAGCAGGAGAGCATCGCCTGTGACATCAAGCGCAACGGCAAGCTCAAGCTGGCCGCCAAGCCCGGTCATTACGAAGGGCTTGCCCGCACCTGCGAGCTGATCCGGCGTGAAGTGGATGCCGATGTCGAGTTGCTCTCGGCTCAGGATGTGCGCGCCGAGATCGATTCTGACGAGTTTCACGGCGGCCTGTTGCAGCGCAACGGCGTGCAGATTCATGTGGGGCGTTTTGGTCTGGGCCTGGCCGATGCGGCGGTGCGCCATGGCGCTCGCGTCTATCAGGACGCTCTGGTCAAGGACTGGAAAGCCAGCGGCAACGGCTTTGTGGTCAACACCTCCAAGGGTTCGATCCAGGCCGGGCAAGTGTTGCTGGCCACCGGCGCTTGCCAGCACGGCGGGCTGGGCTGGTATCGGCGCCGGATCGTTCCGGTGGGCAGTTTCGTGATCGCCACCGAAGTGCTGCCTCAGGAACTGATCAATCGTCTGTTCCCCAACCAGCGTGCCTATGTCACCAGCCGTTTGATCGGCAACTATTTCCGTCTTACGCCTGATAACCGTTTGCTGTTTGGCGGTCGTGCGCGCTTTGCCATGTCCAACAGCAGCTCTGATGCCAAGAGCGGCAAGGTGCTGCAGGCGGCCATGGTGCAGATGTTCCCGCAACTGGCCCACGTGAAGATCGATTACTGCTGGGGCGGGCTGGTGGACATGACCTCCGACCGTCTGCCCCGTGCAGGCGAGCATGACGGGGTTTTCTACTCGATGGGCTACAGCGGCCATGGCGTGCAGATGTCGGTGCACATGGGCCAGGTCATGGCCCAAGTCATGGAAGGCAAGGCACAGGCCAACCCCTGGCGCGACCTGAGCTGGCCAGCGATTCCCGGCCACTTTGGCAAACCGTGGTTCCTGCCGCTGGTGGGAGCGTATTACCGCTATCAGGACAGTCGCTACTGAGTTTTTGTTTCACCGTCGTCGCGTGTGCTTAAAGGACGCTCCGGTCAACCGTGAGCAACTCGGACATTCCCTTTTTCGACAGGTAGAACTGATATGGCTGACAAGAAAAATGATTCCCCGTTGATTTCCGGCCAGGACAGCCTGCGGGTTTTCGAGGGGCTCAATCGCGGTCTGTCGCGCCGCGATGCATTGCGCATGCTGGGCGTCGCCGGTGTCATGGCGGCAGGTTCCAGCAGCCTGTTCGGTGCGGCGGGGAAAGTGTTTGCCGATGACGACGCGGCACCCGTGAAAGGCAAGCCGGGCGGACGCATTCGTGTGGCAGGCATGTCCAGCTCCACGGCCGATACCCTCGACCCGGCCAAGGGTGCGCTGTCCACCGACTATGTTCGCCACTTCATGTTCTACAACGGCCTGACCCGTTTCGACAGCCATCTGGTACCGCATCCGGAGCTGGCTGAAAAGATCGAAAACAGCAACGCAACGGTGTGGACCATCACCTTGCGCAAGGACGTCACCTTCCACAACGGCAAGCCGCTGAGCGCCGCCGATGTGGTGTTCTCCCTGTCGCGCCACAAGGACCCTGTGACTGGCTCGAAAGTCATGCCGCTGATGGCGCAGTTTTCCGAGATCAAGGCGACCGGCCCGCTGGAAGTCCAGATCACCCTGAGTTCACCCAACGCCGAGCTGCCGTCGATCCTGGCGGTGTCGCATCTGTTGATCGTGCCCGAAGGCACTACCGATTTCAGCAAGGGCATCGGCACCGGCCCGTTCACGGTCAAGGAGTTCACGCCGGGCGTGCGTTCCGTCAGCGCCCGCAACCCGAACTACTGGAAACCCGGCCTGCCGTATCTGGACGAGATCGAGTTCATTGCCATCGGCGACGAGCCATCGCGGGTCAACGCCCTGCTGTCCGGCGACGTACACATGATCAACGAGGTCAACCCGCGCTCCACCACCCGCATTGCCGCCAGTGCCGGTCACCGTGTCGTGGATGCGCCGTCGGGCAACTACACCGATCTGATCATTCGCCAGGACCAGATGCCCGGCAAGAGCCCCGAATTCACCGAGGCCATGAAGTACCTGCTGGACCGCGAACAGGTCAAGTCGGCGGTCTTCCGTGGTTACGCACGGGTGGGTAACGATCATCCGATTGCGCCCGGTTCGCGTTACTTCAATGCCGACCTGCCGCAGCGTCAGTACGACCCGGAAAAAGCCAAATTCCTGCTCAAGAAAGCCGGGCTGGAAAAGATCACCATGCCAGTGGCGGCATCGCCGGCTGCAACCGGTTCGGTGGATATCGCCGTACTGCTGCAACAGTCGGCCAGACAGGCCGGGCTGACTCTCAACGTCAACCGTCTGCCCAGCGATGGCTACTGGTCCAACCACTGGATGAAACACCCGCTGAGCTTCGGCAACATCAACCCGCGCCCGAATGCCGACGTGATCTTCTCGCAGTTTTTCCAGTCATCCGCGCCGTGGAACGAGTCGGCCTGGAAGAACGACCAGTTCGATCAGTTGCTGATGCTGGCCCGTGGCGAAACCGACGACGAGAAGCGCGGCAAGATGTATGGCGACATGCAGGCGCTGGTCAGCCAGCACTGTGGCATCGGCATCCCGGTGTTCATCAGCAATATCGACGGCGTGGACAAGCGTATCCAGGGTTACTCCAGCAACCCGCTGGGTGGCTTCATGGGTTACATGTTCAGCGAGCAGGTGTGGCTGGACGCGTAACAACGGCTGTGGACTGATGCGGGAGCAGGCAGATGAATAGCAACACATTCTGGCTGATCGTCCAGCGCCTGGGCGCTGCGATCGTGACCTTGTTGATTGTTTCCGTGGTGGTGTTCGCCATCACGGCAGTGTTGCCCGGCGATGCGGCGCAAGCCGCCCTCGGGCAGTTCGCGACCCCTGAACAGGTTGCGGCCCTGCGCATCAAGCTGGGTCTGGATCAGCCGGGTGTGGTGCGTTACCTGCAATGGCTGATGAACCTGCTGGGCGGCAACATGGGTGAGTCGGTGTCCAACGCCATGCCGGTGACCGACCTGATCGCCGGGCGTTTCCCCAACACCCTGATGCTGGCGGCTACCACCGCGCTGGTGTCGGTGCCGGTTGCCCTGGCGCTGGGCATCGGCTCGGCCATGGGCCGTGGCGGTCGCCTGGACAGCGCCCTGAGTTTCATCACCCTGGCGCTGGTGGCGGTGCCCGAGTTTCTGGTGGCGACTCTGGCGGTACTGATCTTTGCCGTGAACCTGGGCTGGTTGTCGGCGTTGTCCTATGCCAGCGATGTCAGCTCGCCGCTGCAGTTCATCCGCACGTATGCCTTGCCGGTGATGACCCTGTGCTGCGTCATCGTCGCCCAGATGGCGCGCATGACCCGCGCTGCCGTCATTGACCAGCTCGACAGCCCGTACGTCGAGATGGCCCGGCTCAAGGGTGTGAGCCCGACGCGGATCGTGCTGCAACATGCCTTGCCCAACGCCATCGGGCCGATTGCCAATGCCGTTGCATTGAGCCTGTCCTACCTGCTGGGTGGCGTGGTGATTGTCGAAACCATCTTTAACTATCCCGGCATCGCCAGCCTCATGGTCGATGCCGTGACCAACCGGGACATGGCGCTGGTGCAAGCCTGCACCATGCTGTTCTGCTCGGCTTATCTGGGGTTGGTGTTGCTGGCCGACCTGTGTGCAATCCTTTCCAATCCGAGGCTGAGAACCCAATGAGAGATGTCATTGTGAAGTCGACGCCAGCCGCGCCGGACCTGGCGCTGGGCAAGATATCCCACGGGCCTTCCTGGCTGGGCCTGATCGGCGCGGCGATGTGTTTCCTGTGGCTGCTGGTCGCGTTGTTCGGCCCATGGCTGGCGCCGTATTCGGTGGGCGAAGTGGTTTCCGACAACGTGTTCGATGCCATCAGCGCCACGCACCTGTTCGGCACCGATTATCTGGGCCGTGACATGCTCAGCCGGGTGCTGGTCGGCGCGCGTTTCACCATCGGTCTGGCTTTGGTTGCCGCGATACTTGCCAGCGGTATCGGCACCTTCTTTGCGCTGATTTCAGTGGTCGCGCCCAAATGGCTGGACGAAGTCATCAGCCGTCTCATGGACGCCTTTATCTCGATCCCCAGCAAGATGCTTGCGCTGATCATGGTGTCGGCCTTCGGTTCGTCCATCACCCTGCTGATCTGCACAGCGGTACTGAGTTTCATGCCCGGCGCCTTTCGCATTGCGCGCAGTCTGGCAGTGAATATCGAGGCGCTGGAGTACGTGCAAGTGGCTCGCACCCGTGGAGAAAGCCGCCTCTACATCGCCTGCCACGAAATCCTGCCCAACATGCTCAACCCGGTGATGACCGACCTGGGCCTGCGCTTCGGTTTCATCGTGCTGCTGCTCAGTGGCATGAGCTTTCTGGGGCTGGGCGTACAGCCGCCGGATGCGGACCTGGGGTCGCTGGTGCGCGAGAACATCGGCGGGCTCAATCAGGGCGCTCCTGCCATCGTGATTCCGGCACTGGCCATCGGCACGCTGACCATCGGGGTCAATCTCTTCATCGACCGGCTGTCATCAAGCCGCAGTCGCCGCTCGGGAGGTCGATGAGATGAGTGAATTGATAAGGGTGCAAGACCTGCGAGTGGTTGCCAGCGGCGACCGTGGCGAAACCGAGATCGTCAAAGGCGTGAGTTTCGCGCTGGAAAAAGGTGAAGTGCTGGCGCTGATCGGTGAGTCCGGTTCCGGCAAGACCACCATCGCCCTGGCGCTGTTGGGCTATGCGCGACGCGGCTGCCGCTTGGCCAGCGGTGTGGTGCAGATTGGCGAACACGACATGCTCAGCCTGCCGGAAAGCCAATTGCAGGGTTTGCGTGGGAATCGGGTGTCCTACATCGCGCAAAGTGCTGCTGCCGCTTTCAATCCGGCCAAGCGGCTGATCGATCAGGTGATCGAAGGTGCGCTGATTCATGGGCTGGGCAACCGGGCGGTGCTGGAAGCCAAGGCCGTCGAGTTGTTCCGCGATCTGGCACTGCCCAACCCTGAGCAGATCGGCCAGCGTTATCCGCATCAGGTGTCGGGTGGTCAGTTGCAGCGGGTCATGGCGGCCATGGCGCTGATCAGCGACCCTTTGCTGGTGATCCTCGACGAGCCCACTACGGCGCTGGATGTGACCACTCAGATCGACGTGCTTCGCGCGTTCAAGCGCGTGGTGCGCGAGCGGGGCGCGACGGCGGTGTATGTCTCCCATGACCTGGCGGTCGTGGCGCAGATGGCTGATCAGATCGTGGTGCTCAACGGCGGGCAGATCATCGAGAAAAGCAGCACCACTGCGCTGCTCAAAGGCCCGGAAGAAGCGTATACCCGCAGTTTGCTGGCGGCAGCCCGCCCCGACGCAACCCTGAGCCCGGCCAGTGAGGTGGCCAAGGACAGCGTGCTGCTGACCATCAAGGGCATGACCGCCGGCTACGGCAAGAAGAACCTGCAAGGCATGCCGATGATTCGCGTGCTCGAAGACATCGACCTGACCATTCGCCGTGGCCAGGCCATCGGCGTGATCGGTGAGTCCGGTTCGGGCAAGTCGACCCTGGCGCGTGTGGTCGCCGGTTTGCTGGACCCGGCACGGGGCAGCCTGGTGTTCGATGGTGCCGAATTGTCCGGCACCCTTGCCGGGCGTACGCCAGACCAGTTCCGCCGTATCCAGATGGTGTTCCAGAATGCCGATACGGCACTCAACCCGATGCACAGCGTCAGCACCATCCTGGCCCGGCCTTTGAAAATGTACTTCGGCCTCAAGGGTCAGGCCTTGCGCCAGCGTATCGATGAGCTGATGGATCTGGTGCGTCTGCCCCGTGAGCTGGCCGAGCGCCGTCCCAACGAACTGTCCGGTGGCCAGAAACAGCGTATCAACCTGGCCCGCGCTCTGGCGGCCAAGCCGGACCTGATCCTCTGCGATGAAGTGACCTCGGCGCTGGATACCGTGGTCGGCGCAGCGATTCTTGAACTCTTGGGCGACTTGCGGCGCGAGTTGGGGGTTTCCTACTTGTTCATCAGCCATGACATCTCCACCGTGCGCGCCCTGTGCGACGACATTGTGGTGATGTACAGCGGCCACAAGGTCGAGGAGGGCAGTTGCGAATCCTTCAGCAAGGCGCCTTTCCATCCTTACACGGACTTGCTGGTGAGTTCGGTACCGGAGCTGCGTCAGGGCTGGCTGGAAGGTTGTTCTTCCAATTGCGGCAAGCTGCCGCCGACCAGCGCCCCTGCCCGTGATACCGAGCTGTGTACCTTTCTCAATCGCTGCCCGGTCCGTATCGAGGGCTTGTGCAACAAGACCACGCCGGGTCGCCGCCAGATTGGTGGGGGCAGCGAAATTCTTTGTCATCGTGAAAGCGCCGAACTGCAGGGCGCACAAGAGAACCTGAATAACGTGACCGTGGGAGCCTATGCATGAAAGGGCGTTTCGTAAGGTTGGGCGAGCGTGATCGGCCCTCTGTCAGCCTCAAAGTCGACGGTCTTTCCGTCGAAGCCTTGCAAGGCGACACCCTGATGGTCGCCTTGCTGACCCAGGGCGCAGCCTTGCGTCAGTCCGAATTCGATCCGGGGCGTCGTGCCGGTTTCTGCCTGATGGGCGCTTGCCAGGATTGCTGGGTATGGACCCGCAGCGGCGAGCGTCTGCGCGCCTGCTCCAATGAAGTCCGCGAGGGGCTTGATATCGTCACTACACAGCCGGAGGCGACATGGCCACTTCACGGTTAGGCGTTGCAGACCCCAAGGCTGCCAGGGTCGTCATCATCGGTGCCGGGCCTGCGGGCACCCGTTGTGCCGAGACGCTGCTGGCGGCGGGCCTCAAGCCGATTCTGATCGATGAAAACCGCCGTGACGGCGGACAGATCTACCGACGTCAGCCCGAAGGTTTCAAGCGTGACTATTCGGCGCTGTATGGCACTGAAGCGCCCAAGGCTCGTGCGCTGCATGAAAGCTTCGACCGCCTGCGCGCGCAGATCGACTATCGGCCCGACACTTTGGCCTGGAACCTGACCCCAGGCCAGTTGTGCTGTGTCAGCCAGGGGCTGCATACCGTGCAGGATTTCGATGCGCTGATTCTGTGTACCGGCGCCACTGACCGGTTGATGCCCATCAAGGGCTGGCAACTGGCGGGGACTTACAGCCTGGGCGGCGCGCAGATTGCCCTCAAGGCGCAGTCGGTATCCATTGGCAGCCAGGTCGTGTTCATGGGCAGCGGCCCGTTGCTGTATCTGGTTGCCAGCCAGTACGTGAAGGCAGGTGCCGACGTGGCGGCAGTGCTCGATACATCGCCCTTCAGCAAGCGAATCGGCGCACTGCCCAAACTGCTGGCGCGTCCGGGGTTGCTGCTCAACGGCATGAAACTGCTGGCTCAGCTTTATAGCGCCAAGGTGCCGGTACACATGGGCGTTCAGCCTGAACAGATTCTGGGTGATGAACAGCAAGGCGTCAGCGGCGTGCGGGTTCGTCTGGCCAATGGTTCGTCCCTGACGGTCGACTGCGATGCCCTGGCCCTTGGGTATCACCTGCGTCCCGAAACCCAACTGGCCGACCTTGCAGGTTGCCAGTTGCGTTTCGATAAGGATTCCGGCCAATGGCTGCTGGCTGTCGATGAAGAAGGCCGGACCTCGGTCAAAGGCGTCTACGCCGCTGGCGATGGGGCGAAGATTCGCGGTGCCGACGCTGCCGAGCAGGCTGGACGTCTGGCGGCCCTGGCCGTGTTGCAGGATCTGGATATACCGGTGGATCCGGGGCGTCAGGCCCAGGTGCGCAAGGACCTTGAGGTCATGGATCGTTTCCGTGTCGGGTTGACCGAAGCCTTTCCATGGCCCGCTGCCCAGGCCGCGGCCTTGCCTGACGATGCGATTGTCTGCCGCTGCGAAATGATCAGCGCGGGCGAACTGCGGGGCGTCGTGCGTCAGAAAGGCGCCTGCGAGGTCAACCGCGCCAAGGCTTTCAGCCGGGTCGGCATGGGGCGCTGTCAGGGACGTTATTGCTCACAGGCGGGCGCTGAAGTGATTGCCGCCGCTGCGGGCGTGCCAGTCGAACAGGTCGGGCGGCAGCGCGGGCAGGCGCCGGTCAAACCCTTGTCCATGCTCACAGATGAGGTGGTGTCATGAAGCAGCCGAAAGTCGATGTGCTGATCATTGGTGGCGGGATCATGGGGTCGTCTTCGGCCTTCTTCCTGCGCCAGCGTGGCCAGTCGGTGACCTTGCTGGAGCGCGACATGATCGGCCAGTACGCCAGCGGCGTTAACTTTGGCAACGTCCGTCGTCAGGGCCGTTTTCTCGGTCAACTGGAGCTGGCTAACCGCTCGTGGGGTTTGTGGAAGCGCTTGCCGGAACTGATTGACGACGATCTGGAGTTCATTCCTTCAGGGCACATGCGGGTCTGCTACCGCGAAGATGAAATCCCGGAACTGGAAGCCTATGCCGCCGCGCCCGAAGCCCGGCAACTGGATCTGCAGGTCTACAGCGGCAAGGCGCTGCATGAGCGTTTCCCGTTTCTGGGGCCTGACGTGAAAGGCGGCTCCTACGCGCCTCACGATGGGCATGCCAACCCGCGTCTGGCCGCACCGGCCTTTGCCCGTGCCGCTATTCGGGCCGGCGCGCGGATCGAGGAGCGCACCGAGGTCGCCCACGTGCAAAAGGTCGGTGGCGAATTTGAAGTCACCACCACCGATGGCCGGATCTTCACTGCCGATAACCTGCTGATCACTGCAGGCGCCTGGGGCCAGAAACTGTCCGAGCAGTTCGGCGAGCCGGTTCCGCTGGATACCCACGGGCCGCAAATGGCGGTGACCGAACCTGTGCCTTACGCGCTGCCGACAGTGATCGGCGTCTATACCAAGATTGCCCACGAAGTGATCTATTTCCGGCAGATCCCGCGGGGCAACATCATCATTGGCGGTGGCTTTCGCAGCAAACCGGACATGATCAACCGGCGCGCCTATGTCGAGCCGCGCAGCATCATCAATCAGGTGCAGCAGATGCGCCGGTTGCTGCCCGGTGTGGGTAACCTGAACATCATCCGGGTGTGGAGCGGCATCGAAGGCTATACGCCGGATTCGTTGCCGGTCATGGGGCGTAGCGGCGCGGTGGACGGCCTGTTTTATGCCTTCGGCTTCTGCGGGCACGGCTTCCAGCTTGGCCCGGGCGTTGGGGATGTGATGGCCGAGCTGATCAGCACCGGTAGCACCACCACGTCCATCAGCCCTTTCGACATCCGTCGTTTCGCCATGGCCAACGAGCAAGCGAGTAAAGCCTCATGACGCCCCGTGCACTGGAAATTCTCAAGCGCCTGATTGCCTTCGATACGGTGTCGTCAGAGTCGAACATGGCGCTGATCGAATACGTTCGCGACCTGCTGGCGACCAAGGGCATCGAGTCGCTGATCGTCAAGGACGAAACCGGCAAGAAGGCCAACCTGTTTGCCAGCACCGGTCCACGGCAACAACCGGGTGTTTTGCTGTCCGGTCATACCGACGTGGTGCCCGCTGCCGGTCAGGCCTGGACCGTTCCGCCGTTTGAAGCGACGCTACGCGACGGGCGCATTTATGGCCGTGGCACCTGCGACATGAAGGGCTTCATTGCCCTGGCCATCGACGCCATGCTCGATGCGGCGGACATGACCCTCAGTCGGCCGCTGCAACTGGCGTTGTCCCACGATGAAGAGATTGGCTGCGTCGGCGTGCGGCGTTTGCTGGACGTGCTGCATCTGGCACCGTTACGACCCTTTCTGTGCGTGGTCGGTGAGCCGACCCTGATGCAGTTCGCCATCGGCCATAAGGGCAAAAGCTCCTACCGCACCTACTGCCGTGGCCAGGAAGCGCATTCCTCCCTGGCGCCTCGTGCGGTCAACGCGATTCATCTGGCCAGCGATTTCATTGCCGAGCTGCGCAAGAGCCAGGCACTGGTCGAGCAGCAGGGCGCGCGGGACGAAGGCTACGACATTCCTTACAGCACCGTGCATATCGGTCGTATCGACGGTGGCAAGGCGCTGAATATCGTGCCGAACCTCTGCACCCTGGAGTTCGAGTACCGCAATCTGCCGGGGGATGATCCCGATCTGCTGCTTGCGCAATTGCGTGAACGTGCCGAAGTGCTCGTGCGCGAGGCCCGGCAACTGTCTGGCGTGGCGGACATCGAAATTGAAATCATGAACGAGTACCCTGCGCTGGAAACACACCCCAGCGTCGAGGCCGTTCGCCTGTTGCATGCCTTCGCCGAGCCTGGGACGCAGCACATCAAGGTTTCCTATGGCACCGAAGGCGGCCTGTTCGCCGGGCGTCTCAATGTGCCAGTGGTGGTGTGTGGGCCGGGCTCCATCGAGCAGGCGCACAAGCCCGACGAGTTTATCGAGGTCAGCCAGATGACCGCAGGCGAGCGCTTCCTGCAGAGCCTGCTGGGTTCGTTGCGGCAGTAGAGGCTGCCGTGGGGCGGCGAATTTCAGCATCCGACGCTGCTGGTTCGCCGCTTTCAGCATCCTGGACTGTGGCGGCTGCTTAGACTGGCAGTCATCCCGGAACAGGACTCGATCATGCTCAAGAATCAGTTGAAAGACCCCAGCCTGCTGGTAGAACGCGCTTACGTCGATGGGCAGTGGATTATCGCCGATGACGGCGCAACCCTGACGGTGACTGACCCGGCGACGGGGGAAAGTCTGGCGCAGGTTCCGGCCCTGTCGGGCGCTGAGACTCGCCGTGCCATCGAAGCTGCCGAGCGTGCCTGGCCCGCCTGGCGCGCACGTCCCGCCGCCGAGCGTGCGTTGCTACTGGAGCGCTGGTGTCAGGCCATGCTCGACAATCTTGAAGATCTGGCGCTGATCATGACCCTTGAGCAGGGCAAGCCGCTCAATGAGTCCCGTGGTGAAATCCGTTACGGGGCCAGCTTCGTCAAATGGTTCGCCGAAGAGGCGCGCCGCTCTTATGGTGAAACCATCCCGACGCCCAGTGCCGACCGCCGTTTGATGACCCTCAAGCAACCCGTTGGCGTCTGCGCTGCGATCACACCCTGGAATTTCCCCAACGCGATGATCACCCGCAAATGCGCCCCGGCGTTGGCGGCGGGTTGCCCGATTATCGTCAAACCGTCTGACCTGACACCACTGTCGGCCCTGGCGCTGGCGGTGCTGGCCGAGCGCGCAGGTATTCCGGCGGGCGTGTTCAACGTCATTACCGGTCTGCCTACCGATATTGGTGAAGAGCTGACCGGCAACCCGGTGGTGCGCAAGATTTCCTTTACCGGTTCGACTGCTGTTGGCCGTCTGCTGATGCGCCAGAGCGCCGAGCACATCAAGCGCCTGAGCCTGGAACTGGGCGGTAATGCACCGTTTATCGTGTTCGACGATGCCGACCTGGAACAGGCCGTGGCCGGCATCATGCTCAGCAAATTCCGCAACGCCGGGCAGACCTGTGTCTGTGCCAACCGCATTCTGGTGCAAAACGGCATCTATGATCGTTTTGCTCAGCGGCTTGTAGAAGAGGTCGCCAGACTCAAGGTCGGCAACGGTCTGGAGGAGGGCGTCACCATTGGTCCGCTGATCAATACGGCGGCAGTGAACAAGGTCGCCCGACACATCGACGACGCCTTGAGCCAGGGCGCGAAGCTGCTGTACGGCGGTCTTCCGGATGGCGATAACCCGTTCGTGCAACCGACCGTGCTGGGTGATACCCATGCCGGGATGCTGCTTGCCAACGAAGAAACCTTCGGCCCGGTTGCCCCTCTGATGCGCTTCAGTGACGAAGCCGAAGCTCTGGCCCTGGCCAACGCAACGCCTTACGGGCTGGGCGCTTATTACTTCACCCAGGACCTGCGCCGCTCATGGCGTTTCGGTGAAGCGCTGGAGTTCGGTATGGTGGGGCTCAATACCGGGATCATCTCCATGGAAGTCGCACCCTTCGGCGGGATCAAACAGTCAGGCCTGGGCCGCGAAGGTTCGAGCTACGGGCTGGACGAGTATCTGGAAGTGAAGGCGTTTCATGTGGGTGGGCTGTAGGCCTGATCGCCAGCAAGCCGCCTCTCACAAAGTACCCCTATAGCTCAGAACATCGGTTGCAGTGCTTCTGATCGGTGGGCGATAGTGCGGCTCCATGGATTCAGGAGCGCCGTTACTCCCATGTTGAAAACTCTGGCCGTTGCCAATTACCGCTCGATCAATAGCCTGGTTGTGCCTTTGGGGCGGCTCAATCTTGTGACGGGCGATAATGGGAGCGGCAAGTCCAATCTCTACAAGGCCTTGCGGCTCCTGGCGGAGACGGCTCAGGGCGGTGTGGTGGAAGCCCTGGCTCATGAAGGCGGGCTGGATTCGACCTGGTGGGCCGGGCCTGAAGTCATAAGCTCGCGCATGAAAAGAGGTGAAGTGCCTCTGGAAGCGTCCGTTCGGCGAGAGTCGAAACGCCTGCGCCTGGGGTTTGCCACCGAGGACTTCGGTTTCGCCATTTCCCTGGGATTGCCTGAGCCACTTCCTTACCCGACCGCGTTCATGCTGGACCCGGAGATCAAGCGGGAATGCATCTGGGCCGGGCCTTTATACCGACCTGCTTCCTTGCTGGTAGATCGCAAGGGGCCGATGATCCGGGCGCGTCAGGGCCTGGACTGGGAAATCCTGCAGCAACATGGGCAACCCTTCGACAGCCTGTTCGCGCAACTGGGCAGCCCGAGAAACTTTGCTGAAATCGCTGAAATGCGTGGGCTCATAACGGGCTGGCGTTTCTACGACCATTTCCGCATCGACCGGGACGCGCCGGTTCGCCAGCCGCAACTGGGCACTCGCACGCCGGTGCTGAACCACGACGGGCGCAATCTGGCGGCGGCTTTGCAGACCATTATTGAAGTGGGCGAAGTGGAGGATCTGCACCAGGCGCTTGAGGATGCGTTTCCTGGCACCCGGCTGGAAATCGATGCAACGCCTGGAGGCTTGTTCAGCCTGCTCTTTCATCAGCACGGGCTGCTTCGCCCCCTGACGGCGGCCGAGCTTTCGGACGGAACGCTGCGTTATCTGCTGCTCATGGCCGCACTGCTGACGCCGCGACCACCGACGATGATGGTCTTGAACGAACCGGAAACCAGCTTGCATGTCGACCTGTTGCCAGCACTGGCTCGGTTGATCATCCGGGTTTCACAGCGCTGTCAGGTCTGGGTGGTCTCCCACTCAAGCATCCTGATCAGAGAGCTGAGCCGCCATGAAGACTGCCAGAAGATCGTCCTGAAAAAGACCCTGGGCCAGACTGAAATACAAGGCCAGAGGCCACTGGATGCCCCCGCCTGGCATTGGCATGATTGAAAACAGGCACACACAGTGGGAGCGGATTCATCCGCGAAAGCGTTATTACAACCGACAGATAAGCATCGTTGAAATACCGTTTTCGCGAATGAATTCGCTCCCTCACAGCAGTACGGATCAGTTGCTGATCGACAGAATGCTCGCCTGATACGCACCCACAAAGATGTCGAAATCCACGACTTCTTCGGTTTCTTCCAGTTCTGCCTGTTCCGCAATGGAGGTTTTGGCCAAGGCTTCAAACTGTGCCTGATCTGCTGCGCTCAGCGGGTGGCTGCGGAAGTATTCGGCATGTTTCTGGCTCTGGCGGAACGAGAAGGCGGTGAAGCCTTCTTCATTTGCCCGCATGCTGGCCAGCACTTGTGCCGACGGCGTCAGTGACGAGTCATCGACCTTGGCCTGTTGGGCTGCAATCGATTTGATGTGCTCGTCGCTGCTCTGGGCCTTGTCCAGCAACTGTGCCAAGGGCGTGATCTTCTCCAGAAGTTCGGTGGCCCAGGCTTTCAGTTCGATAGTCGAATGATTGCGCTGCAATGTCAGGCCTGGACGGCGGCCTTCCTTGACCACCGACAGGAAGTTGGAGCCTGCGTCGGAGCATTCGTGGCTTGCCAACTGTGGGCTTTCTTCAAGGGCGCAGAACAGGATGAAGGCGTCGATGAAGCGAGCCTGTTCCAGATTGATGCCGGTTGGCAGGAACGGGTTGATGTCCAGGCAACGCACTTCAACGTACTGCACACCACGAGCCACCAGCGCCTGGATGGGGCGTTCGCCCGAATAGGTCACGCGCTTTGGACGAATGTTGGAGTAGTACTCGTTTTCGATCTGCAACACGTTGGTGTTGAGCTGTATCCACTCGCCATTGCTGTCGTGGGTGCCGGTTTCCACATACGGCGCGTAAGGCGTTGCCACCGCTTTGCGCAGGCTGTCGGTGTAGCTCACCAGATCGTTGTAGCACGGCGTCAGGTCGGCCTGTGCCTTGCTCTGATAGCCCAGGTCGCTCATGCGCAGGCTGGTGGCATACGGCAGATACAGCGTATTGGCGTCGAAATGTTCCAGCTGGTGAGCGCGGCCCCGCAGGAAACCGGCGTCGAGTGCCGGCGAGGCTCCGAACAGGTACATCAGCAACCAGCTGTAACGACGGAAGTTACGGATCAGCGCAATGTAGGAGTGCGACTGATAGTCCCGTGCGTCGCCTGCGAAGTCTTCGGTCTGCTTGAGCAGTGCCCAGACATCTTCCGGCAGCGAGAAGTTGTAATGAATCCCTGCAATGCACTGCATGGTCTTGCCATAACGCAGCGCCAGACCCTTGCGATACACGTACTTGAGCTTGCCGATGTTCGACGTGCCGTAATAGGCAATCGGAATCTCTTCTTCGGCCGGCAGCGGGCACGGCATCGACGGGCTCCAGAGGAATTCGTCGTTCAGCTTGCTGTAGGCGAAGCGATGAATCTTGTCCAGGCTGTCGAGGGTCTGTGCCGGGTCCGTCAGGGCTGGAGTGATGAACTCCAGGAGCGATTCTGAATAGTCGGTCGTGATCAGGCCATTGGTCAGTGCTGCACCCAGCGATTGCGGGTGGGGTGTCTGTGCCAGGCGTGCCTGGCCGGTAACGCGCAGGCATTCTCGCTCGATACCGTGCAGGCACTGCTCCAGCAGAGAGAGGTTGTTACGCTCGCCAAGAAGAGCCAGGCGGCGGTTGAGAAATTCGCTCAAGGTGGATTCCTTCACGCATCGGTCGCCCCAATATGGGGGTGGACAGAACGGTCTACAAGGGTGAAGAAAGGAACTGGCGTTGTCGCCTGGTTGGGTCTTTAACGCCTGCTCACGATCACGGCTCTTTGTCGTATGACCAAAATGGGTCCGACACCACGCTAATGGTGCCGAAATTACCCCAAATCGGTTCTATAGAGCTAGCAAGTGATTGCTTCCATCACACTTTCGTAAAAGTTTAGATGACAGCGAAGGTGCCTTGCGCCTTGGCGACCAGTTTATCGTCCTGGACCACTTCGGCTTCGACGACCAGTGTGCGGCGTCCGGCGTGAAGTACCCTGGCGATGCATAAAACCTCGCCTTCGGACACGCCGCGTACATAGTTGATCTTGCATTCGATGGTGACGCTGCGCTGGTCGAAACCATGGGAGCTGGAACACGCCAGCCCCATGCCGATATCCACCAGGCTGAAAATCGCCCCGCCGTGCATCACGTTGCCACGGTTGCGCAGGTGCGCCTCCAGTGGCAACGCGACCTCGGCGACACCTTTATCCAGACGCCGCAGCTCGCAGCCGAGCATCTTGAAGTAGGCGCTATGGGTCAGATCTTCAGGGATATCCATCAACGCTTCTTCAACTGTTTGGCATTGGCGAACAGTGATGCCATGGCGTTATTGGCCGGAGCCGCCGTTGCGGTTTCCTTGCGTGGCGCACTGCTTTGCTGGCGCGGCGCAGAACCCGGACGCGGGCCACGGGCACCGTCGATTTTCTCCCCTGGCGTATCGCTCATGCGCATCGACAGACCGACACGTTTGCGCGGAATGTCGACTTCCATGACCTTGACCTTCACGACGTCGCCAGCCTTGACGGCTTCACGCGGGTCCTTGATGAACTTCTCGGACAGCGCCGAGATATGCACCAGACCATCCTGATGCACGCCGATATCGACGAAAGCACCGAAGTTGGTGACGTTGGTGACCACGCCTTCGAGGATCATGCCCAGTTGCAGGTCCTTGAGGTCTTCGACGCCGTCCTGGAACTCGGCAGTCTTGAACTCCGGACGCGGGTCGCGGCCCGGTTTTTCCAGCTCTTGCAGAATGTCGGTTACGGTGGGCAGACCGAAGGTTTCGTCGGTGAATTTCTTCGGGTCCAGGCGTTTCAGGAAGCTGGCATCGCCGATCAGCGAGCGAATATCACGATCGGTTTCAGCCGCAATACGCTGTACCAGCGGGTAGGCTTCCGGGTGAACGGCAGACGAGTCCAGCGGGTTTTCGCCATTCATGACGCGCAGGAAGCCGGCAGCCTGTTCGTAGGTCTTTTCACCCAGACGGCTTACTTTTTTCAGCGATGCACGGGTCTTGAAGGCACCATTTGCATCACGGTGGGCAACGATATTTTGCGCCAGCGTGGTGTTCAGGCCCGAAATACGCGCCAGCAAGGCTACCGAAGCGGTGTTCACGTCGACGCCGACGGCGTTCACGCAGTCTTCGACCACTGCATCCAGGCCACGGGCCAGTTTCAGTTGCGAGACGTCGTGCTGGTACTGGCCGACACCGATGGATTTCGGGTCGATCTTCACCAGTTCGGCCAGCGGGTCTTGCAGGCGACGGGCAATGGAGACGGCACCACGGATCGAAACGTCCAGATCCGGGAACTCCTTGGCTGCAAGCTCGGAAGCCGAGTACACCGAAGCGCCAGCCTCGGACACCATGACCTTGGTCATTTTCATTGCTGGATATTTTTTGATCAGCTCGGCAGCCAGCTTGTCGGTTTCGCGGCTGGCAGTGCCGTTGCCGATGGCGATCAGGTCTACCGAATGCTTGGCGCAGAGCGCGGCCAGCACAGCGATGGTCTGATCCCACTGGTTTTTAGGCACGTGAGGGTAGACGGTGGCGTAGTCGAGCAGCTTGCCGGTGGCATCGACCACCGCCACCTTGCAACCGGTGCGCAGGCCCGGGTCGAGACCCAGTGTGGCGCGCGGGCCGGCCGGAGCGGCCAGCAGCAGGTCGTGCAGGTTGTGGGCGAATACGTTGATCGCTTCGGTTTCTGCGCTGTCGCGCAGTTCGCCCAGCAGGTCGGTTTCCAGATGGCTGTAGAGCTTGACCTTCCAGGTCCAGCGCACGACTTCGGCCAGCCACTTGTCGGCAGGGCGGTTCTGGTTCTGCAGGCCGAAACGTTCGCCGATCATCAGTTCGCACGGGTGCAGGGTGCCTGGCAACTCTTCACCGACTTTCAGCGCAGAGCTGAGGAAACCTTCGTTGCGGCCACGGAAAATCGCCAGGGCGCGGTGCGACGGCATGCTCTTGAGCGGCTCGTCGTGCTCGAAGTAGTCGCGGAACTTGGCGCCTTCCTCTTCCTTGCCGGGCACTACGCGGGCACTGATCACGGCTTCCTGCATGAGGAAGCTGCGCAGTTTGTCCAGCAGCGTGGCGTCTTCGGCGAAGCGCTCCATCAGGATGTACTTGGCGCCTTCCAGCGCAGCCTTCACGTCGGCCACGCCTTTCTCGGCATCGACGAAACGTGCGGCTTCGGTTTCCGGTGTCAGGGACGGGTCGTTGAAAAGACCGTCCGCCAACTCGCCCAGGCCCGCCTCAAGTGCGATCTGGCCTTTGGTGCGGCGCTTCTGCTTATAAGGCAGGTACAAGTCTTCGAGGCGTGTCTTGGTGTCGGCAAGATTGATGTCGCGGGCCAGCTCCGGGGTCAGCTTGCCTTGCTCTTCGATACTGGCAAGGATGCTGACGCGACGCTCGTCGAGCTCGCGCAGATAACGCAGACGCTCTTCCAGATGGCGCAATTGCGTGTCATCAAGGCTGCCGGTCACTTCCTTGCGGTAGCGTGAGATGAAAGGCACGGTCGAGCCTTCATCCAATAGTGCTACGGCCGCTGCGACCTGTTGAGGGCGCACGCCCAGTTCTTCGGCGATGCGGCTGTTGATGCTGTCCATAAGACCACCTGGAGTTGTGAGCAAAAAACTGGATTCTTTACAAAAAACTGTCTTGCCTGCCCTTCGCTCGCCGGCCTTGTAACAATACCGGCGAACCGCCATAGTCCGGCACAGCCTGACTTTGAGGGCCGCGCATTATACCCGGCGAACTCCAATTAGGGGATTGGCCGGTCCATGCGAGCAGTTTTGCTCAGCAGAATCACTCATTCATGTCGGCCCCAGTAAAATCTGCTAACAATGCACACGGTGCGCATCACCGCAGCTACGCCATAATGCGCCCCGAGATCAAAGGAGCATCCGATGAGCAGCACTGCACAAAATGCTGAAGGCGAAAAAATCCTGATCGTCGATGACGATCCGGGGTTGAGCAGCCTGTTAGAGCGTTTTTTCACCAGCAAGGGCTATCGTGCCCGTGCGGTGGCAAACGTCGAACAAATGGACCGTTTATTGTCCCGCGAGGTTTTCAACCTTGTGGTTCTGGACTTGATGTTGCCCGGAGAAGACGGCCTGTCTGCTTGCCGTCGTTTGCGTGCAGCCAACAATCAGGTGCCGATCATCATGCTCACTGCCAAAGGCGATGAGCAGAGCCGTATCAAGGGGCTGGAGCTGGGCGCAGACGATTATCTGGCCAAGCCTTTCAACCCGGACGAACTGATGGCCCGCGTCAAGGCGGTCCTGCGTCGTCAGGCCGCGCCGGTGCCCGGTGCGCCCGGCAGCGAAGACGAGTCGGTCAGCTTCGGTGACTATGTATTGTCCCTGGCGACCCGCGAACTCAAGAGGGGCGATGAGGTACACATGCTCACCACCGGTGAATTTGCAGTACTCAAGGCGCTGGTCATGCATGCTCGCGAGCCGCTGACCCGCGACAAACTGATGAATCTGGCCCGTGGCCGCGAATGGGATGCTCTGGAGCGCTCCATCGATGTGCAGATTTCCCGTCTGCGTCGCCTGATCGAGCCGGACCCGTCCAAGCCACGCTATATCCAGACTGTCTGGGGCGTGGGTTATGTGTTCGTTCCGGATGGAGCCGGGAACCGCTGACAGGTCGATTGCCAGCGCAGAGCACTGAAGTCCTTGCCACTTGCGTCGATAGCCTGAACGGGCTATCGACGTTTTGGTTTTCGCGTTCGTACCATGGCCTGGACCACGATCCGCAAACTTGCGAGCCCGGCTCGCCCTGCAAAGTGTATAGCTGCAGTTATGAAGACTCCGCTCTGGTTTCCGCAAAGCTTTTTCTCACGCACCCTCTGGCTGGTGCTTATTGTCGTGCTGTTTTCCAAGGCGCTGACGCTGGTCTACCTGCTGATGAACGAAGACGTGCTGGTCGACAGGCAGTACAGCCATGGCGTCGCCTTGACCTTGCGCGCCTATTGGGCCGCGAATGAAAACGACCGTGAAGCGATTGCCGAAGCTGCCGGCCTGATTCGTGTGGTTGGTGGCGGCGTACCTGAAGGCGAGCAGCATTGGCCTTATAGCGAAATCTATCAGCGCCAGATGCAGGCAGAGCTTGGGGCCGATACCGAAGTGCGTTTGCGGGTTCATGCACCTCCTGCTCTCTGGGTTCGGGCGCCGAGCCTCGGGGATGGCTGGCTGAAAGTGCCGCTTTACCCGCATCCACTGCGCGGGCAGAAGATCTGGAACGTGTTGGGCTGGTTCCTGGCCATCGGGCTGTTGTCCACCGCATCGGCCTGGATTTTCGTACGACAGCTCAATCAGCCGCTCAAACGGCTGGTTTTTGCAGCCCGCCAGTTGGGGCAGGGGCGCAGTGTGCGGTTGCCGGTCAGCGATACGCCCAGTGAAATGACCGAGGTTTATCGAGCCTTCAACCAGATGGCCGAGGATGTCGAACAGGCCGGGCAGGAGCGTGAGTTGATGCTGGCGGGGGTTTCCCATGACTTGCGCACGCCTCTGACCCGCCTGCGTCTGTCGCTGGAGCTGATGAGCGACGAGAACGAGTTCACCGAAGGCATGGTGCGGGATATCGAGGACATGGACGCCATTCTCGATCAGTTCCTGGCCTTTATCCGCGATGGGCGCGACGAGGAAATCGAAGAGGTCGACCTCAGTGATCTGGTGCGTGAGGTGGTCGCGCCATTCAATCATCCGGATGAGCACATCCGCCTGTGTCTTGAACCGATTCCGCCTTTCCCACTGCGCCGGGTTTCCATGAAGCGCCTGCTGACCAACCTTATCGGCAACGCCATGCACCACGCTGGCAACGGGATCGAAGTCGCCGCTTATGTTTCCGGCGATACCAGTGCTCCTTATGTCGTGCTGAGTGTGCTGGACCGGGGGGCAGGTATCGATCCTTCGGAGCTGGACATCATCTTCAATCCGTTCATTCGTGGTGACCGGGCGCGCAGTGGCAAAGGCACTGGCCTTGGGCTGGCAATCGTCAAGCGGATCGCCGCGATGCATGGCGGTAATGTCGAACTGAGAAACCGTTCCGGTGGCGGGCTTGAAGCAAGAGTGCGTTTGCCGCTGGGGTTGATGCTGCCGAGGGATGCGGTCTGATTTGTTGTAGGAGCGAATTTATTCGCGAGACGTCATTGAGGCCGATACATTTTCTTCGGATGTACAGGCCTCTCGCGAATGAATTCGCTCCTACCCGTATGAATTCTCAGGCAAACCCGTGCTGGCGCCAGGCCTCATAAACGGCGACGGCGACGGTGTTTGACAGGTTCAGGCTGCGGCACCCTTCGCGCATGGGAAGGCGCAATCTTTGCTCTGTGGTCAGTGAGTCGAGAATATCGGCTGGCAGGCCACGACTTTCCGGGCCGAACAGGAAGGCATCGCCCTTTTCGAAGCTGACGTCGTGGAACGGGCGCGAGCCTTTGGTCGTAAAAGCGAACAGCCGCGGGTTACCGATCTTTTCCAGGCATGTGGACAGGTCGGCATGGGTTTGCAGCGTGGCATACTCGTGATAATCGAGGCCGGCCCTGCGCAGGCGCTTGTCGTCCAGCTCAAAGCCCAGGGGCTCGATCAAATGCAGGGTGCAGCCACTGTTGGCGCATAGCCTGATCACATTGCCGGTATTCGGCGGAATTTCTGGTTGAAAAAGGATGACGTGAAACATGCACGGCTCCGAACGAAGGGACGGGATGCATTCTACCCCCGAAGAGGACCCCAGGCCGAAGCTATGGCCAAGAGTTCTTGGTTCGATGGCGATTGTCGGCTTTACCATCGGGATGATAATCGGTCGTCTGCAGCAACCTGCGCCTCTGGAACTGGAGCAGATCGAGGAGTTGCCCACGGGGCTGGCGCTCTGGTTCAACGAACAGCCGCAGATTCAGGGCGATCATGTCGACGGAACAGTCGTCCTGCGTTTCGAGTCCTGGGGGCGGCCATGGAATGGTCAGTTGCGCATCGACAACAAGGTTGCGCGCTGGAAGCTTGAGCGAAACGGGAAGGATTTGGTGCTGACTCTCCTAGCGGCCCGTCCACTGCATGGCGACTGGCGCACTGCAGAGGTGGACGGGCGCTGGAGACTGGAGGTCAGTCTCCGGGAGGAATAAAAGAGGGGAATCCCCGGCCTGCCTGTACCAAGGTCCCCAAAACTGGTGATGTATAACCTAATGCAGAGTGCGTGCCAGTTTTGAGAATTCTTTTGTACTGTCCTTGTTTTCTGCCTCAAACCCTTGTGCGAAAGGGCTTTTGAGGACGTGCAGAACGCTTTTCGATTCAGGCGAGGGTTTTTTCTCGGCAATATTCCGGTTTCAATAAGGCACCAAAATGGTGCCTTGTATGAGGTTTGTGCGCTAATTGCGGCGTTCTTCAGTGATTCTGGCCATGCCAGGGCACCAGCTTGCGTTGCAGCGCCCGCAGGCCCAGTTCCATCGCAAACGCGATCACGGCAATCACCAGAATCCCCAGGATCACAATATCCGTCACCAGAAACTGCGCGGCCGACTGCACCATGAAGCCAAGCCCGCTGGTGGCTGCAATAAGTTCGGCCGCCACCAGTGTCGACCATCCCACACCGAGCCCGATTCGTATGCCGGTCAGAATGTCCGGCAAGGCGCTGGGCAGGATCACATGGCGGATCAGTTGCCAGCGGGTGGCGCCCAGGGATTGCGCGGCCCGCAGCCTGGTCGGGTCCACGGTGCGTACGCCGGTTGCCGTGGCAATGGCGATGGGCGCGAAAATCGCCAGATAGATCAACAGCACCTTGGAGAATTCGCCGATGCCGCACCAGATCACGATCAAGGGCAGATAAGCCAGCGGCGGAATGGGCCGATAGAACTCGATCAGCGGGTCGAAAATGCCTCGGGCGATACGGTTATGGCCAATGGCGATACCCACCGGAATGGCGCTGAGGATCGCGGCCCCCAATGCCAGGCCGATACGTTGCAGGCTGGCGCCCAGGTGCTGCCAGAGGTTTGAGTCCATATAGCCGGTGGTCAGCAGCAGCCAGCCTTTCTGCAGAACGTCTGAGGGCGGTGGCAGAAACAGCGGTTCGATCCACTGCGCAGCGGTCACCACCCACCACAGGCCCAACAGGACCGACAGCGTCAGGACACTGATGGTGCGGGTGCTCAGCTTCAATTGCAGCGGAGCACGGGCAGTTTTCCCTTTGGCTGTCTTGGCCTGGGTCTGTAATTCATAGCTGCTCATGCGCGCTGCTCCCGTGTGAGGTTGCGCTGGGAAAAGACGCTGGCCAGTACGTGTTCGCGGGTTTCGATAAAGCGTGGATCGGACTTGATCGCCCGTGCCGACTCACCGGCGCTGTAGCGTTGCCCGAAGTCCAGTTGCAGGCGTTCGGCAATATGGCCGGGATTGGGGGCCAGCAGGATCAGGTCGGTTGCCAGGAAGACGGCTTCTTCGATGTCGTGGGTAATCAGGAACACCGGTTTGGCGGTGCGTCTCCAGACTTGCAGCAAAAGTTCCTGCATCTGTTCGCGGGTGAAGGCATCGAGGGCGCCGAAGGGTTCGTCCATCAGCAGCACCCGAGGGTTGGCCGCCAGCGCTCGGGCCAGGCCGACACGCTGTTTCTGTCCGCCCGACAGTTGCCAGATTCGGCGCTGCTCGAAACCGGCCAGGTCTACCAGCGCCAGCATTTCCCGGGCTTTCGCTTCGCGTTCTGCCCGAGAAACGCCTGCCAGTTCCAGGCCGAAGGCCACATTGGCCAGCACATCCTGCCAAGGCAGCAGCGCATCGTCCTGAAACACCACGCCACGCTCTGCACTCGGGCCTTCAACAGCAATGCCGTCGAGGGTGATACGCCCGGCGCTTGGCTGGACGAAGCCCGCAATCAGATTGAGCAATGAGGTTTTGCCACTGCCGGAAGGGCCAAGGGCGACCAGCAGTTGCTGCGGCCCCAGTCTCAGGTTGATATCCGCCAGCACAGGCTCTGCCGCGCCGGGGTACTGTGCGCTTATACGCTTCAGTTGCAATAGAGCCATGGCTGTTGCCTCATTCTCGATCAGGTGGGTTATTGGGGAATGAACTTGGCGCTGGTGTAGGCCGAGTAATCAGGCAGTACCGCATCGACCTTGCCCTGTTCCTTCAGGAAGGCAGCGGTCTTGGTGATGGCCTCGATGGTTGGTGCGCTCAACAGGGCTTTCTGGTCGGCGGCCAATGGATAGACGTTACCTTCCAGTAGCGCCGGAATATCGGCCGTCTTCGCACCGGACAGCTTGCTCAGTTTTTCGATATTGCCGGTATTGGCGATCCAGGCATTCGGGTCCTGACGGTAGCTGGCGTAGGCATCGAGGGTCACCTTGGCGAAGGCGCTGACCAGTTGCGGGTTCTTGGCCGCGAAGTCCTTGCGCACGATCCAGGCGTCAAAGGTCGGCGCACCGACCTTGGCCAGTTCGCCGGAGGTGATCAGCACCTTGCCGGTTTCCTTGGCCACGCCCAGCGCCGGGTCCCAGACGTAAGTGGCGTCGATATCGCCGCGCTTCCAGGCGGCAGCAATGGCGGGCGGTGCCAGGTTCACAATCGTGACCTTGGCCGGATCGATGTTCCAGTGCTTGAGCGCTGCCAGCAGGCTGTAGTGGCCTGTGGAAACGAACGGCACGGCGACTTTCTTGCCGATCAGGTCTTGTGGCGTATTGATGCCTGAGCCGTTACGGGCGACCAGTGCTTCTGCGGCGCCGATCTGGGTGGCGATCAGGAAGGTTTCCACCGGCAGTTTGCGGGTGGCTGCGGCGGTCAGCGGGCTTGAGCCGAGGTAGCCGATCTGTACATCGCCCGAGGCAATGGCGGTGATGACGTCTGCGCCGTTCTCGAACTTGCGCCATTCGATCTTCGAGTTTGTGGCTTTCTCATAGGCGTTATCTGCCTGGGCGACCTTGGCGGGATCGACGGTGGTCTGGTAAGCGACAGTGAAGTCGGCGGCCTGAGTCAGGAAAGAAGCGCCTGTCAGCGACAAGGCCGCCAGCAGGCGCAGGGAGAAGTGCAGTTTCATGGTGATGCTCCGAATCAGGCGGGCCGGGGACTGGCTGGTTACGGAGCGTAAATGATCTAAGAATGTAGAAATAAATAACTTTTTTGAATTAGCTTATGAGCCGAAAACGAGACTTTTCCTGACGTAGGAGCGAATGAATTCGCTCCCACGCAGATTGCGCATGACGACTTCAAGGCTTCCACACCTGCACATCCTTGGCATCCACAGCCTTGGGCAGCAACCCCGCTGCCAGGAACGCATCGGCAATGCTTTGTTGCTCATCGAGTTGGCTGGCTTGAACAGCTTGCACCTCATAGCTGCGACGAGCGTTGGCTGCCTCAACGGTGGCAACGTCCAGATTGCCCCACAGCGGGCTCAGGATTTGTGCCGCTTCGTTCGGGTGAGCTTTGACCCATTCGCCGGTTTTCTTGAGTTCGGCGAACACCACCTTCAGGACTTCCGGGTTGCTATTGGCATAGGGCGTGGTGGTCAGGTAATAGCGTTTGTAGCTGGCCAGGTCAGTGCCGTCGGCCAGGGTGCGGGTAGGCAACTGGCGCTGTACGCTGCTGAGGAAGGGTTCCCAGGTGACCCAGGCGTCCACCTTGCCGTTCTCGAAGGCGGCGCGGCCATCGGCGGGTGTGAGGTAGGCGGGATCAATATCGGTGAACTTCAGGCCGGCCTTGTTCAAGGCGGCAATCAACAGGTAATGGCTGCCAGCGGCTTTGGTGACCGCGATTTTCTTGCCCTTGAGATCGGCCAGGGTTTTGAACGTCGAATCGCTGCGCACGACAATCGCCTGGGCTGATGGAGAAGAGGCTTCCTGAGCGAAATACGTCAGCCGCGCTCCCGCCGCCTGAGCAAAGACCGGGACCGTATCGGCGACATCGGCGCTCAAGTCGACATTCCCCACGTTCAGTGATTCGAGCAAAGGCAAGCCACTGGGAAACTCATGCCATGACACCGAAATGCCCTTTTTGTTCAGTTCACGCTCCAGCGTACCCTGGCTTTTGAGCACCGAAATGAGCGTTGAGGACTTCTGAAAGCCGATTCGCAAAGTTTCTTTTGCGTGTGCTGGCACAGAAAGTGTCAAGGTGGTGGCAATTGTCATAATTACTGCTAGTTGATGCGCAAGTAACCGTTTTGTAAGGGATTTTATCTTCATTGTGCGGGTTTTCCGGTTGGGATTTCGTGACTGGAGAGTCGAGATCCGGTTGTCCGGTAGCTGAAAACTAAACGATCTGACGAATGGTCGAAAAATATTTTTTGGGAATTAGCTTATTTGATGGATACACTCCTGTGCGTCCTGGTTGAAATGCGTTGTGACATATATCAAATCAGTCTAAAAGCGTTACGAATAATTGCTTTTGGATTTATCGGATTTTCACTACCTTGCACCAGTGACAACGCGGTCTAGTCATTTGAGTCTCGAGGCGCACAGTCACCATTGACCTCTGGTCGGGCCTGTCGCTTAACGCGAATACATGGGTCAGAGCCTTGCTCGGCACCATGGATTAAAAAAATTAGATTCACGAGGAGCGTAGCAATGAAGAAGTCCACACTGGCCCTGGCCGTAACCTTTGGTGTATTGGCTCAGCAGGCCGGCGCAGCAGGTTTCATTGAAGACAGCAAGGCGACCATCAGTTCTCGTACCCTGTACTTCAACAATGATGTGCGTGAAGGCCGCGGTGCTCCAGATCAGCGCGAAACTACTACTGGTCTCAAGTTCGATTACATCTCTGGCTTCACTCAAGGCACTGTCGGTTTCGGTCTCGATGCTCAAGCGGTAGTGGGTCTTCATCTGGGCGGTGGCATTCAGAACCACGGCACTGGCACAAGCAACCCGGTATTGCCAACCAAAACTGACGGTTCTTCGGTCAGCGACTGGAGCCGCGCTGGCGCCAACGTCAAGGCTCGCTTCTCCAAGACAGAGCTGAAAGTCGGTAACGCTCTGGCTCCTAACCTCCCTATCCTGGTGAGCAACGATGGTCGCCTGCTGCCACAAGCCTTTGAAGGCGGCATTTTGACCTCCAAGGATCTGGACAACGTAACTTTCACAGCCGGTCAACTGACTCGCAGTATCGGTCGTGCATCGAGCAACTGGACTGACCTTTCGGTTAACGGTTCTGCCACAGGCAGTGATGCATTCCGTTTCGCGGGTGCTGACTGGAAGGTCACCAAAGACCTGACCTTGCAGTACTACTTCGCTAACCTGGAAGACTTCTACAATCAACACTTCCTGGGCTTGGTACACGTTTACCCGATCGCTGAAGACCAGTCCTTCAAGACGGACCTGCGTTACTTCAACAGCAGCTCCGATGGCAAAAACGGCAGCCTCAGTGGTCGTAATCAAGGCTACCTGTTCAACAACAACAATGGCTATGCCAAGACTGCAGGCGAAGTTGACAACCAAACCTGGTCTGCCATGTTTACCTACACCTTGGGTGGTCATGCATTCTTGGTCGGTCACCAACAAGTGGGTGACGATGGTGGCTTTGTCAACCTGAACCAAGGTAGCGTTCGTGATGGTCGCGGTCGCCTAGAAGGTAACGGTGGTGCAAGCTTCTACCTGTTCACGGACTCTATGGTCAACGGCTTCACCCGTGCCGGTGAAAACACTACCTTCGGTCAGTACTCGTATGACTTCGCCAAGGTCGGTGTTCCAGGCCTGAAAGCTGCGATTGCTTACCTGAATGGCCGTGACATCAAGGATGCCAACCCGACAGTCAGCACCGAGCACTCCGAGTGGGAGCGCGACATGCGTGTTGACTACGTGATCCAGAGCGGTCCGTTGAAAGGCTTCGGTACTACCGTACGTCACGGTACTTTCCGCGGCGACAGCACTTCTACTGCTGACACCGACCAGACCCGCCTGATCTTCAACTACACCTACGCTTTCAAATAAGCCTGGTCAGTTGAAAAGGAACCCCGCTTCGGCGGGGTTCTTTTTGTCCGAAATTCAATATTCTTTTCAGGTCTAACCAAATCGATATCCATTCTTTTTAATTTTTTAGCAGGCGGTGCACAGTAGGCTCATAACTCAACGAACACCCGACCGAACAAGGAGCAACACCATGACACTGCGACTTGGCGATATCGCCCCTGACTTTGAACAGGACTCCAGTGAAGGCCGCATCCGTTTTCATGAATGGCTGGGCAATAGCTGGGGTGTGTTGTTTTCCCACCCGGCGGATTTCACGCCGGTCTGCACCACTGAGTTGGGGTTCACTGCCAAATTGAAGGACGAGTTCGCCAAGCGCGGCGTCAAGGCCATTGCGCTGTCGGTGGACCCTGTCGATTCTCACGTCAAATGGATCGATGACATCAACACCACGCAAAACACGCTGGTCAATTTTCCGATCCTGGCCGATGCCGATCGCAAGGTTTCCGATCTGTACGACCTGATCCATCCCAATGCCAGCGACACGCTGACCGTGCGCTCCCTGTTCGTGATCGATCCGAACAAGAAAGTACGCCTGACCATTACCTATCCAGCCAGCACCGGGCGTAATTTCCACGAGATCCTGCGGGTCATTGACTCACTGCAACTGACCGACAACTACAAGGTCGCTACACCAGCCAACTGGGTCGATGGTGATGATGTAGTGATCGTGCCGTCCATCAAGGACGAAGCCGAGATCAAGGAACGCTTTCCTAAAGGCTACAAGGCCGTCACGCCTTACCTGCGCCTGACGCCACAACCGAACCGCTGATTTTCAGATTTATCGAGTGGGGTTATTCGGGCCGATTTATCGGCCCTTTTTTATGTGCGCAAATTTTTGCGCACCCCATCCTTGATAAAACACCCCTGAAATCCCCTCCAAGCCTTATGAACAGGGCTTTTCGACCACCTGCGCAAGATATTGCGCAGGTGCGCATGGGCTTGCGCACTTTTTCGGGATTTTTGTATGAAAAATAACCAGTTTTTAGGAGGTTTAAATTTAAGCTATTGATTGTTATATAGAAAAATTAACAGGCATGACTCTTGATACTGACCGTTCCCACGTCCGGGCGATGCCGCTCGGCAACCCTCAGGGAACAAGGGATGTTCATGCTCGTTTACCAGGCCAGCCGCCTCATCACTCTTCACCTCCAGGTATCCGCTGAAGACGCACGCAACGGTGCGTCCCATGACTAAGAAACACGGCACCCTGCAAG
>NZ_FYDI01000009.1:0-211268 GCF_900187465.1 Pseudomonas sp. Irchel 3A18
CTGATAATCTGTTGACTTCAGTCTTACACCACAAGCACCCACACGAATTGCTTGATTCAGTTGTTAAAGAGCGGTGGGTTGAGCCTTTCGTCTCAACCGAGGCGCGCATTCTACAGCACCCTCTGTATCTGTCAAGCGGTTATTTCAACAAGTTTCAAAGTTTCCTTTGCAACTTCAACCACTTGCGCTTCGATCAACCTCAGGTTGCTCGTCAGCGGGAGGCGAATTCTACAGGACCCGAAGGCTGTGTCAAACGCTTTCTCACACCGCTGCTGATCCAACCACGATCGAAGCACTTCCAGCTCGACTCCAGAACCGTAAAACACTTGCAAACTATTGATCTACAAGGCTTTTTCAGTTCCGTCTGCTCCGGAAGTGGGGCGAATTATAGAGACATTAAATCGCCCGTCAACCGTTAATTTCGATTTCATTGAAATTAACCGAAACGGACGCTTCCCATATAGATGAAGAGCCTCTCGCTTCTATGTATGAGCTAAAGCACCCCAGCCTCACGGAGCGCCAGCACCTCTTCAGCCTTGAGCCCCAGAATGTTCTGCAAGACTTCCTGTGTATGCTCACCCAGCAATGGAGGCGCACGCCGGTATTCAACCGGCGTCTCGGAAAGCCGGATCGGGCTGGCCACCTGCGCAACGCTACCACCCAGTGCATGCGGCATCTCTATAGCCAGTCCACGCGCTTGAACCTGCGGATCTGCGAACACCTGGGCAAGATCATTGATCGGCCCACACGGCACACCCGCCGCTTCAAGTACCTCGACCCACTGCGCCGTCGTCCTGAACACCGTCACCTGGCGGATCAGCGGGATAAGCTCGGCACGATTGGCCACCCGCAGCGTGTTGGTCCGGAAGCGAGGATCATCAGCCCACTGCGCCTGCCCGGCCACCTCGGCAAACTTCCTGAACTGGCTGTCGTTACCGACTGTAAGAATGAAGTCGCCATCCGCCGTCGGGAAATCCTGATAAGGCACGATATTGGGATGAGCATTCCCCAGACGACGTGGAGCATTGCCCGTGGCGAGATAGTTCATCGCCTGGTTTGCCAGGCAAGCCACCTGTACATCCAGCAAGGCCATGTCGATATGCTGCCCAATGCCACTCTGATCCCGATGGGCCAAGGCCGCCAGCATCGCACTGGTCGAATAGAGCCCGGTGAGAATATCCGTCAAGGCGACACCGACCTTAACAGGCCCCGCGCCCTCCTCCCCTTCAGGGCGACCGGTAAGACTCATCAGCCCGCCAAGCCCCTGGATCATGAAGTCATAACCCGCTCGCTTGGCATAAGGCCCGTTTTGCCCGAAGCCGGTGATGGAGCAATAGATCAAGCGTGGATTGATAGCCTTGAGCGCTTCGTAGTCCAGCCCATAAGCCGCCAGCCCACCGACCTTGAAGTTCTCGATCAGGATATCGGAGCGCACCGCCAGCTCCCGCACCAGCTTCTGCCCTTCAGGCCGTGTGAAGTCGATGGTCACGGATTGCTTGTTGCGGTTGGCCGAGAGGTAATAAGCCGCCTCAGAGGTGTTCTCACCCGCCGGATCCTTCAGGAATGGCGGCCCCCATGAGCGCGTATCGTCACCATTGCCAGGACGCTCGACCTTGATGACGTCAGCCCCGAGGTCCGCAAGGATCTGCCCCGCCCAGGGACCGGCCAGGACGCGCGACAGGTCAAGCACTCGAATATGCGAAAGCGCGCCCATGGCAGACTCCTTAATAGAAAGCCTGAATGCCGGTCTGCGCACGCCCCAGAATCAATGCGTGCACATCATGCGTGCCTTCATAGGTATTCACGACTTCAAGGTTCACCAGATGACGGGCAACACCAAACTCGTCGGAGATGCCATTGCCGCCCAGCATGTCGCGAGCCATTCGAGCGATATCCAGCGACTTGCCACACGAATTGCGCTTCATGATCGAGGTGATTTCCACCGCCGCGATACCTTCGTCTTTCATGCGCCCCAGCCGCAGACACCCTTGCAGCGCCAGAGTGATTTCAGTCTGCATGTCAGCGAGCTTTTTCTGGATCAACTGATTTGCGGCCAGAGGACGTCCGAACTGCTTGCGGTCCAGCGTGTATTGCCGCGCCGTGTGCCAGCAGAACTCCGCAGCCCCGAGGGCACCCCAGGAGATTCCGTAGCGGGCCGAGTTCAGGCAAGTAAAAGGGCCTTTGAGACCACGCACATCCGGGAAGATGTTTTCTTCAGGCACAAAGACGTTCTCCATCACGATCTCGCCAGTGAGGGATGCACGCAATCCCACCTTGCCGTGAATCGCTGGAGCACTCAGCCCGGCCCAGCCTTTCTCCAGGACGAAGCCGCGAATGTCGCCCTCGTCATCCTTGCCCCAGACCACAAACACATCCGCGATAGGGCTATTGGTGATCCACATCTTGCTGCCGCTCAGGCGATACCCACCCTCGACCTTGCGCGCCCGGGTGATCATCGCACCCGGATCGGAACCGTGATCAGGCTCGGTGAGGCCGAAACAGCCGATCCACTCGCCGGACGCCAGTTTTGGCAGGTACTTCTGCTTCTGGGCCAGGGTGCCGAACTCATTGATCGGCACCATCACCAGAGAAGACTGAACACTCATCATTGAGCGATAGCCCGAATCGACGCGCTCCACTTCCCGCGCAATCAGTCCGTAGCTCACGTAATTCAGGCCGCTGCCGCCGAACTCTTCCGCAATGGTCGCACCCAGCAAGCCGACCTCGCCCATTTCACGAAAAATGGCAGGATCGGTCTGCTCATGACGAAAGGCTTCAAGCACCCGGGGAGCGAGCTTGCTTTGGGCGAACTGTTCAGCACTGCGCATCACCATGCGCTCTTCTTCTGTGAGCTGTTGATCCAGCAGCAGCGGATCAATCCAGTTGAAGCTTGCTTTACCACCCATGACTCACTCCTCGCGTCGCTCGCAAATGTTGTGAAGTGATCCTAGACCCGCTTTCACAAGGCGACAAACGACGATTACTCAAGCTCTTGTGCTAATTTCTCACTCCGTGATTCGTATAAACGCCAGATCTATCAACGACGAGTGAGGCCAGCGTACATGCGGCGAAAAATACCCAGCACAGCCGCACTCGTCAGCTTCGAGTCCGCCGCTCGCCACGAGAGCTTTACCAAGGCGGCACACGAACTGTCGCTGACCCAGAGCGCCATCTGCCGGCAGATCGGCAGCCTGGAAGAATTCCTGGGCATCGAACTGTTCCGACGCTCCAGGCGTGGCGTGAAGCTGACCGAAGCCGGCCTTTCCTATAGCCGTCGCGTTGCCGCGCAATTGGATGCGGTGGAGCGCGACACGCTGTCGATCATGGGTCAGCAAGGCGCCAGTGTGATTGAACTGGCGGTCGTGCCCACCTTCGGCACGCAATGGCTGCTGCCACGGCTCAAGGATTTCCAGCAGCGCCACCCTGAAGTCACGGTCAACCTCACCAACCGGACTCGCCCCTTCCTGTTTGCCGATACGGATTTCGACGCCGCAATCTACTTTGGCGATGCCGACTGGCCGGGCACCGAGGCCCATCGCCTCATGAGCGAGAACCCCATGCCGATCTGCAGCCCGGCTCTCATGCAAGGACGGCACAGCCTGGATACCAGGCAAATCGCCGAGATGCCACTGCTGCAACAGACCACGCGGCCTTACGCCTGGCGACAGTGGTTCAACGCGCAGCACCTGAATATCCCTCGCGACATGACAGGCCCTCGGTACGAGCTATTCTCCATGCTTGCCCAGGCAGCCATGCACGAGATGGGAATTGCCCTGATTCCTCCCTTTCTGATTCAACGCGAGTTACAGGAAAAGCGACTGGTCATTGCCAACACCCATGCACTCTCCAGCATCAAGGCCTATCACTTGATGATTCCGGAGCGAAAAGTCGAATCAGCGTCTCTGCGCGCATTCCGGGATTGGCTGATCGATCAGGCAAAAGACTACAGGCTGCCACCAGCAAGGGATTGAGCACCGAAACCAGAAAGTAGTGATGCCTTATAAACACCTACAAATATAAGGTTTTGTCGCTTGAGGACAATCTTTCACCATGACGCAAAAATTGACTGATGCTCTTTATTTACGGGGTCTTTGGCTGTTTTTGAAGCGTTTCGGGCAAATCCCTGAAAAATTCCTCTTTTCCACAATTTTCAGATGGAATCTCCTGATAGGCCTATAAATAAAGGCTTACAGCCATCACTTGCGACAATAGGTCACAGGATGACTTGTAGTTAATTTATAGTCTCGTTACAGAATGTGTTGAAGCGCCCAGACTTCAATTGCAGAATGCTCCGCCCCCAAGGCTTTCAAGGCCTGGGGGCATGCTGATCGGCCACCCCAGATGCACCAGCCGTAGTGCGCTGGCCTATTTATGAAGATAAAAAGATCACGCAGGAGATTTGACGTGCACATTGGTGTTCCTCTTGAAACCCAAACGGGTGAAACACGGGTTGCTGCCACCCCGGAAACCATCAAAAAGCTGATCAGCCAAGGCCATAGAATCACTGTGCAAAGCGGAGCGGGCATCCATGCCAGCGTGCCAGACAGTGCCTATGAAGCGGCGGGCGCCACCATCGGTGGAGCAAGCGAAGCCTTCGCAGGTGAGCTTATCCTCAAGGTCACAGCCCCCAACGACAGCGAACTGGCTCTGATAAAGAGCGGCACGATCGTCAT
The DNA here is from genome assembly GCF_900187465.1 of Pseudomonas sp. Irchel 3A18. Classification (NCBI taxonomy): domain Bacteria; kingdom Pseudomonadati; phylum Pseudomonadota; class Gammaproteobacteria; order Pseudomonadales; family Pseudomonadaceae; genus Pseudomonas; species Pseudomonas sp. Irchel 3A18. The sequence continues at coordinate 4,674 of NZ_FYDI01000009.1, forward strand.
CGGGATGCTTAACCCGTTCAATAACGAAACCATCGCCAGGCTGGCCGAACGCGGCATCACCGCTTTCGCCCTGGAAGCGGCGCCGCGCACCTCCCGTGCGCAAAGCCTCGATGTGCTTTCGTCCCAGGCCAATATCGCCGGCTACAAGTCCGTACTGCTGGCAGCCCATCACTACCCGCGCTTCATGCCGATGCTGATGACTGCTGCAGGCACCGTGAAAGCCGCTCGGGTTCTGGTGCTCGGTGCCGGTGTTGCCGGGTTGCAGGCCATTGCCACGGCCAAGCGACTGGGCGCTGTAGTAGAGGCTTCCGACGTGCGACCTGCTGTCAAAGAGCAGATCGAGTCTCTGGGTGCCAAATTCATCGACGTACCGTACGAAACCGATGAAGAGCGCGAGTGCGCCGAAGGGGTTGGCGGTTACGCACGTCCAATGCCTGCGAGCTGGATGCAGCGTCAGGCCGTCGCCGTGCATGAGCGCGCCAAGCTGTCTGACATTGTGATCACGACCGCACTGATCCCAGGCCGCAAGGCACCGGTGCTGCTCAGTGCCGAAACCGTGGCACAGATGAAGCCCGGCTCGGTAGTCATCGATCTGGCCGCGGCACAAGGCGGCAATTGCCCGCTGACAGTGGCCGATCAGGTGGTGGTGGAGCACGGCGTGACCCTCGTCGGCCATACCAACCTGCCCGCCCTGGTCGCGGCTGACGCCTCGGCGCTGTACGCACGCAACCTGCTGGACTTCATGAAGCTGCTGTTCGACAAGGACGGCCAGTTGCAGATCAATCTCGAAGACGACATCGTCGCCGCGTGCCTGATGTGCCGCGACGGCCAAGTCATTCGCAAGAACGGCTGAGGACAAGACAATGGAAGAGTTGATCTCCCCTGGTATCTATAACCTGATCATTTTTGTACTGGCGATCTATATCGGTTACCACGTGGTCTGGAACGTGACGCCTGCCCTGCATACGCCGCTGATGGCCGTGACCAACGCCATTTCCGCCATCGTGATTGTCGGCGCAATGCTCGCTGCCGCCCTGACGGTCACGCCGCTGGGCAAGATCATGGGCACGCTTGCCGTGGCCCTGGCTGCCGTGAATGTGTTCGGCGGTTTTCTGGTCACCCGGCGCATGCTGGAAATGTTCAAGAAAAAAGCACCCAAGGCAAAAGACGAGGTGCAGAAGTAATGAGCATGAATCTGGTCACCCTGCTGTACCTGGTCGCTTCGATCTGCTTCATTCAGGCGCTTAAAGGACTCTCGCACCCTACAACTTCCCGTCGCGGCAACCTGTTCGGCATGCTGGGCATGGGCCTGGCCGTGATCACCACCGTCGGCCTGGTCTTCAAGCTGGCGGCCCTTTCGACCGTCGAAGGCACCAGCGCGGGCATTGGCTATATCGTGGTCGGCCTGCTGGTCGGTGGCACGGCGGGGTCGATCATGGCCAAGCGTGTCGAGATGACCAAAATGCCGGAGCTGGTCGCCTTCATGCACAGCATGATCGGTCTTGCAGCGGTGTTCATTGCGATTGCCGCCGTCGTGGAGCCACAATCGCTGGGCATCGTGCGCAACCTTGGCGATGCGATACCCACCGGTAACCGCCTGGAGCTGTTCCTCGGCGCCGCCATCGGGGCAATCACCTTTTCCGGATCGGTGATCGCCTTCGGCAAGCTGTCGGGCAAGTACAAATTCCGTCTGTTCCAGGGCACACCGGTACAGTTTGCCGGGCAGCACAAGCTGAACCTGATTCTCGGGCTGGCCACGCTGTTCTTTGGCCTGACGTTCACGTTCACCGGCAACCTGACCGCCTTCGCAATCATGCTGGCCCTGGCCTTCGTGATCGGCGTGCTGCTGATCATCCCGATTGGCGGCGCGGACATGCCCGTGGTGGTGTCGATGCTCAACAGCTATTCGGGCTGGGCAGCGGCAGGTATCGGCTTTTCGCTGAACAACTCGATGCTGATCATTGCCGGCTCGCTGGTGGGCTCTTCGGGTGCGATTCTGTCCTACATCATGTGCAAAGCCATGAACCGCTCATTCTTTAACGTGATCGGTGGCGGCTTCGGCGGCGCAACCGAAGCCGGTGGCCCGGCGAATGCCAAGGAAGCGCGTCCGGTCAAATCCGGTTCGGCCGACGATGCTACTTTCCTGCTGACCAACGCCGACACCGTGATCATCGTCCCGGGCTACGGCCTGGCAGTCGCACGGGCGCAGCATGCACTCAAAGAACTGACTGAGAAGCTGACCCATCACGGCGTCACCGTGAAATACGCCATCCACCCGGTAGCAGGCCGTATGCCTGGGCATATGAACGTGCTGCTGGCCGAGGCCGAAGTGCCTTATGACCAGGTGTTCGAGATGGAAGACATCAACTCCGAGTTCGGTCAGGCCGATGTGGTGCTGGTGCTGGGCGCCAACGACGTGGTCAACCCGGCAGCCCGCAACGACCCCAAATCGCCGATTGCCGGGATGCCGATTCTCGAAGCCTTCAAGGCCAAGACGATCATCGTCAACAAGCGCTCCATGGCCAGCGGTTATGCCGGTCTGGACAACGAACTGTTCTATATGGATAAAACCATGATGGTGTTCGGAGACGCCAAAAAGGTGATCGAGGACATGGTTAAGGCTGTGGAAAACGCTTAGCCTCAATTCGCTTCAGAAAAGCCCCAGTGCGTTCTGCGCCTGGGGCTTTTTTACATTCCGCGTAACAGTGTTTTGCCTTGAAAGGCCCTGATTAGAGGCCTCCAATGCGACCTTGGTCGCGGGACGGAAAATCCCTGAATCTCTAGACTTGACCCTCGCTTCCACCTTCGAGACAGAATCCATGTACCGCGACCGTATCCGCTTGCCTTCTTTGATGAGCAAGGTAATGAGTGCAGCAGATGCCGCTGCCTTGATTGAAGATGGCATGACCGTCGGCATGAGCGGCTTCACCCGCGCCGGTGAAGCCAAGGCCGTTCCCCACGCATTGGCCGAACGCGCCAGAGTGTCGCCACTCAAGATCAGCCTGATGACCGGCGCCAGCCTGGGCAACGATCTGGACAAGCAGTTGACCGAAGCCGGCGTGCTGTCTCGTCGCATGCCCTTCCAGGTCGACAATACGCTGCGCAAAGCCATCAATAACGGTACGGTCATGTTCATAGACCAGCACCTGTCCGATACCGTTGAACAGTTGCGCAACCGCCAGATCAAGGCAGTGGATCTGGCCGTCATCGAATGCGTGGCGATTACCGAAGAAGGCCATCTGGTGCTGAGCACTTCGGTCGGCAACTCGGCCAGCTTCGCGATCCTGGCCAAGCAGGTGATCGTGGAGATCAACCTGTCACAGCCGCTGGAGCTGGAAGGCCTGCACGACATCTATATCCCCAGCTATCGGCCGACCCGCCTGCCGATTCCGGTCCTGGATGCCGACTCACGCATTGGCAGCAGCGCCGTGAAGATCGACCCGGCAAAGATCGTCGGTATTGTCATCAGCGATCAGGGCGACTCACCTTCAACTGTACTGCCGCCGGATGCCGAGACCCAGGCCATCGCCAACCATCTGGTGGAGTTCTTCAAGAAGGAAGTGCGCGAAGACCGGCTGACCAACCAGTTGATGCCGTTGCAGGCCGGGATCGGCACCATCGCCAATGCCGTGATGCACGGCCTGCTGGATTCGCCGTTCCATGACATGACCATGTATTCCGAAGTGCTGCAGGACTCGACTTTCGACCTGTTCGATGCCGGCAAACTGAGCTTCGCATCCGGCAGCTCCATGACCCTGTCCGCCGCCAAGCACGAGCAAGTGTTCTCGGATTTCAATCGCTACAAGTCACGCCTGGTGCTGCGCCCCCAAGAGATCTCCAACCACCCTGAAGTCATTCGCCGCCTGGGCATTATCGGCATCAACACGGCACTGGAATTCGACCTGTACGGCAACGTGAACTCGACCCACGTCTGCGGTACCCGGATGATGAACGGCATCGGCGGCTCCGGCGACTTCTCGCGCAATGCCCACCTGGCCATCTTCGTCACCAAATCCATCGCCAAGGGCGGTTCGATTTCCAGCGTGGTGCCGATGGTGAGCCATGTCGACCACACCGAGCACGATGTAGACATCCTCGTGACCGAGCAGGGCCTGGCCGATCTGCGCGGCCTGGCACCTCGCGAACGCGCACGGATCATCATCGGCAATTGTGTGCATCCAGACTATCGCGAGGCTCTGAATCAATACTTTGCGGCCGCCTGCGCCATCGGCGGACACACCCCGCACATCCTGCGCGAAGCACTGAGTTGGCACATCAACCTGGAAGAGACTGGTCGCATGCTGCCGACCTGAGGAACACAGTTGCAAGTGAGCAAGAGGTTTCTTGGCTCACTTTCCAGTGTCACTCAACCTATCTTAAAAAAACTGTACTTCTGTACCGGTCAAAAAACGGCTAAAAACAGCAAAACCCACCACGCCCGACCACAAAATGCACCATATAAGTGCTCACCGGTACAGTTGCCCCATTTATGAACAAAACAGTGCCTATAAACAGTTAACTGAACCATCACAATACAAATGAACTGTGTCTATAGATACTGGCCGACTGAGAGGAAGATAGGCACCAGTCAAGTCATTCTCTAAACCCGCCACAAGCGGAAGGAAGTCACACCATGGAACGTACAGTCAGTTCCGACCTGTTCAACGAAAGCACCGTCAACACCGCTCAAGCTGCATGGCCTCTGCGCGTACTCGCCAACCTGATGCTCTGGCAGCGTCGTCTCTCCAGCCGCCACCAACTGGCTCGCCTGGATGCACGTCTGCTCGCCGACGCAGGTATCAGCGAAGCACAGCGTTACGAAGAGCTGAGCAAGCCGTTCTGGCGCTAACTCAAGCGCCCGCTGGTCCAGACCTCACAGGTCTCTCACCAGCACCCCAAATTGTTTAACACAAGGCCCGTCTCAGACAACCGAGACGGGCCTTGTCGTTTGTGGACTGAAATATCCCGGAACAGGTACAGTTTTACCAACAGGAATAAATACCTGTACAGTTTGGCGCACGGCGGCTGACACCCGGGAAGCCTCATTCGCTACCAGCAGAGATGCAGAGAATGTACGGGGGCTCTTCCCGGATAAATCCGGTTCCACGTAAACCATTCGCCTACCGGCCTGCACCCTGCAATGACAATCTCATGACGGCTGCGATAGGCTAATGCCCACTCCGTCACACTTTGGAATTCCACCATGACTCTGTTCCGTATCCTCGCTGCAGCCGCACTGCTGACAGCGGCTGCCAGTGCAAGCGCCACCAGCTTCATCGTCACTACCGATGCAGTCGTGGGCGCAGTGGCAGCTTCCAGCGAAGCCACTTCCGATGCCTCTTCTTCCTTGAGAGACGACAAGATCGTCCGTGCCGCCCGTGACGAAGCTGCCAGCTTCGTGGCCAGCGAAGGCGACATCCGCGGTGCTCAACTGGAAGGCGCGTTCCAGCACATTCGCCAGCAATACCCGAACCTGAGCGCAACAGATACACAACTGGCCCAGGCCATTCTGGCCATCTAAGCCAGTCCTGGGGTAGCTCCAGGGCTGGCATTGCGCTAGCCTTGGACCTCGTTTTTCCAGCCATTGAAAGCCATGCGTTTATTACCTCTTCTGTTTGCAGCTCCAGTCGCCAGCCTGATCTGGGTCAGCCCGGCTCAGGCCTTTGATACGACGACACAGAGCCTGGTCATTACCGGATACGTCACCACTCAGGTCACCACTGCGCCTTTCGACAGAAAACTGATCCTGGCCGCTCAGGATGATGCAGCGGCGTTCGTTGCCACTGACGGCCAGATCCGCGGTGTCCGACTGGAGTCAGCATTGCGCAACCTGCGAAACACCCAGTCAAAACTTCATGCCAGCGACCTTGAACTGGCAGAAACAATCCTCGTCCAATAGTCACTTTCGACCTCTTTGCGTAACTGGAGACGTTACATGCGTACCCCGCTGATTGCCGCTACCCTTGGCCTGCTAGTAATGGCAGACATTGCCCAGGCCCAGACCGTCGTGGCCACGAGCAATATCATCGTTCGCGCTTTCGGTCGTTCCATCGACTTCACCTCGGACACCACGACCTCCATTCGCGACTCCAAGGTCGTTATCCAGGCCAAAGACGACGCCGCCAGCTATGTCGCCAGCGACGGTGACATCCACGGCGCGCAACTCGATGCCGCTTTCGATACCCTGCGCACCCGCGTGCCTGAAGCACGTGATGCCAGTGACCGGACACTGGCCGAAGCCATTCTCGCTCTGTGAGACGACTTGGCGCCTGGCTGCTTGCCGGCGCATTGTCGCTGGTCGCACCCCATGCTCTTGCCAGCCTGACGCTTGAGCTGCAGACCGACGACCTGACCCCAGCCCAACAACATGCGAGCCAGACACTCCTTGATGAAGCCATGCGCGCCCTGCCGCCAAGCTTCATCAAGGATCTGGACCGGCGTGTTGAAGTGCGCTGGTCCGGCGATATGCCTGAAAACGCCTATGGCCAGGCTGCCGGTCCCTACCAGCTTTATCTCAATACAAAACTGCTGGCGCCGTTGACCGACGGCTCGGCAGCCACCACCCAGACCGGACGCCCTCACGGCACGGTCCGGCGTGAAATGCTCGCCACGGTTCTGCACGAGCTGACCCACGTCTACGATCGCGCCCGCCTGTGGTCTTCAACGCAGCGCGCCCTGATTTTCCGCTGCTCACGCCAGAACAGTTCAGCAGGTAACATTGGCCTGCCTGACAGTTGCCGTGGCGAAACCGAGCGACGCTTCACCCTGAGCGATGATCCGCGCCTGCTGGACCTGGCAGGCTGGCCGCAATATGTCGGCCGACGCGGCGAGCGGGAGGAACACAACGGGCAGGTCGCACGCAGCCCGGACATCTACGAAACCACCAGCCCGCTGGAATTCGTGGCCGTGAACATGGAGTACTTCCTGCTCGACCCGGCCTACGCCTGCCGCCGTCCGGCCCTGTACGCCTACTACAAGGAACATTTCGGCTGGGCTCCGCCGCAGAAAGACGAGTGCCCGTCCTTCTTCCCGTACCTGAATGCGGGGAGCGATTTCGGACGCGAACCTCTGGGCAAGCTTGATCCGGAGCGGGTCTATGAAGTCGACTACCTGCTGGCTGAAGCCAACCAGAACTGGGTAAGCCGCTGGGGCCACAGCATGTTGCGCCTGGTGATCTGCAAGCCGGGACGACCACGCGGGCCTGATTGCCGCCTGGACCTGGATCAACATCTGGTCCTGTCTTACCGTGCATTCGTGGGCGATGTGCAACTGTCCAGCTGGGACGGCCTGATGGGAGCTTATCCGTCGCGACTGTTTGTGCTGCCGCTGGCCCAGGTCATCGACGAATACACCAAGACCGAACTGCGCAGCCTCGCCTCCGTGCCGATCAAACTGTCCCGCCCGGAAATCGAAGGGCTGGTGCAACATGCGGCCGAGATGCACTGGAGTTACGACGGCAACTATTACTTCCTGTCCAACAACTGTGCTGTGGAAAACCTCAAGCTGCTACGCAGCGGCACCCACAACCCCAAACTTGTCGGCCTGGACAGCATCCTGCCCAACGGTTTGCTGGAAGTGCTCAAAGGCCGCGGTCTTGCCGACACCAGCGTGCTGGACGATCCAAAGGAAGCGCTGCGCATGGGTTATCGCTTCGACTCCTATCGCGACCGCTATCAGGCGATGTTCGAGGTCTTGAAGAAGCATCTGCCCATCCCGCAGACCACCGTCGAAGACTGGCTGCTGCTGTCAGCCAAAGAACGCAGCCAGTGGTTCGATAAAGCCGATCTGCGCACCAGTGCCGCCATTCTGCTGCTGGAACAGGCAAGCCTGCGCCGGCAATTGCTGCTGGCCCAGGACGAAGTGAAACAACGCTATCTCGGAGCAAGGGAACAGAAAGACGGCAGCGTCTCCCAGGCGTCAAAGACGCTGCAAGAGATTCTCGCCAGCAGCGGCTTTCTCAGCCGTCCAGCCGAATTGCTGGGCAGCAGCGGTTATGGATTGCCACAGGCGGGCGAGTGGCAGCGACTTGAAGCAGAGAGCAGCCAGCGCCAGAAGCAATTGAAGCGTCTGACCGGCGATCTCGACAAGGAAGTACGTGCCTTGCTTGAGCCGGAACGCGCCACTGAAATCGCGGCCAACGAAGCCAATCTCAAACAGATGGGTGAACATTTGCGCGAGCTTCACAAAGCCGCAGGCGGGTTGCAGCTGCCTTGAATCAGTTGGCCTTCTTTTTCGGTTTCAGGTATTTGGTCAGGCCCTGAAACCACATCACCAGCGAAGTATTGCCCTTGATCTGGATGTCCTTGTCCTGAATCCCCTTCATGAACGCCAGTTGCTTGTTACTGGCCTGCATCGTGGCAAACCCGAAGGCCGCGTCGCGAAAGACAATGGCGAATGCAGGTTCGGCAACCACGCCACCGGCACTGCGGATGCGCTGGCCACTGACGATGAAATGACGAGCGACCTTGCCATCGGCAGTCTGCAACTGAAAGGTCAGCTCCTTGTCGGCAAGCTGCTGCTGAAACGCAGGATTGGTACGGCTGGCCCGAGCCATCAGAAGGCCCAGCATCCAGAGCAGGAAACGAAACTTCATACACATTGCCTCAGCAGAAAGTCAGCCCGGTCAGAGCGATTGGTGAGGCAGTGTAGCGGGTTATTGGCGGCAATCCTGTAGGACAATCGTGTTTTTCGGCGAAGATCGAATCATTTCTTATAAACGCAATCCTGAGCAATAAAAAACGGGCACCCCATCCAATGGGTGTGCCCGTTTCAATGACTGCTCGCCTCCCGCCAAGGCGCGCAGTGAATGTTATGGATTGACGCTGTCTTTCAGAGCCTTGCCAGGCTTGAAGGCAACGGTATTGCTGGCTTTGATTTTCACCGGTTCACCCGTTTGCGGGTTCTTGCCGGTGCGGGCACCGCGATGGCGTTGCAGGAAGGTACCGAAGCCCACCAGGGTCACGCTGTCCTTGCGGTGCAGTGCGCCGGTGATTTCTTCAAGAATGGCGTTGAGAACGCGATTGGACTGTTCTTTGGTGAGATCCGCTTTTTCAGCAATAGCGGCTGCAATATCTGGTTTACGCATGTATGAAGCCTCTTTACGGTTTTTTGTTTTTATGTCCCGTACTGCCTGGGTAAAGCAGCGACAAGGTGCCGCGACGGCTCTACGTAGCGGCAGACGTAACCGAGGATGGCATGCCGTTGAGGCACGCGCCAGTACATGCTTAACGTTTATAGGACGAAAAAAGCGACATATCCGACAAAACGCCCCATATTCAGGGCAATAGAGGGGGTAACGTCTTGTTCAGGGCCAGTTTCTCCGACACTGAGGCTCCCGTCAGGGCGTAGCCCAGCAACTGGCCTTCGGCGTCATGACACACGGCCTTGATGTCCGCGCCCTCGCCTTCGACACTCCAGCTTCCTTCGGTCCCGCGAGGAGGTGGCGAAACCACCAGAGGGCAAACCGGCGTCTTTACGGTGATAGGCATCGGGCCATATTTCACTGCCGTCGGCGTACCGGCGAGTGTCTGCGCCAAGGCACGGGCACAGCTCATCAACGGCATGACGTACAACAGGTTCAGACCATCGACCTCAGCACAATCGCCCAAGGCATAGATGTTGGCGTGCGAGGTCTGCAGGTGCCGATCAACCACGACACCGCGCCCGGTGAGTAAACCGGCAGCAGCAGCCAGATCGACTCGTGGACGCAGGCCGATGGCCGAGACGACCAGATCGCAGGCAATCACCTGCCCGTCGGACAGGTGCGCTTCAAGTGTCTGTTCATTGCGCTGAAGACGGCTAAGGATCGGCCCCAGATGGAAACGGGCGCCAATACCTTCGAGCCCCGCCTGCACCGCAGCCGCAGCAGCGGGAGGCAACAGGGTCGGCATGACCTGCTCGCAGGGCGCGACCAGATCGACCTCATAGCCGCCAAGGATCAGGTCGTTGGCAAACTCACAACCAATCAGGCCTGCGCCCAGGATCAGAACCCGCTTTTTGCCTGCCGCCGCCTCGCGGAAGCGGGCGTAATCTTCAAGATCGTTGATGGGGAAAATGGCGTCCTGCGCATCCCCTTCCACAGGAACCCGAATGGTTTCCGCGCCCCATGCCAGCACCAGATCGCGGTAGTACACCGCCTCTTCGCCGATCCACAGTCGCTTGTGGCCGGGATCGATGCCGCTGATGCGGGTATGGGTGCGAACGTGCGCCTTGAGCTGATCTGCCATGGCGCCGGGTTGTGCCATGCTCAGTTCGTCGGCTTGCTTGTTCTTGCCAAAGCCGGTGGACAGCATGGGCTTGGAGTAGGAGCGGCCATCATCGGCCGTAATGAGCAACAGCGGTGTTTCGCCGTCCAGTTTGCGAAACTCACGGGCGAGGTTGTAGCCCGCAAGGCCGGTACCGATGATGACGACAGGTGCGCTCATTACTTCTCTCATCAAAAAAGTGTGGGAAGCCGCTTGCTGGCGAAAAAGGCCAGTGAAGCCGGCAGATATTCTGCTGGATCAGCCGATTTCAATCATTTCAAAGTCGATCTTGCCGACACCGCAATCCGGGCAAAGCCAGTCTTCGGGTACATCTTCCCAGCGAGTGCCGGGCGCAATACCGTCATCGGGCCAGCCATCGGCTTCGTTGTAGATAAGGCCACAGACAATGCATTGCCACTTTTTCATGGTTCGGGTCCCTCGATGATCAGGCTAAATACTGGCGCAGCGGTCTATTGCCACTGGCTCGTGTTTCTGGAGTCAAATCCCCGCGAGGGTTGTACTGTCCACAGCACTCATATGCAAGCCTGTTTGTGATACCAGGTGCACGACCAATCGTCGGTCAGCCCCGGCAATCATGCTAAGCTCCCACTTCTTGTTGACTGCCGATAATCGCTTACCGTGTCCCAGCAAAACCCCGCATTGCCTGCCCCCGTATGGCTTGAACACGAGCAACTGGCCAATGTGCCGGGGCCCTTGATTCTCGACTGGCTGTTCAATCAGGACTCCCTGACCCGACGCCTGACGCGCCTGTCGTCAGACGGCTTCAGCGTCACGCTGCTGTTTGAAGGCTGGCAGCCGTTGCGCCCCGACGAATGCACCGCTCTTGAGCTACCCGAGGCCAGTCTGGGCTGGGTGCGTGAAGTGTATTTGCGCGGTCGCGGCGAAAAGTGGGTATTCGCCCGCAGCGTCGCGGCCCGCAGTGCCTTGCTCGAAGGCGGCTTGAACATGGATGAACTGGGCACACGCTCGCTGGGCGAGTTACTGTTCAGCGACAAGGCCTTCGAGCGCGGCCCGCTGCAAGTCTGCCGCTACCCTGAGGCCTGGCTGCCCGAAGCGGATGCCACCAGCGATCTGTGGGCTCGCCGTTCGTGCTTCAGCCGTGGCCCGCTGAGCGTGCTGGTTGCCGAGATTTTTCTGCCCAGTTTCTGGAACGCCCTCAAGAACGAGGAACACTCCTGATGTACCTGTCGTTGCTCAAATCCCTCAATCGCCTGAACCCTCGCGCCTGGGACTTCATCCAGCTGACCCGCATCGACAGGCCGATTGGCGTCTACCTGCTGCTATGGCCAACGCTCTGGGCCTTGTGGATTGCCGGTGAGGGCTCACCCTCGCTGGCCAATGTGCTGATTTTCGTGACCGGCGTGTTTCTGATGCGTGCCGCCGGCTGCGTCATCAACGACTTCGCTGACCGCAAGGTGGATGGCCATGTAAAACGCACCGAGCAGCGCCCGCTGGTCAGCGGCAAGGTCAGTTCGCGGGAAGCACTGGCGCTGTTCGCCATTCTGGTGACCCTGAGCTTCCTGCTGGTGCTGCTGACCAATTCGACGACTGTCTGGCTGTCGTTCGGCGGGCTGGCGCTGGCTGCCTGTTATCCGTTCATGAAACGTTATACCTATTACCCGCAAGTGGTACTGGGTGCTGCATTCTCGTGGGGAATGCCCATGGCCTTCACCGCAGAAACAGGCGCATTGCCTGCCGCCGCCTGGCTGCTTTACATCGCCAACCTGTTGTGGACCGTGGCCTACGACACTTACTACGCCATGGTGGACCGCGACGACGATCTGAAAATCGGCGTGAAATCCACTGCCGTGCTGTTCGGGGATGCCGACCGCATCATCATCCTGACGCTGCAAGGCCTGGCACTGGGTTGCCTGATACTCGCTGGCATTCGCTTCGAGCTGGGCGCCTTTTTCTACACAGGCCTGCTGGTGGCCGCCGGCTGTTTTGCCTGGGAGTACTGGAGCACCCGCCTCAAGGACCGGGACGCCTGTTTCAAGGCTTTCCTGCATAACCACTGGGCCGGACTGGCCATCTTCCTGGGGATTGTGGCGGACTACGCACTGCGCTGATTTCGGCCCTCGTGCTAGCCTCATCTCAAGATGTCACACGACTGCAATATTTCCGTTATCTAATGCGCCCCAAGACAGTTAAATGACAAGAGGTTCGAGCATGGCTGGCAGGAGCATCCTGATCGTTGACGACGAAGCCCCCATTCGTGAAATGATCGCCGTCGCACTGGAAATGGCTGGCTATGACTGCATGGAGGCGGAAAACTCCCAGCAGGCCCACGCAATCATCGTCGACCGCAAGCCAGACCTCATCCTGCTGGACTGGATGCTGCCCGGCACATCCGGTATCGAGCTGGCGCGACGCCTCAAGCGCGACGAACTGACCGGTGACATCCCGATCATCATGCTGACGGCCAAGGGCGAAGAGGACAACAAGATCCAGGGCCTGGAAGTCGGCGCCGACGATTACATCACCAAGCCGTTCTCCCCACGGGAACTGGTTGCCCGCCTGAAAGCCGTTCTGCGCCGTGCAGGCCCGAGCGATGGCGAAGCGCCGATAGAAGTCGGCGGCCTGCTGCTCGACCCGGTCAGCCACCGCGTGACCATCGATGGCAAGCCTGCGGAAATGGGCCCAACCGAATACCGTCTGCTGCAGTTCTTCATGACCCACCAGGAACGCGCCTACACTCGCGGCCAATTGCTGGATCAAGTATGGGGAGGCAACGTGTATGTCGAAGAGCGTACCGTGGACGTCCACATCCGGCGCCTGCGCAAAGCCCTGGGTGATGCTTACGAGAATCTGGTACAAACCGTGCGCGGCACCGGTTATCGCTTTTCCACCAAAAGCTGAGAGCCGTTTGCGTAGAGACACAAGGCAGCGGCCAATGTGTACCCGTCAAGGATGTACCTTTAATTGAATCGAAACTGGCACGGCACGCTGATACGCCACATGTTGCTGCTGGTCACCGCCTGCCTCGTGGTCGGCCTGATCAGTGGCGAGTACGGCTGGAGCCTGGCTATCGGGCTGGGGCTTTACCTGGCCTGGACCCTCAAGCAACTGCTGCGCCTGCATGAATGGCTGAGCAACCACAGCACTGACGAGCCGCCACCTGACGGCTATGGCCTGTGGGGCGAAGTCTTCGACAGCATCTATCACCTGCAACGCCGGGATCAGCGCGTACGGGGTCGCCTGCAGGCGGTCATCGACCGGGTCCAGGAATCCACCGCAGCCTTGCGCGATGCGGTCATCATGCTCGACAGCGAGGGCAACCTGGAATGGTGGAACCGCGCTGCCGAAACGCTTCTGGGCCTCAAGACGCCTCAAGACAGCGGCCAGCCGGTCACCAACCTGGTACGCCATCCACGCTTCAAGGAATACTTCGCGCTGGGCAACTACAGCGAGCCGCTGGAAATCCCCTCGCCAACCAAGGACCACCTGCGCATCCAGTTGCTGATCACCCGCTACGGCAACAACGAGCACCTGATGCTGGTGCGCGATGTCACGCGGATCCATCAACTGGAACAGATGCGCAAGGATTTCGTCGCCAACGTTTCCCACGAGCTGCGCACGCCGCTGACAGTGATCTTCGGCTATCTGGAAACGCTGCTCGACAACGTCGAAGAGGTCAATCCGCGCTGGGTGCGGGCCTTGCAGCAGATGCACCAGCAAGGCGGGCGCATGCAGACGCTGCTCAACGACTTGCTGCTGCTGGCCAAGCTCGAAGCCACTGACTACCCCTCGGACAACCATCCGGTCGCCGTGGTGACACTGCTCAAGACCATCAAGGCCGACGCCAAGGCGTTGTCAGCCAGCAAGAATCACCAGATCACCCTCGATGTGGAAAGCGACATGCAGCTCAAGGGCAGCGAAACCGAGCTGCGCAGCGCATTTTCCAACCTGATCTTCAATGCCGTGAAATACACGCCAGCGGAAGGCAATATCCGTATTCGCTGGTGGACCGATGACCGCGGCGCACACCTGAGCGTGCACGACTCGGGCATCGGCATCGAAACCAAGCACCTGCCGCGTCTGACCGAGCGTTTCTATCGCGTCGACACCAGCCGCGCCTCCAATACCGGCGGTACCGGCCTGGGCCTGGCGATCGTGAAGCATGTGTTGCTGCGCCATCGCGGCACACTTGAAATCAACAGCGTAATGGGCAAAGGCAGCGTATTTACCTGCCATTTCGCCGCCATTCAGTTGGCAAAACCCGGAGATGTGGATCCAGACTACTAGGCAAGCTCGCTGCGAGCCGCTACATTGCCTCGTTCATGGCGCCATTTCCTGTGCCGCACGCCCTTATCTTTGAATACAACGGATTCCGCAAAACCCCACCATGGACCCATCCCCTAGTTTCACGACGGCTTCACTCTTCGCCGATTTCGGCATGATTCTTTTTGCACTGTTCCTGGTCCTGCTCAACGGCTTCTTCGTTGCAGCAGAGTTCGCCATGGTCAAACTGCGCTCGACCCGCGTCGAGGCCATCGCCAAGAAAAACGGCTGGAGCGGCCACATCCTGCGCACGGTTCACGGGCAACTGGATGCCTACCTGTCGGCCTGCCAGTTGGGTATTACCCTCGCGTCTCTCGGCCTGGGCTGGGTCGGTGAACCTGCCTTCGCCCACTTGCTGGAACCGCTGCTCAGTGCGATGGGCGTGGAATCCGCAGAAGTGATCAGAGGCGTGTCGTTCTTCACCGCATTCTTCATCATTTCCTACCTGCATATCGTGATCGGTGAACTGGCGCCCAAATCCTGGGCCATTCGCAAGCCCGAGCTGCTGTCGCTGTGGACCGCCGTGCCGCTGTATCTGTTCTACTGGCTGATGTACCCGGCCATCTACCTGCTCAACGCCAGCGCTAACGCTATCCTGCGCATTGCCGGTCAGGGCGAGCCCGGCCCGCATCATGAACACAGCTACAGCCGCGACGAGCTGAAACTGATCCTGCACTCCAGCCGTGGCCAGGACCCCAGCGATCAGGGCATGCGCGTGCTGGCTTCGGCCGTGGAAATGGGCGAGCTGGAAGTGGTCGACTGGGCCAACTCCCGCGAAGACCTGGTTTCCCTGGATTGCAACGCACCGCTCAAGGAAATCCTGGCCCAGTTCCGTCGTCACAAATTCAGCCGTTATCCGGTCTACGATGCCGAGAACAACGAGTTCGTCGGCCTGCTTCACATCAAGGATCTGCTGCTGGAACTGGCGGCACTGGACCATATTCCGGAATCCTTCAACCTCTCCGAACTGATCCGCCCGCTGGAGCGCGTCTCACGGCACATGCCGCTGTCGCAACTGCTGGAGCAGTTCCGCAAGGGTGGCGCGCATTTCGCGCTGGTGGAAGAAGCTGACGGCAAGATCATCGGCTACCTGACCATGGAAGACGTGCTGGAAGTGCTGGTCGGCGACATCCAGGACGAGCACCGCAAGGTCGAACGCGGCATCCTCGCCTACCAGCCGGGCAAGCTGCTGGTACGGGGCGATACCCCGCTCTTCAAGGTCGAACGCCTGCTGGGCATCGATCTGGACCACATCGAGGCCGAAACCCTGGCCGGCCTGATCTACGAAACCCTGAAACGGGTGCCGGAAGAGGAAGAGCAGATGGAAGTCGAAGGCCTGCGCATCATCATCAAGAAGATGAAAGGTCCGAAGATCGTGCTGGCCAAGGTGCTGAAGATCGACTGATAGCGTTCGCTCCTACCGTGGGAGCGAATTTATTCGCGAAGCCCTAATTCCCGCCCACGGCGAAATTGGGCAGGCTCTGGACCGGCGAGGCGAATTCATAGGGAATGGATTCCAGCGCCTGACCCGTATTGCGCTGGATGACAAAGTGCAAATGCGGGCCGGTGCTGTTGCCGGTATTGCCGGAGCGCGCCAGCGGGCTGCCGACGCGCACTTGCTGGCCTTCCCTGACACTCACCGAGCCACGCATCAGGTGCAGATAGACGCCCATAGTGCCGTCATTGTGCAGGATTCGCACGAAATTGCCTGACGGGTTCGAGCCTCGGCCAGTCTGATTGTTCTCGACCTTCACTACCGTGCCTGCACGCGCCGCGATGATGGGCGTGCCTTCCGGCATGGCGATGTCCATCGCGTAACGCCCCTTCGGGCCGTAATGGCTGTATTTGCCGCCAGGCCCCTGAGTCAGTCGGAACGGCCCGCCCACCCACGGCAAAGGATACTTGTAGGCCTGCGTAGCCCGCTTAGAGTCTCCCAGAGTGGAAGTCAGTATCGAGGCGTAGTTCATGGCCTTGCCCGTCTGTTTGGGGCTCAGCACGATCATGCGTTCGTTACTGCGCGCAGGCACGGTGCGGCGAATGGTTGACGACGATCCCGTCACCCCGAGCACGTTGCTCAGCCCGGAAAGCTTGAGCTCAACCTCGACCGGCGCATACAGATCGTTGCGCACATAAAGGCTGTGGACACCGCCTTCCTTCTTGACGCTCAGATGCACCTGCTTCTCGAAATGCTCGACCATCCGGTCCCTGAACACCACGACAGAAGCACCGGGTGCAGGACGGTCGGAAAACGAAACGACGCCATCTGCATCGACGGTTTTATAAATCGTGACCGCACCCGCCGTTTGTACGGCCAGCGTCAGGGCAGTCAGGATCAGCAGGCGTTCAAGCATCAGAAATGTTCTGGGTCACGGACAAGAGCGGCCAAGCCTAGCAGCGTTGAGCGCAGAAATGGACACCGCGATATCAATCGATAATCGTAGAGGCGTCAAGAAACACACGCCATGGTGCCGCTGTGCGGTGCTCCCTGCACACCACACAGGTCAGGGTCCGTTACGAAAAGGTGTAATTTTTCAGGTAGGTGACGGAAAACAGGGCGTCAGGAAAATCCAGTTTCAAGCGAGGCAGCACGAATCCGCCACAGGATCGACAGGTATCGAGCACGGTAAAGAATCTGATATGGGTCAAGCGCGTCGTCGCCATATCCTCTTTCAACACGGTTGCGATCAATCGCTCTGCATCGAGGTCGCGGCTGAAATCCCGAATCACCGTGCGGGCAGCATCCCTGACCACCGGCAGGCTGGTAAACCGGGGATCGGGCTCGCGGCTTGCCATTCGGGCACGGGCATCGCGGAATATGACCCCGTCCAGGATCTGCTCGGTCGTTTCGGCAGAATCGATCCGTAATTTAAGGCCCCTGGCTTTCTCCCCCCCCGAAAGCGCGTAATACACGACCCGCTCCCCGGACTCGGTATAAACCTGGGCAAAGGAAAGGTTGGCACCCTTGATCTGGCTCAGAATCGCGTTGGTAGCCTTGGAGGTAATAATGCTCTGCATATTCAGCTCTACCCATTTTCCTTTTGAGCCCGCTACCGGCAAAAGCCTGTTGAGAACTTCCAGGATATGCTGCTTTTCGGGCACGCTTCTCTGAGCAATCTTCTTGAAGTCAGGAATGCACTGCTTGGCAAGCTCCACGAATTTCTTCTGGATTTCTTCACCCGCCAGAATTTCACTGGCAAATCTCAGAAGTGAATTTTCCTCCCCATTGGTAATACACCACCGCGCATAGTCATCATAAGAAGTGATCTGCGGGGTCAAGGAAACTTTCCACGCATCCCGTTCGGCATCATCGAGCATATCAAAGAGCAAACGTGCGATATTTTCCCGATCTGTCTCTATATTCGGACGCTCCCGCACCAATCGGTATTTCTCCGATACCCGAATGAATTCATTGATCTCGTCAACCTCAGTGACGCGAGAAAACTTCAACTCAATGCGATTACTTTCAGGCACTCGGGCCTTATAGAACGCACCCGTGTCAGGCTCGACGAAAATCCAGTCTGTGTTCACAAATTGAAGGCGCATGCCGCGCAGGGTTCGAGTATCACTGACCCCTTGGGCTATGGGCCCGAATTCGATAACCGGGGCAAATTCATAAACGAAAGCGGTATCTTGAGGCGTAAAGTTGGGCGGTACACCCAATTTGCCCTCAGCCGACAAGATCCCATCCAGCTCCGGCAAGTAAACCGGTGTTTCGGGCAACGAAAAAAGCTCCCGCTCTTCCTGTGAAAGAGGCACGACCATTTTCCCTGTCGAGGCCTGTGCCGAAGTCGATGGCGTCACTTCAGTCGATTCGGCCCATTTGCAGAACTTTCCTTCATAGACAAAGACATCGAGACGTTGCGAAGTCTCTCCAGCGCCTGTCGTCAGGGTGGCCAGCGTGAACTCACGGGCATCAATGGCATGACTCGGGTATTTGCCGGTTCGCTTGGGGGAAAGCGATCCAGGCTTCACGGGCTCAGGCGTCGGCGTGACCAGTTTTACACCTGTCGCGCAGGGCACCGACTCCAGGTTGCGACGAAACCTGCACAGGTTCTCGGTTTCCTCCAGCCAGCCAGCCCGGGAAGAAACCTTGCTGGCCGATAGCTTACGCATGGCAGCACCCGGCGTGCCAGCATCCAGATGATAGACCTCGCCATCCACAAGGATATCGAACACACCCTCCTCTCTTTCGATGACCTGCACGACACAGCTGTCGGCGATACGAATTTCAGTAAAGCCCTCCACTTTCGAGACCACCGGTAAAACCACCGGATAGTGACCACGAACAATGCCGTCGGCGGCGGACGACATTGAGAACTCCCGCGGCCTGCTGCCTGAAACAGATGTCAGCTGTTTTCCGAACACTGCATCGGACTCAGGATCAAGCAACCTGAAATCCGGCTCTTGCGCTGTACCGATATTGCGCACGACCACATCGGATCGGCCATCGACAATCACCCGCTTATCCAGCGCTTTAACCTTGGGGCGCCAAGGGTGCTCCACACTGTCGGAGATCCGGTACATGCCCTTGTCGAGGCTGATGCCGCCGTCCATAAAGACTTGCGAAGCAAAGATTTTTTTCAGCGAAGGCACTTGTTCCAGCAACCGCGACCAGCCAAGCCTGCCAAGATTCAGCGCGGACTTGCCTGCGTCACGCACAATAAACAGTGCGCTTTGCTCTGCAAGCCCTGCGATCAGACGAGCCACCGCTTTACCAGTCAGCTTAAATACCGAAAGAACGCTCATTTCACCGGCCTTGATGACAATCCGCGCCGTGGAACCGGCAAATTGCCCGGCCGGAATCAACGCAAAGGCCACCTCCATCACACAGCCGATGACGACACCGGCAGAGTGCTCTCCATGGGCCAGATCCGTGATGCAGCCATAAAAAGGGATCAGCAAGCATGCGGCGATATCGGCATATTCGCGCTCTTTGGCCCAAAGTTGCTCCCATTGAGTCGCATGCTCATGTTCGGCCCTGCTCCTTTCCAGAAAGCTGGTAAACAAGTGACCCGCCGCAACCTGCACAAAAGCTTCAAGCCTGGCCTGCTCACTGCCGTCAGGCAGGTAAATCAGTTCGGCGCAAGGAATCAACACGCCTTGACGTGGCTGGTGATAGGCCACCGAAGAGCGTGATGCGGTCCCTTTCAGGTACGCATCGCCATCAAATGGCAACAATGGCGTCACCCGGGCCTTGGCGACATTTGCGGCATTGCGCTCTCTCTTCTCGACGGTTTCCAAGATATTTCCGCTAAAACCGGTGTCGGGCTCGACCTGGTAGTGGAAGCGTTGAGCGACTTTTCGGACCACACCGCCAGCAGGAATCAACTCATAGAAAATCTCAGCGGCCGTGTGATCGTGAAAGTCCGCTTGATGATCGCCCGGCTGGCAACGAATGAAGAGCCCGTGAACACCCTCTTCGGCACCGAAAGCCACCCGACTCACTTCGCTGGTCGAGTTCAGCAACGCTGTGCGATCGGCTGCCTGCATCTCGGCCAGCAACCGGGTCATGACCCTGGCTTCAGCGCGGATCAACGCTTGCTGGAATGCGTCGAACGCGCTGGCGTAGGCTTCGGGAATCGTCGGTTTTCCCGGTATGTACGCCTCTCCCATCATCACCAGTTCCAGCACACTGGCTTGCGGACGTCCGACAGCCAGCAGACGATCAATGGAGTAGGAGTCTGCGATGGTGAAGCCGTGCTCCTGCAGGATTGGCCAGCCGTGAAGCTTGATGGAGAGTTCCCAGATCCGGCGATCAACATGGGCATCGGTCAGCATTTGCTCGGCAAGACGCTTGCGATCCGGCGGCTTGATGCTCAGTAAATCATTCAGCTCTGAGGCATGAAGCGCCTGTTGTTGCTGGAGGTAACTCAAGGCCTGACTGATTTGCGCGGCGCTTGCCTGATCAATGTTGTCAGAGCCAGACCATTCAATACCGCCATGGGCAATGGCATAGCGCAAAGCCGGAATGGCCAGCGTCCTTGCCCACAAGGCATGGACATTGGCATCACTTGATTGGGTCAGTTCGGAGCTGATCCCGATCAGGTCATCAAACTGAGGGGCCTGGGAATGGCCCGGCCGCATGCTTTCAACCAGAGCAACGCCATGCAACAAGGCCACGCTTTGCAGCGATCGCCCATATTGCAGGTGATCGGGGACACCTTCCACCAGCAGTTCAGGCATGGCTTCACGCGCAAACAGGTAATAAAGCATGTCGAGCGTCGATGACGATACCGTGGGCTGACGCGCCTTGATATCCGCCCGCACCCTGGCGCAAAGCTGCACATGGCTGTACTCACAGACCCACGTGCAGCGAAGCGTCTTTGCCAGTGGCTCGGCAAAAGTCCGGGTTGCGCCAAGGAAGTAATCGACAATGGCGCGCCCCGCCAACGCCTGAGTGATAACCGGCGAAGCCTGTTCGTGTGCCAGTGCTCCGTACCACTGCATGCTGTTGAGCAACGGGGCAAACATGGATCTGAAGCGTGCAGTCTGGATCAGCGCATGCCAGGTTTGCGAAGGCCTCCAACGCATGACACTCGCATCGCCATCAGCCCGGCACAGCAAACCGATGCCCAATTGCTGGAACAGAACATCGGCATCACGCACGGGGCTCCAGGAGTCCAGCGGCGGGACATGGACATTCAACCCAAGGCTGGTTGGCAGCGAATGGCTCAACTCGGGGCTCGATTGCAGCTGCGACGTCAGCAACAGAGTGGCCAACGCAATAGCTGAATCGAACACCAGGCCTGAATGCGTGAAACGCAGCTCAGTCCCCAGCGAGAGCGCACGCATGCCGGGAGCACCCTTTGCATTGGCGATAGCCAGGGGCAACCAGGATTCGTCATCGGGGTTCACGGCATACGCTGCTACCTTGCGATAAAACTCGGCCCGGCTGACGACAGGTATCGGCGTCAGGAAATCGATCTGCAAGCCCTCGCAAGGCGAGGCTATCTGCGAACCCGCTTTCAGATAGAACTCGAACAGCCACCAGGTCGCAATTGCTGTCAGCTTCTGATCGAGGGCATCCGATAAGGATTTGTCGCGATACTCGCCGGGCGGCAACATTTCGGCAATGGCATCACACAACACACTCAACGGGCGTCGGGCTTGCTCGTCTCTGGATGCAGCGATGCCGTTATAAAGCG
The DNA here is from genome assembly GCF_900187465.1 of Pseudomonas sp. Irchel 3A18. NCBI lineage: Bacteria > Pseudomonadati > Pseudomonadota > Gammaproteobacteria > Pseudomonadales > Pseudomonadaceae > Pseudomonas > Pseudomonas sp. Irchel 3A18. The sequence continues at coordinate 26,365 of NZ_FYDI01000009.1, forward strand.
AACGCCCTGAGCTGCGCGCGATCCATTCACCGATTGGCATCAAGCGGGCACCACGTTTGAATTGCACCATCCACAGGCGCAGGTCTTGCGGGACAGCCATCAATAACCCGCCCAGTTCGGGATAGTCCTTGGGGTCCAGCACAACATCCGCTCCCCGATAAGGGCGAAGCCCGTACAGGTAAGCGCTTAGCTGCGCTCTGGCCGTTTCAGTGGTGACAGCCGATTCATCGAGCCAGGCAAGTCGTGCGAAAAACTGATGCACCATCCAGGGTGTCACCTCTGCCAGAGGTGTTTCCATTGCATCGGCGTACAGCTTCCAGGCTTTTTCGCTTTGGTAAATCAGGAACAGCTTCTGGCCCTGAAGCGACTTCGGGTGTACAGGGTTCGTGTTCGAGAAGCTCGTATCCTCGCCAAGCAAGTGCTGGAGAACGAGCCTGGCCACTCGAAAATGCTCTTCAGGCAAAGCCTGAGCATCGACCATATAGTGTTCGGCAGGATCGACGCCCAGGGCGTGATGGATATTGAAAAACAATCGACAGGAGCTGATGGTTTGAATATTCAGCGGTTGAATTGCGGTAGGCGTCATTTGAGTAGTCTCGTATGCATATGTCATGCGGCGAGACAAACTGAATAGGCAAGAACCAGCCTCCGAAACCGGAAAACCAGCATTTATTGCGCAGGAAAGTTCTGAAACGGGAAATGCCTAAGACATCGTTCGCGGATAAATCCGCTCCTACGACAGGAGCGAATTCATTCGAGAAGAGGTCAGCAATCAGGCGCCAGGAACGAAGTGCTTCTGGGCAGTGCCGCGGGCGATCAGGCGCGACAGGTAGTCCATCTTCTGGGCATCCTGGTCGACGAAGCGGAAGGACACTTGCAACCATTCGCTGTCAGGTTTCTGCTCAAAGGCTGCGACGGAATGCAGGTAGCCGTTCAAACGCGCGACTTCATTGCTCTCGCCCTGCTCAAGATCCAGGACGGCACTGTCGAGAACCTGCGGCAGCGCATCGCTGCGACGTACGAGCAGCGATGCTTCCTTCAGGCTCAAGGCCTTGATCACGCACGGCTGAATACCATTAGGCAGGCGCAACTGTCCTTGCCCGCGACCTGCAGGCTCCGCCGCCTTGGCAACCACAGGCGGCGCCTTGGCAATACCGGCCGATGCCTGGGCAGGCGCGGCACTGCGGACCACTTCGGCCTTGCCACCGGTCAATGCACTCAGGGAGTCATTGAGCGGAGAGTTCATGCGCGCCGGAGCACTGGACATCACCAGATCAAGCTTGCCCACCTTGGCCAGGGCTTTCTTGACCTTGGTCAGCAACTGTTCGTTGGTGAACGGCTTGCCGACGAAATCGGTTACGCCAGCCTGAATGGCCTGAACAACGTTTTCCTTGTCGCCACGGCTGGTCACCATGATGAATGGCACGGTCTTGAGGTAACTGTCTTGCTCACGGCACCAGGCCAACAGCTCCAGGCCCGACATTTCGGGCATTTCCCAGTCGCAGAGAATCAGATCGAAGGTCTCGCGAACCAGCAACGCCTGAGCCTTGCGACCGTTGACCGCATCCTCGGTATGAATACCGGGGAAATAATTGCGCAGCCCTTTTTTTACCAAGTCGCGGATGAAAGTCGCGTCATCCACCACCAATACACTGACTTTACTCATCGACGCTCCTGCGGGCGTGTTCACCTTGAAGGTGAACTGCGGTATGCCAACACGCCCTTTGTTTCGGCAAGCATAGCGTTGGAGGGTAGCCAACTGCCATATTGAATGACTGCGCCAGCACGGAAGTTCGCGGGCGGTTACAAATCTTAATCCCCTGAACGAAAAACGCCCAGCAAGTGCCGGGCGTTTTTTCGCAGGCAATCTTAATTATCGTCAGTCTTACCCGGAACATTAGATGTTTCGCTCAGGATACCCTGTACTTCTTCTTTCATGCGCTTGAGACCCATGTGGCGCACGTCCGTACCACGTACCAGATAGATCACCAGCTCGGAAATATTACGGGCGTGGTCACCGATACGCTCCAGCGAGCGCAGGACCCAGATCACGTTCAGTACACGGGAGATCGAGCGCGGATCTTCCATCATGTAGGTCGCCAGCTCACGCAGCGCCGTCTTGTATTCGCGGTCGATGATCTTGTCGTACTGGGCGACGGACAGGGCCAGTTCGGCGTCGAAGCGTGCGAACGAGTCCAGCGCATCGCGGACCATGTTGCGGACCTGGTCGCCGATATGACGCACTTCCACATAACCACGCGGCGACTCACCCTCTTCGCACAGCTGGATGGCACGACGGGCGATCTTGGTGGCTTCATCACCGATGCGCTCCAGGTCGATAACCGACTTGGAGATGCTGATGATCAGGCGCAGGTCGGAAGCCGCAGGCTGGCGACGGGCAAGAATGCGCAGGCATTCTTCATCGATGTTGCGCTCCATCTGGTTGATCCGGTCGTCGACTTCCCGGACCCGCTGGGCAAGGCCCGAGTCGGCTTCGATCAGGGCCGTGACGGCATCGTTGACCTGCTTCTCGACCAGGCCACCCATTTCGAGCAAATGGCTGCGAACTTCTTCGAGCTCGGCGTTGAACTGTTGCGAGATGTGATGTGTATGGCTGTCTTTGTGGATCATGCTGGGTGTCCTTGGAACGTCCGGTTAATTGCGAAAACGCAGCGGTGGTTCAGGGCTGACGGAGCACGTCCTAGCCGTAACGACCGGTGATGTAGTCTTCTGTCTGCTTTTTGGTCGGGTTGGTGAACAAGGTATCCGTATCACCGAACTCGACGAGTTTGCCCATGTGCATAAAAGCGGTGTAATCAGAAACCCGTGCCGCCTGCTGCATGTTGTGGGTAACGATCACAATGGTGTATTTGGATTTCAGTTCGTAGATCAGCTCTTCAACTTTCAGCGTCGAAATCGGATCGAGCGCCGAACAGGGCTCGTCGAGCAGCAGGACTTCCGGCTCCACGGCGATAGTGCGGGCAATCACCAGACGCTGCTGCTGACCGCCGGACAGGCCAAGCGCCGACTCATGCAGCCGGTCCTTGACCTCATCCCACAAGGCCGCACCTTTGAGTGCCCACTCGACAGCTTCATCGAGTACGCGCTTCTTGTTGATCCCTTGAAGACGCAGGCCGTAGACCACGTTCTCGTAGATCGTTTTGGGGAACGGGTTCGGCTTCTGGAACACCATGCCGACGCGACGGCGCAGCTCGGCGACTTCCTCGCCCTTGCTGTAGATGTTGTGGCCGTAGAGGTTGATGGCGCCTTCCACACGACAGCCATCGACCAGATCGTTCATGCGATTGAAGGTGCGCAGCAGCGTCGACTTGCCGCAACCGGACGGGCCAATGAACGACGTCACCTTCTGCTTGGGAATATTCAGGCTGACATCGAACAGCGCCTGCTTTTCACCGTAGAACAGATTCAGGCCCGGCACTTCGATTGCCACGATTTCATCGGCCAGATGCAAACCTGACTTGTTGCGCCCCAGGGCCGACAGATTGACGCCGTGGTTTGAGCCTTCGTGTTGCATGGATTGCTCCTGTGCGAACTTTTCGCATCATCGAACCGCCCTGCCAGTGCGGGGCGGGACTTTCGGATCAGTTGTCGAGCGCCTTGTACTTCTCGCGCAAATGGTTACGAATGGCGACCGCCGACAGGTTGAGCAAGGCGATCACCAGCACCAGCAGCAAGGCCGTGGCATACACCAGCGGACGTGCGGCCTCGACATTGGGGCTCTGGAAGCCCACGTCATAAATATGGAAACCCAGGTGCATGATCTTCTGATCCAGATGCAGGTAGGGGTAGTTGCCATCCAGCGGCAGAGACGGTGCCAGCTTGACCACACCCACCAGCATCAAGGGCGCAACCTCGCCTGCAGCACGGGCCACCGCCAGGATCAGACCGGTCATCATTGCCGGGCTGGCCATGGGCAGGACGATTTTCCACAGGGTCTCGGCCTTGGTTGCACCCAGCGCCAGCGAACCTTCACGCAGGCTCAACGGGATACGCGCCAGACCTTCCTCGGTGGCCACGATCACCACCGGAACCGCCAGCAACGCCAGGGTCAGCGATGCCCACAACAGACCGGGCGTGCCGAAAGTCGGCGCAGGCAGCGCTTCGGGGAAGAACAGGTGGTCCAGAGAACCGCCCAGCACATAGACAAAAAAGCCCAGGCCAAACACGCCATAGACAATGGCCGGCACACCGGCCAGGTTGTTCACGGCAATGCGGATCAGTCGCGTGACCGTGCCCTGGCGTGCGTACTCACGCAGATAGACCGCTGCGAGCACGCCAAACGGGGTGACAATCACAGCCATGATCAGCGTCATCATCACCGTGCCGAAAATGGCCGGGAAAATGCCACCTTCGGTGTTGGCTTCCCGTGGGTCTTCGCTCAGGAATTCCCAGAGTTTCTTGAAGTAGAAACCGATCTTGGTGAAGAACCCCATGGCATTGGGCTGATAGGCATGCACCACTTTGCCCAGACTGATCTCCACCTCTTTACCGTTGGCCTCGCGGACGGTCAGGCTGTCCCGGTCGAACGCCTGATGCAGGCCGCCAAGCCGCTCTTCGATCACTTTATAGCGGGCATCCAGTTCAGCCCGTTCGGCAGCCATGTCCGCCTGGGCCGTCGCATCGAGCCGGCCTTCCAGCTCCAGCTTGCGGGCCTGCAGGCGCAGACGCTCGATACCGTGGTTGATGGCGCCAATGTCTTTCTTTTCCAGGCTGTAAAGCTCGTCGGCCAGCTTCTCGACCCGCTTGATACGCTCTTGCAGGGTCGGCCAGGCCGCTTCGCCTTCAGCCACTACCGTACCGTTTTCCTTGACGTTGACCAGATAGCCGTAGAAGTTGCCCCACTCACGACGCTCAAGGGTCATCAGTTCGGCAGGCAGGCTCTGTTCGGTCAGCCATTCACCGACCACCCAGGTGAAATCGCTGGGGTTCAGGTCGCGGTTGCCGACCTTGAACAGCTCGCGGGTCATGAATTCGGGGCCGCTGTCCGGCACTGGCAAGCCAGCACCCTTGAGGCGCGCAAGCGGAACCTGCTCCTGCTCGACCAGCTCGCCCACCAGCACATGCGGCGGCTGACCGGGCACATCGTATTGCGCATGCACCAGATCCGCTGGCCAGAAATGCCCCAGGCCACGCACGGCAATCACCGCCAGCAGCCCGATGGTCATGATCACCGCGATGGAAACAGCGCCCGCACTCAGCCAGACGCCGGGGGCGCCGCTTTTGAACCAGCTCTTGAGAGAGTCCCGTTTCACTAAGTTCTGCCTTCCTTAAAGCGACGAGTATTTCTTGCGCAGGCGCTGACGAATCAGCTCTGCCAGGGTGTTCATGACAAAAGTGAACACCAGCAGCACCAGCGCCGCCAGGAACAGCACGCGATAGTGACTGCCTCCCACTTCCGACTCGGGCATTTCTACAGCAACGTTGGCCGCCAGGGTGCGCATGCCCTCGAACAGGTTCATGTCCATGATCGGCGTGTTACCGGTGGCCATCAGCACGATCATGGTTTCACCCACGGCACGGCCCATGCCGATCATCAGCGCCGAGAAGATGCCGGGGCTTGCGGTCAGGATCACCACGCGGGTGAGGGTTTGCCAGGGCGTCGCGCCCAGGGCCAGCGAGCCCAGGGTCAGGCTGCGCGGCACGCTGAAGACGGCATCTTCGGCAATCGAGTAGATATTGGGGATGACCGCAAACCCCATGGCGATGCCGACGACCAGTGCATTGCGCTGATCGTAGGTGATGCCCAGGTCATTGCTGATCCACATGCGCATGTCGCCACCGAAGAACCAGTTTTCCAGATGCGGGCTCATACTCAATGAGAACCAGCCCACCAGCACCACCACTGGCAGCAGAATCGCGCTCTCCCAACCGTCAGGCACACGCAGACGAATCGACTCGGGCAGACGGGTCCACAGGAAGCCCGCCAACAGGATGCCGATGGGCGTCAACAGCAGCAGGCTGAAGATGCCGGGCAAATGGCCTTCCAGATACGGCGCCAGGAACAATCCGGCAAAGAAGCCGAGGATCACCGTCGGCATCGCTTCCATCAGCTCGATGACCGGCTTGACCTTGCGGCGCATGCCCGGCGCCATGAAGTAAGCGGTATAGATCGCGGCAGCAATGGCCAGCGGCGCAGCCAGGATCATGGCGTAGAACGCGGCTTTCAACGTGCCATAGGTCAGCGGCGCGAGGCTCAGCTTGGGCTCGAAATCGCTGTTGGACGCCGTGGACTGCCAGACATACTGAGGCGAATCGTAGTTTTCATACCAGACCTTGCCCCACAGCGAACTCCAGGACACTTCCGGGTGCGGGTTATCCAGCGTCATGGGGAGCAGCAGGCCTGAACTCTCGACCAGAATCTGGTTGGCCCGTGGCGACAACGCCAGAATGCCCGAGCCTTCCACCACCTGATCGACCAGCAAGGTGCGATGGGCCGTGCTGTGAAATACGCCCAGCTTGCCCGAAGCATCGAGCGCGATGAAACCCTTGCGACGCTGCTCGGCCCTGATCTGCACGATCGGTGCGTGGCTCATCTTGAAGTCGCGAACGCGCATGAAGCGTTGTTCGCCATCGGTGTCACGGGCCATGAACCACTGGCTCATGCTGCCCTTGGAGTTACCGATGATCAGTGAAATGCCGCCCACCAGTTGAGCGCTGGCGGTGATTTCCGCGTTACCGTCTTCCAGTAGCTTGTAACGACCATTGAGGGTGCGATCCCGCAGGCTGAACACGTCGGCCTGGGCACGACCGTTGATCACATACAGCCATTGCTGGCGAGGATCGATATAGATGGCTTTGACGGCAGCGGACATCTGCGGCAGATCGATACGGCTCTGCTCGCGGGTCATCTCGCCCGTCATCATGTTCTCGGTCTGCTCCAGGGCCAGAACGTGCAACTGGGTGCCGGTTGAACCTGCAACCTTGAGATTGTCGCCACTGGCGCTGACGGTAACGTACTCCACCGGCCGGCCCTGATCGTCCAGCACCAGCGGCGTCTCGCCGTAAGGCCAGGCAATGCTCGGCGTGATGGTTTTCTTGTTGTCCGGATATGTCGTCTGGTAAGCATGCTTGAAGATCAGCACCTGACCATTGGACAGACCCAGAGCAATCAGCGGCGCGCCGGGCTGGTCCTTGCCGATGGACGCAACGCTCACACCGGCTGGCAGCGGCAGGCTGATGCGCTGCAGTTCGCTGCCTTCCCTGATATCAAAGAAGATCACTTCGCCCTTGTCGGAAACCCGCATGCCGATCTGGTTCTGCTCTTCGATGCTAATCATCAGCGGCTTGCCCGCGTCCTGCATCCAGGTAGCGTTCAGCGGCGTCTTGACGCTCAGGCTGGCCCCCTTGAACAACGGCGCGACGACATAGGCGAGGTAGAAAAAGATCAGCGTGATAGCGGCCAGCACGGCAAGACCACCCACGGCGACATACCAGCGGGTCAGGCGGTCCTTGAAAGCACGAACGCGGCGCTTGCGCAGCATCTCGGGCGTATTGAAATCAATGCGCGCTGGAGGTGAACTCTGATTCATTCTCGATTTAGCCAGATCATTCATGCGCGCACACCGTAACGGCCTTATATGACAAAAACATTACAGTAAGGTGACGCAAAAAAGCCCGCCGCCCAGGAAAACCGGCAGCGGACTGTTCAAGTGCTTGCGAGGCCAATCCTTCAGCCTCCCCTCATGCTGCTGTTATTTCGAAGCGACACCCGAGGTACCTTGCAGGCCCAGATCGGCCAATGCCTTTTCCACCACGCGGGACGGCAACGGAATGTAGCCGTCCTTCATCACCACTTCCTGGCCCTGTCTGGACAGCACCAGTTTCAGAAATTCGGCTTCCAGCGGCGCCAGAGGCTTGTTTGGCGCCTTGTTCACATACACGTAGAGGAAACGCGACAACGGATAAGTACCGTTCAAGGCGTTGGCTTCATTGTCCTCGACGAACGCTGAGCCTTCCTTCTTGGCCAGCGGTACAGTCTTGACGCTGGAAGTCTTGTAGCCGATACCCGAGTAACCGATGCCGTTCAGCGAACTGCTGATGGCGCTGACCACCGAAGCGGACCCCGGCTGCTCGTTGACGTTGGCCTTGAAGTCACCTTTGCACAGCGCCTCTTCCTTGAAGTAGCCATAGGTGCCGGACACCGAGTTACGGCCAAACAACTGGATCGGCTTGCTCGCCAGGTCGCCGGTCACGCCGACCTCGCCCCAGGTCTTCGCATCGGCCTTGGCACCGCACAGGCGGGTCACGGAAAAAATCGCGTCCACTTGCTGCATGGTCAGGCCCTTGATCGGGTTGTCCTTATGAACGAACACGGCCAAGGCATCCACGGCGACCGGGATGGCGGTCGGTTTGTAGCCGTGCTTCAACTCGAACGCCGACAGCTCGCCGTCCTTCATCTTGCGGCTCATCGGCCCGAGGTTGGCAGTGCCTTCCGTCAGGGCTGGCGGCGCAGTGGACGAGCCGGCGGCCTGAATCTGGATGTTCACGCTTGGGTATTCTTTCTTGTAGGCCTCGGCCCACAGGGTCATCAGGTTTGCCAAGGTATCGGAACCCACACTGGAGAGGTTTCCGGATACACCCGTGGTTTTTGCGTAAGGCTTGATCGCAGGGTCAACAGCAGCGAAGGAATTGGCTGTCGCAACTGCGGCGGCAGCAAATGTCAGTGCGGTCATCCAGCTCTTGAATGTCATGCCTTGCGCTCCTGCAGGGTATGTAGAGGATCTGCGACCTGCCTTCATTGGAGGGTCGTATGAATACTCTATGAATTGATTGTGACAATAAGATGAAAAGGCCGTCCCCCTTTCGGGATGACGGCCTTTATCCAAGACAAAATGCTTCAGCGAGAGGCTATCAGCGCTTCTTGGAGAGCAGATACAGACCCAGCGCCATACCCAGGCCACTCAACGCCGCCACGTACCAGGCCGGAGCCATCGGGCTGGTCTTGAGCATGAGGGTCACGACCATCGGGGTCAGGCCGCCGAAGATGGCATACGCCACGTTGTAGGAGAACGAAAGCCCCGAGAAACGCACCACAGGCGGGAACGCCTTGACCATCACGTACGGCACGGCGCCGATGGTGCCGACGAACAGACCGGTCACGGCATACAGCGGGAACAGCCAGTCCGGATGCGCGGCCAGCACATGGTAGAAAGTCCAGGAGCTGATCAACAGACCCGCGCTGCCCAGCAGCAATACCAGGCCCGCGCCGATACGATCCGCCAGCGCACCCGCACCGATGCAACCCAGACTCAGGAGAACGATTGCCAGGCTGTTGGCCTTCAAGGCAGTGGCTGCCGGGAATTCATACTTGGTCTGCAGCAGGGTCGGTGTCATCAGAATAACGACGATAATCCCGGCCGACAGCAGCCAGGTCAGCAGCATCGACAGCACCACGGCACCGCGATGATCACGCAGTACGCCTTTGAGCGGCAGTTCTTCGGCCAGCGCCTTGCGCTGTTGCAGTTCGGCAAACACTGGGGTTTCGTGCAGTAGACGACGCAGGTAGACCGACATCAGGCCGAACACACCGCCCAGCAGGAAAGGGATGCGCCATGCGTAGTCGGAAACCTCGACCGGCGTATAGATGCTGTTGATCACGGTAGCGACCAGCGAACCGATCAGGATCCCCGCCGTCAGACCGGCCGTCAGCGTGCCACAGGCATAACCGACATAACGGGCCGGAACGTGCTCGGACACGAATACCCAGGCGCCCGGCACTTCACCGCCGATGGCTGCGCCCTGAATGACGCGCATCAACAGCAGCAGGATCGGCGCCCACATGCCGATCTGGGCGTAGGTTGGCAGCAGACCCATGATCAGGGTCGGCACGGCCATCATGAAAATGCTCAGGGTGAACATTTTCTTGCGGCCCAGCAGGTCACCGAAGTGCGCCATGATGATGCCGCCCAGCGGTCTTGCCAGATAACCGGCAGCAAAAATGCCGAAGGTCTGCATCATGCGCAGCCAGTCGGGCATGTCCGCCGGGAAGAACAGCTTCCCGACCACCGCCGCGAAGAAGACGAAAATGATGAAGTCGTAAAACTCCAGCGCCCCACCCAGGGCTGAAAGCGACAGGGTTTTGTAATCGCTGCGGGTCAAAGGCCGCGCGGACTTCGCGGAATCTAAAGGTACGGATGACATGACAAGGCTTCTCTTTGGGCTTTTCTTTGAATGAGCGAACGACAGCTACGCTGGCTGCGACGGGGTGGCGTGCAGAAGCGATTGTCCGGGGCAATTGTGCAGATAGGCACCAAAATTGCGTGTACAGGCAGTCTTGTCACCTGTAGAGGTCAGGCAAGATAGCAAATTGTTTCAAAAAACACCTAGCAGAAGCGGCGCTCGGTAAAAAGAAAGCCCAATGGTCGTGCTGTGACGCAACGCCCGATATACTCGCAGACCGTCACGCGCATCGGGAAACTGCGCAAAAACCTCTTTAGCCAGCGGCTTTCGCAGAGTTTCCCTTTTGGAGCCATAGGTCGGCTGAACGCACAATGTTCATCGACGTAGTTTTGAATGGCACCTGTCAACCGCGGTAGAAAACAATGAGAGTCATGGGTCAGAGGCACCCTAGGCATGATTGAGCTCGAACAAGAAGATCCAACCCCACAAGGCGACCTGGCCTTGCAAATTACGGCCCTGCCCCGTGAGACCAATGGTTTCGGCGATATCTTTGGCGGTTGGCTGGTGTCACAGATGGACCTGGCAGGCACCGCAATGGCCAGCAAGATCGCGGGCGGACGTGTCGCGACCGTTGCGATCGACCGCATGGCATTCCTGGTTCCGGTGGCCGTTGGCGAACAGCTTTCCTTCTATACACGGACCCTGGAAGTCGGCCGTACCTCGATCAAGATGATGGTCGAAGTCTGGAGCGACGACCCGTTGAGCAGCGAATGGCGCAAGGTCACCGAAGCCGTGTTCGTCTTCGTGGCCATCGACAGCAGTGGCCGGACACGTTCGGTCCCGGCACGGCGGTAAATGGCCGTTCGGGCAGAGACTGGCCGGTTAAGGCTAAACTCCTCGACCTTGAAAGCGTCTATTCATGTCACGGTCCTTGAGTGAGAACTTCGCATGCCAACACCGCAGGTTGAATCCGTAAAATACGACGAGCTGAATTGCTGGCGTATCCGTCATGGCGATGCAGAGCTGCTGGTTGCCCAGCAAGGCGCGCATATCCTCAGTTATCAGGTCGCAGGCCAGGAGCCTCTGATCTGGCTGAACGACGGTGCGCTGTTCAAGCAAGGCAAGCCGATTCGTGCCGGCATCCCGGTTTGCTGGCCATGGTTCGGCAGCCTGGAGCGCAACCCGCAAAGCGTGCAGGCGATGCGCCAGAGCAGCGAGCCCGCCAAAGCCCATGGGGAAGTCCGCACGCTGGACTGGGAACTGCTGGGGATTGGAGAAGATGGCGATGCGCTGCTGGTGGAGTTCGTCCTGCCGCAGGCTGAAGGCCATTTACCAGGCTGGCCACACAACGTTGCCCTGAAACTCAGCATCCGCCTGGACCATGCACTCAATGTCAGCCTGGTCAGCTACAACAACGGAAGCGAAACCGTAAGCTTCAGCCAGGCGCTGCACACTTACTTCGCAATCAGCGATATTCACCAGATCCACATCGAAGGCCTCGATGGCCTGCGCTATATCGAAACCCTGGAAAACTGGGAAGAACGCCAGCAGAGCGGCGACCTGACGTTCGTCGGCGAAACCGACCGTATCTACAAAGATACGCCGCCATTGCTCAGCATCGTCGATCCAGAGTGGAAGCGCCGGGTTCACATCCAGACCAGCGGCTCGAAATCCGCTGTCCTGTGGAACCCGTGGATCGAAAAAACCAGCAAGCTCGCCGACATGAAGCCCGAGGGCTGGCAGCGCATGGTCTGCGTCGAAACCGCCAACGTGCTGGACGATGTCGTGACCCTGGCCCCGCAGGACATGCATGTCCTGGGGATCAGTATCTGGAGTGAAGCGCTCTAAACCCGGCTATCAAAGGTCCGAGTCGACCACGACGCGGACCTTTGAAGCATCCATCGCATAGGCCGCATCGGCCAGATCGTTACTGACCTTCTCAACTTTCAGCGTACCCACTACCCACAAAGGTGTGTAGATATCATCCAGTTTCAGGCCTTTGGGGTAACGAACCAGCACCAGTTGGTTTGGAGGCGGTGGCGGCACGTGAATGCAAGCGCCCGGATAAGGGACGAGAAAGAATAAAGTGCTATGGCCCTTGGCATCGGTTTCCAGCGGCACCGGATAACCGCCGAGGCGGATCGTCTTGCCATTCATGTCGGCCACAGTCTTGGTCGAATACATGACGGCGGGCAGCCCTTTGCTCTGCTTCAAACCACCCTTGCTGTCGAAGGTCCCCATGGCTTCCGGGGAGTTGTGGTCGATCTCGGGCATGGCTTCGAGGGCTTTCTGGTCCGACTTGGGCATGAGTTCAAGCCAGTCGGTCTCGGGAATCTCGGCATGCACAAGCCCGGATACCAGTAGCAGGGTCATCAATAGAAAACGACGCATCATAAAGCTCGGCAAAGTGGAAAATACTGCCGCGCATTCTAGCCCTCTGCGCACAGAGGGCCAGATGAAAAATCAGCTCTTCTTTTTAATCATGCCGAAGATAAACAACAGGATGATTGCACCGACCAGCGCGCCCAGGAAACCTGCGCCCTCACCCGCCTGATAGATGCCCAGCGCCTGACCGCCATAGGTCGCAGCCAGAGAACCGCCAATGCCCAGCAGAATGGTCATGATCCAGCCCATGCTGTCATCGCCTGGCTTGAGAAAGCGTGCCAGCAGGCCAACGATCAAGCCGATAAAGATGGTTCCGATAATGCCCATGTATTTCCCCTGTCTGTGTTGAACACGCCAAGGCCTGATGGCAGCGTTGGCTTACTGCTATCTGAGAACACGGAGAGAGGATTGGTTCCAGGCCCTTTGAAAACAAAGGACCTGGAATCAGCAGGCAATCAGTTTTGAATCAGTGCCTCGACCTGCTTGACCTGACGGTCCAGGGTCGCACGATCAGCGCTGCGCACGGTGGCATGGCCAACCTTGCGACCGGCCTTGAAGGCTTTGCCGTAGTGATGCAGATGGCAGTCATCGATGGCGATGACCTTGTCCACGGCTGGCACTTCACCGATGAAGTTCAGCATGGCGCTCTCACCGACCTTGGCCGTGGAGCCCAGTGGCAGACCGGCAACCGCCCGCAGGTGGTTCTCGAACTGGCTGCACTCGGCACCTTCGGTGGTCCAGTGTCCGGAGTTGTGGACACGCGGCGCGATTTCGTTGGCTTTCAGGCCGCCATCGACTTCAAAGAATTCGAAGGCCAGCACACCCACGTAATCCAGTTGCTTCAGAACCCGACCGACGTAATCTTCGGCCAGCGCCTGCAACGGGTGATCGGTACTGGCGATGGAAATGCGCAGGATGCCGTTCTCGTGAGTGTTGTGTACCAGCGGATAGAAGCGTGTTTCACCATCGCGGGCACGCACGGCAATCAACGAAACCTCACCGGTGAAAGGTACGAAACCTTCCAGCAGGCAAGGCACGCTGCCCAGCTCGGCAAAGGTATTGACCACATCGGCAGCCGTGCGCAGGACTTTCTGGCCCTTGCCGTCGTAACCCAGGGTGCGGGTTTTCAGCACGGCAGGCAGGCCGATGCTGGCGACAGCAGCGTCCAGGTCCGACTGCGACTGGATATCCGCGAACGCAGGCGTCGGGATGCCCAAGTCCTTGAACATGCTTTTCTCGAACCAGCGATCGCGAGCGATGCGCAAGGCGTCGGCGCTCGGATAGACCGGCACGAACTGTGACAGGAACGCCACGGTTTCGGCTGGCACGCTTTCAAACTCGAACGTCACCAGATCGACTTCATCGGCCAACTGACGCAGGTGATCCAGATCGCCGTAATCGGCACGCAGATGCTCACCCAGCGCAGCAGCGCAAGCATCCGGTGCGGGGTCGAGAAAGGCGAAGTTCATACCCAGCGGCGTACCTGCCAAAGCCAACATGCGGCCCAGCTGGCCGCCACCGATTACACCGATCTTCATGGAAAAACCTCAGGCGTGGCGCGGGTCTGGATTGTCCAGCACGCTGTCTGTCTGCTCAGTGCGGAATTTCTTCAGCACTGCATGGAATTGAGGATGCTTGGCGCCCAGGATACTGGCGGACAACAGGGCGGCGTTGATCGCGCCTGCCTTGCCGATGGCCAGGGTCGCCACAGGAATGCCTGCAGGCATCTGCACGATGGACAGCAGGGAATCGACGCCCGACAGCATCGATGACTGAACCGGAACGCCCAGCACCGGCAAGTGTGTCTTGGCAGCACACATGCCCGGTAAGTGAGCAGCACCGCCAGCACCGGCGATGATCACTTCGATACCACGGCCTTCGGCTTCTTCAGCGTACTGAAAAAGCAGATCCGGCGTCCGGTGGGCAGACACCACTTTGACTTCATACGGGATGCCGAGCTTTTCCAGCATATCGGCGGTGTGGCTAAGGGTGGACCAATCGGACTTGGAGCCCATGATCACGCCAACCAGTGCGCTCATCGTCGTGCCTCTCATCGGGCGCCCGCAGGCGCGTCAAAAAACAACAAGCCACGCGGGAGGACCGGCGTGGCTTGTTGTACGAATAATGGCCGATTCAACCGGCCAAAGGCCGCGCAGTATACCTCAAAGCGCAAGGATGACAGCCCCCCTGACGACCATCTGCACAAGGACCTTGCCGACAGCCCGTAAAGCAGCCCCGTGAATGACAAATCCGCAGCAGAACAGACCATGTGAAAACGCAGCATGACCGAGCGCAGCAGTTTTCACACAGCCTGAGAAATTCCTACAGGCTGCGTCCACCCTCCACTACTTCTCACGAAGTAAAGGCCAACTGACAACCTCTCAAAACTTCCTGTTACCTCTTGATCTCACCCACCCGATGAACGGCATGAGTCGTTCAAATAAACACTGCAACTCTGTTAATGGATTAACTTATATGAAAATGAATTTCAAAAGACTCGCGGTCCTGCTCGGTGCAGTGCTGCTGTTGAACTTCCCGCCGGCCTACGCCAACGAGGTAAAGGAAAAACGCCCGCTGTTCCTGTATGTATTTCTGCATGACGACATACCTGCTTTTGAACGGACCGACCTGAAGCGTGATTACTTTTCATGGATGATCAAGGACCTCGAAAGCTTTACAGGTCGCAGGGTCTATCTCGATATCATCGAGAAAAAGTCAACGCTGAGCGGCTTCGCCTACAAGACCACTGACCTGAAAAGAGGCAAACAGGAATGGGATCATCTCGTGGACCAGTATATTCAGGAGAACAATCTTCCCCGAAACGGAACAACCAAATACCTGCTGTTGACTCGCCACCCCGTCAACAAAAAAATCCTGGGTTATACCCGCGAGAAGCATTATACGGCGATAGCCTCCATGCAGACGTATGCCGCGGCAGCCCATGAAATAGGTCATATGCTGGGCGGCACTCATGAGCACTCGGAAGTGTTATTCCGAGGTGGCTGGTGGTGTGAAACCAACATAACGCCCACTCGGGAAAAGATAAGATCCAATTGTTATGTCTACAGCGACAAGAACAAAAAGATCATCGCCGAACATTTGAATCAATTCCCGTAAACCCGTCTGCAAACTCAACAGGCGCTACGCGTTATTGTGCAGCGCCGCCCTCCAGCTTGCGCCACAGCAACCGGACATTGGCCTTGCGCACCAGGGCGCAGCGATACAGGCGGATTTCCAGCGGGACGTGCCAGTGCGGCCCGCCACAGACGACCAGTTCGCCACGCTCAAGCTCGGCCCGCACGCTCAAATGCGGCACCCAGGCAATCCCCAACCCTTCAAGCGCCATGCCTTTGAGGCTGTCGGCCATTGCCGTTTCATAAACCGTGGTGAAACGCAGGTTGCGCTGACGCAGCAACAGATTCACCGAACGCCCGAGAAAAGCCCCCGCGCTGTAGGCCAGCAGCGGCACACTCTGTTCATTCTCCAGATCGAACAGTGGCTGGCCATTGGCATCGGCAGCACAGACCGGCAGCATTTCGGTGTGGCCCAGATGCAGCGAAGGGAATATCTCCGCGTCCATCTGCAAGGCAGCATCCGGATCATAGAACGCAAGCATCAGGTCGCAGCCGCCTTCGCGCAATGCATGCACCGCGTCGCCCACGTTGGTCGCCACCAGCCGGGTCGCGATGTTCAAGCCATCGTTACGCAACTGGGCGATCCAGCGGGGAAAAAAACCGAGCGCCAGGGAGTGCGCAGCCGCTACCTGAATAACCTCACCTTGCCCGCCTTCCAGATGATGCAGGTGACGCACCACTTCACCCAACTGCTCGACGACCGTGCGCGCCGTCACCAGAAACAACTGTCCGGCAGCCGTCAGTTCAATGGGGGTCCGAGAGCGGTTGACCAGCGTCAGCCCAAGGGCCGACTCCAGACTGCGGATGCGGCGGCTGAAGGCTGGCTGCGTCACGAAACGACGCTCGGCCGCCTGGGAAAAACTGCGGGTGGCAGCCAGGGCACTGAAATCTTCCAGCCATTTGCTTTCCAGGTTCATCACGTCCTCCCGGACATTCGGGGCATGAATGAAAGACATTCGGTAGGAGCGAATTTATTCGCGAGAGGCCCGCCTACACGAAGAAGATGCTCGCCTTCAATGACGTCTCGCGGATAAATCCGCTCGCACTGCGCAACGTCCAGACAGGACATGCCCCCTTTAACCGGGACATTCACTTTGCACACGCCCATTCATTCTGCCGCGCAATTTGCCAGATAACGTCGCCTCTGCGACAAAAACAAATACAAGTGCGACATTTTGTCCTGTTTACGAACAAAGAGAAACCCACGTCACATGTGCATTATGCCGTTATTGCATAGGGCAGCGTTTAACAGCATTGGTCAACTTCCAGCTCAAACCCCAACATTCGCGGCGTTCCGGCATTGTTGTGCCTTATTTGAGATAATCTCTATCATGTCCTCGCCTGCATCACTGCGCATCGAAAAAGACCTGCTTGGTGTTCTCGAAGTACCTGCTCACGCTTACTACGGTATCCAGACCCTGCGAGCAGTGAATAACTTCCACCTCTCCGGTGTACCACTTTCGCATTACCCGAAACTGGTCGTTGGACTGGCGATGGTCAAGCAGGCGGCAGCTGATGCAAACCATGCTCTGGGCCACCTCAACGATGCCAAGTACGCAGCCATCAGCGAAGCTTGCGCACGTTTGATCCGCGGCGACTTCCACGACCAGTTCGTGGTCGACATGATTCAGGGCGGCGCTGGCACTTCAACCAACATGAATGCCAACGAAGTCATCGCCAACATCGCGCTTGAAGCCATGGGCTTCGAGAAAGGCGAATACAAGCATCTGCACCCGAACAACGACGTAAACATGGCTCAGTCGACCAACGACGCCTACCCGACGGCAATCCGTCTGGGCCTGCTGTTGGGTCATGACGCCATGCTCGCAAGCCTCGAAAGCCTGATCCAGTCTTTCGCAGCCAAGGGCGAAGAATTCAACCACGTTCTGAAAATGGGCCGTACCCAGTTGCAGGACGCGGTTCCAATGACCCTGGGTCAGGAATTCCGCGCCTTCGCCACCACCTTGACCGAAGACCTGAACCGCCTGCGCACTCTGGCTCCAGAGCTGCTGACCGAAGTGAACCTGGGCGGTACCGCAATCGGTACGGGCATCAACGCCGACCCGGGCTATCAGAAGCTGGCAGTAGAGCGTCTGGCAATCATCAGCGGCCATCCGCTGGTTCCAGCCGCCGACCTGATCGAAGCGACGTCCGACATGGGCGCTTTCGTGCTGTTCTCCGGCATGCTCAAGCGTACCGCCGTCAAACTCTCGAAGATCTGCAACGACCTGCGCCTGCTGTCCAGCGGTCCACGCACCGGCATCAACGAAATCAACCTGCCAGCGCGTCAGCCAGGCAGCTCGATCATGCCAGGCAAGGTCAACCCGGTCATTCCGGAAGCCGTCAACCAGGTAGCCTTTGAAATCATCGGCAACGACCTGGCCCTGACCATGGCAGCCGAAGGCGGCCAGTTGCAGCTCAACGTGATGGAGCCGCTGATCGCCTACAAGATTTTCGATTCGATCCGCCTGCTGCAACGCGCCATGGACATGCTGCGCGAACACTGCATCGTCGGCATCACTGCAAACGAACAGCGCTGCCGTGAACTGGTCGAGCACTCGATCGGTCTGGTCACCGCCCTGAACCCTTACATCGGTTACGAAAACTCGACCCGTATCGCCCGCATTGCCCTGGAAAGTGGCCGCGGTGTACTGGAACTGGTCCGCGAAGAAGGCTTGCTCGACGACGCGATGCTCGATGACATCCTGCGTCCGGAGAACATGATCGCTCCGCGCCTCGCTCCCCTGAAGGCCTGACCGAAAATGCTTTTCGCAACATGCTCACCAGGTTGAGGGCCTAGACACCCCTCACCTTTTGGGGGTCTGGGAGTGATTCTCCAGACCCTTTTTTTTGCCTGCTTGCTGACGACCCAAAGGAGGGCATCAAGCACCTGAAAAGCCCGTTTTTGCTGACGTCCTGGCAAAAACATTCGTTTCGCACCGCAAATGAAGATTCAGTTACACAACAAAGCGGCTACAGACGTAAAAACTTTGCACCGGTATAGTGCGCCCCCTCAAAAGTAGCGAGGAATAACAAAAATGTTGGAAATGATTAACGACTTCCTCTCGGGAAAGGTCCTCATCGTCCTTATCGTAGGCCTTGGTGGTTACTTCACGATCCGCTCGCGTTTCGTTCAGTTTCGTCACTTCTTTCACATGTTCGCGGTTTTTCGCGACAGCTTGCGTAGCAGCTCGGGGCAACTGAGTTCGTTCCAGGCACTGATGCTCAGCCTTGCAGGTCGCGTCGGAGCAGGCAACATCGCAGGTGTCGGCCTTGCCGTGACACTGGGCGGCCCAGGTGCCGTATTCTGGATGTGGGTGACCGCACTGGTCGGCATGTCCAGCAGCTTCATCGAGTGTTCTCTCGCTCAGCTCTACAAACGCAAGGACTCCGAAGGCCAGTTCCGCGGCGGTCCATCGTTCTACATCCAGCACGGCCTGGGCAAGCGCTGGCTGGGCATGGTCATGGCAGTATTACTGATCATGACCTTCGGTCTTTCCTTCAACGGCCTGCAATCCCATGCCGTGACCGACTCGCTCAATAGCGCTTTCGGCGTCGACCACACGACCACCGGTATCTGTCTGGTCGTCCTGCTGGGCCTGGCGTTCATCGGTGGCATCAAGCGTATCGCGGCCATTTCCGACCTGCTGGTACCGGTCAAGACCCTGGCCTACATCGCGGTCACCATCTATGTCATCGCCATTCAGATCGAACACGTTCCAGGCATGCTGCTGACCATCGTCAAAAGCGCCTTCGGTCTTGACCCGGTGTTTGGCGGCCTGATCGGCAGCGCAATCGTGATGGGCGTGAAACGTGGCGTTTTCGCCAACGAAGCCGGTCTGGGTAGCGCCCCGAACGTTGCAGCCGTCGCTCAGGTCGACCACCCGGTTTCCCAAGGCGTGGTTCAGGCGTTCAGCGTATTCCTCGACACCTTCCTGATCTGCACCTGCACCGCCTTGCTGATCCTGCTGTCCGGTATCTATGACGTAGGCTACAGCGGCAACGGTATCGTTCTGGCGCAGAACTCTCTGGCAGCCGTAGTGGGCGACTGGGGCCGGATCTTCATCAGCGTTGCGCTGGCACTGTTCGTATTCACCTCGATCCTCTACAACTACTACCTGGGCGAAAACAGCCTGCGCTTCCTGGTAGGCGAGAAGATCCAGGCCATCGTCGGCTTCCGCATCGTAGTTCTGGCTCTGATCTTCTGGGGCGCAGTGGTTGACCTCAAGACGGTGTTTGCCTTCGCCGACATCGCCATGACCCTGCTGGCCTTCGTCAACCTGATCGCCCTGGCCCTGCTGTTCAAGGTCGCCATGCGCATCCTGCGTGACTACGATGAGCAGCGTAAGGCAGGCATCAAGACGCCGGTCTTCGACTCCAGCAAGTTCCCGGATCTGGATCTGGACCGCAACGCATGGCCAGCCAACCCGACTCAACAGCCTCAGACTGGTGCTGAAGCGGCAGGCAAACCTGCTTCACAAGCTCACTAACCACCGAAATGCCGCAGGAGAGAACCATGGCTCATGATGCACCCCGACCCGCTCAGCGAGTGATGGTTCTTTACACCGGCGGCACCATCGGCATGCAAGCCAGCGCCAATGGCCTGGCTCCAGCGTCCGGTTTCGAGGCAAGGATGGCCGGGCAACTGGCCGACCTTCCTGGACTGGTCGTGCCGCAGTGGCGTTTTCGCGAGATGTCACCTCTGATCGACAGCGCCAACATGACGCCCGATTACTGGTTACGCCTGCGCGAAGCGGTGATCGAAGCCGTGGATGTGGATGGCTGTGACTCAGTGCTGGTGCTGCATGGCACCGACACACTGGCCTACAGCGCTGCCGCAACGAGCTTCCAGTTGCTGGGACTCAATGCGCCAGTGGTGTTCACCGGCTCCATGCTGCCAGCCGGTGTGCCGGACAGCGATGCCTGGGAAAACGTCAACGGTGCCTTGCTTGCCTTGGGCTCTGGTCTGGCATCGGGTGTTCACCTGTACTTCCACGGCGAACTGCTGGCACCGACCCGCTGCGCGAAAATCCGCAGCTTCGGTCGTCATCCGTTCGCACCGCTGCAACGCTCGCGTGGCGGCCAGGCTGCCTCGTCATTGCCTGAGGCGCTGGATTATCGCCAGCCCAAGACGCTGGCAAATGTCGCGGCATTGCCACTGTTTCCCGGTATCGGGGCAGCGCAGATCGATGGCCTGATCGACAGCGGCATCAAAGGTCTGGTGCTTGAATGCTACGGCAGCGGCACCGGCCCGAGCGATAATCCGGCGTTCCTTGCCAGCCTGGAGCGAGCACAACAACAGGGCATTTGCGTGGTTGCGATCACTCAATGCCATGAAGGCGGTGTCGAACTGGACGTCTACGAAGCAGGCAGCCGCCTGCGCGGCGTGGGCGTTCTTTCCGGTGGCGGCATGACCCGCGAAGCAGCGCTTGGCAAACTGCATGCGCTGCTGGGTGCTGGTTTGAAGATTGAAGAAGTCCGGCGTCTGGTGGAGCTGGATCTGTGTGGAGAGCTGCGTTAAGCAGCTCGTCACCACAACAGAACCTAGTAGCAGCATCTAAAAGGTAGCAGCACTGCTACCTTTTTCATTTGCAACAAACACTGTATTCCCTCCTTCCTGCCACTTGATGACCTTGTTCGGGTCAGCCTCGCTGCGCACGATGCATTTCCATTCATAGCGGGTATTGTCGGCAAGCCGGATCTGCCCTTTCCAGACGGGATACTGGCTCACATCACTCAGGCGCACCGCCCGTGCCGGGTTCCACTCACCCAGCTCGAAGCCCGCCCCCACGACATAAACGCCCTCGCCCACCTGGGTTTCGCCCTTGTCGCAACGAAACTGCACATCGACCCCTTTGGCCCGCCAGATTCGTATGGCACCGTTGTCGCCCGCCACCAATGCCTGGCTGAAACTGCCCGGCACACTCTCGCTCTTGAAGTTGGAGCCCAGCGCTACCAGCAGCATCTGGTGCGAGCCTGTCACTTCGGCCACCAACCCTGAATAGTTGTCCATAAAGCTGATCGCGGAATCGGCCTTGATACCCGCCGTGCGGCGTATCTCTATCAACTGGCGCAGCAGTTGGCCACGCGGCCAGTCATACATGTCCGGCCAATACACCGTTGGCGTTCCGGGGCTGCTGAGAATATAGGCGTAGGCCTGGTCGCGAAGATTTTCAGGTAATGACCAGTGATGCTGACCGCCGTTGGCTCCCGGCGAATAACCGGTGTCGTGGTTATCCACAAAGGTCATGGCAGCGGCACGCCATGCAGGATCGGGATTACCGTTG
The DNA here is from genome assembly GCF_900187465.1 of Pseudomonas sp. Irchel 3A18. NCBI lineage: Bacteria > Pseudomonadati > Pseudomonadota > Gammaproteobacteria > Pseudomonadales > Pseudomonadaceae > Pseudomonas > Pseudomonas sp. Irchel 3A18. Next base: position 48,311 of record NZ_FYDI01000009.1, read on the forward strand.
AGGCCATATCGCCATTCGGCGAGCCCGGCATTCTGCATACGCTCTTTGAGCGCGAAGTCGAATACCGTGCAATGCGACTGATCGGACCAGACTTTCAGACCATCCTGCCAAGTGGCGTTATGTCGCCAGTCGTTGGCGGGATACTCGTTCGGCGCTTTCCAGAGTTCGCCGACACAGAAATGCTGATCGCCGAAGGCCTTCATCCAGTTATCCACCGTCGTCGCGCTGTAGCCTTTTACAAAATCGAAACGCAGGCCGTCGGCGGAATAGTGATCGCGCAGGTTCAGGAACTCGTTCTTGAAGAGGTTGAACACTTCAGGCTTTTGCGTATTGAGATCGGCATCACCGCCCATGAACGGATCGCCATCGTCACACTGGGCGCAGCCATCACGCCAATCCGTCTTGTCACTCAAGGATTCCTTGAGCGCAGGCCCGACATGCTGGCGGTCCATATGATTGGGCACCACGTCATAGATCACTTTGACATGGGCGGCGCTCAAGGCATCGATCGCTTGCCGGAGTTCGGCATCGCTGCCATAAGCACTGTTCTTGTCGAAGTCCTGCCAGAAATACCCCTCGCCACCCCCTGAAGCACCGGTCCCCGGATCGCTCCAGCGCGAAGTGTCACGCCAGGGCACAGGCATCCAGACCGAGGTAAAACCGTCAGCCCGAATCTGCGGGGCCATGGTTTTCAACGTGCTGTACCAACTGCCAGGGCTTGAACGACTGGAGTTCCAGTGAAACCCTTGCAACACGATTTCATCGTTGCCGTCGTTGCGCGTGCCCTGAGGGGTATTACCGCGCACATCATCGGCACTGGCGGCCTGTGCCACCACCAGCAGGATTGAAAGCGCACCAAGCGTCAAAAGCTTCATGGCGATACTCCTCGGGAAGAAGGAAGTTATCGCCAGAGTAGGCCCGCTGCGAGCGCCTGTAACCTGATAGAACTGACAAAGGGTGCTTTCAATTGGTTACGGAAAAGCTCTTGTTTATTCCTGCTGCTGAAGTGCCCTCCTGACTTCCCACCTCGGCATCGCGAAGCATCGAATCCAGATTCCGCTCGATGTTCTCGCACAGTGCGGTCATCTGGATTTCGTGTTCGCTGGCGCGAAACGGGCTTTGCAGGTCGGTGCCGATTTTTTCAATGGCCAGCAGCATGAAGCCCACCACGGTGGACGCCAATGGCGTGAACCAGCCCAGGGTTTCAACCAGTCCGATGGGGACGATCACACAGAACAGGGTAATGAACAGTCGGGGGAATGCCACGTAAGGATAAGGCAGCGGAGTGTTGGCAATACGCTCCATGCCGCCCTGGCAGTTGGAGATATCCACCATTGTCGATTCAAGGCGCGCGAGGCGGATGCTGTCCAGGCGGCCGGACTTGTACTCCTTGGCGATCATTGCTGCGGAGGCATTGAGCAGGTCGTTGGGGAAGTTATTGGTGTCCTGACGGCGCTCGAACTCTTCGCGGGGAAGCAACCCCTGCACATCGGCCTTGGTGATATCGCCCTTCAAATGCGCCGACAGGGATTTCACATAGGCCACATGTCGACGCAGCAGCAGCGCCTTGACCGGGTTGATGCCGTCTTCGTCGTCGATCAGCGTCAATACCTGGCGGGCGAAACTGCGGGAGCTGTTGACCAGCGCCCCCCATAAAGTCCGGGCTTCCCACCAGCGGTTATAGGCGCTGGAATTGCGAAAACTGATCAGTACGACCAAGGCCGAACCCAGCAGGGTCAGGGGCATGGAAGGCAGCGTGACCTTGCGCTCCAGGAACAACATGAAGTCGACCGTGACGATCACGTCCCAGATCAGCAGCCAGAATAGCGACCACCCTACATAACCAAATGTTCTGCTCAGAAATCGGAACCGCTCCATGATCGCCTGCTGCAAAGCATCACCTCATCGATAAACGTGCGGGACTGCAAAAATTTCCCACCACTGCGCAAGGTTTGAATGCCATTGGCCCGGATGGTTCGTTTTTATCCAATCCGGAATATTTCCGTGCAAGCCGTGTGGGAGCGAATCGGGCGGCGCTCCGCTCATTCGCGAAAAGCCAACCAAACACCCTAGCGCCATACCTGACGCAATCTCTCCAGCGCATCGGCAATCGCGTCCTCCGGCACACCTGCAAACCCCAGAACCAGCCCGGCACGGTTATCCACAGGCTCGGTGGAATCCGGCAGCCAATAACTGCTCAATGCCGTGATCTCGACTCCGACACTCTCGGCCTTTTCGATCAACTCCCGCTCACGGGCGAGGCTGTCCACTCTGACCGTGACATGCAGGCCAGCCACGACTTTAGGCATCGCTCCACAGCCCGGAATATTCTCCGGCCAGCCCGCCAGCAATGCATTGCGACGGCTCAAGGCTGCACGGCGCATGCGGCGGATATGCCGTTGAAAGTGACCGGTGGCGATAAATTGCGCCATCACCGCCTGTGTGCTGACTTCGGAATGGCGCATGTCCACACCCCGGCGCTGGCTAAACGGTTTGACCAGCTTTTGGGGCAAGACCAGATACCCCAGGCGCAATGCCGGGAAAACCACCTTGCCGAAAGTCCCGACATACAGAACCCGGTCCCCGTCCAGCGCAGCCAGCGGTGCCAAAGGCGAACCGCTGTAACGGTACTCGCCATCGTAGTCGTCTTCGACAATCCAGCCCTGGGTCTGTTTTGCCCAGGCCAGCAGTTCCAGCCGGCGAGCCAGGCTCATGACCACACCGGTCGGGTATTGATGGGAGGGCGTGACGTAAGCCAGTTTGCAGTCGATCTGTTGCAGATCCGCACAGCGCATGCCGTCTTCATCCACAGCAATACCCTGCAACCTCGCCCCCGCAACAGCAAAGGCATGACCCGCCGCACGATAGCCAGGGTTTTCCACAGCAACCCCGTCGCCAGCCTCCAGCAGCAACTGTGCACAAAGGCTTATGGCCTGTTGTGCGCCATTGGTGATCACTATTTGTTCAGCCGAGCAATGCAACCCGCGAGACGAGCGCAGGTACAAGGCAATCAGCTCTCTAAGTCGCCACTCTCCGGCAGCCTCGCCATAGCCCAGCAGTTGAAGGTCCGGCTTGCGCCAGAAAGCTGCATTCAGCTTGCCCCATATGGCAAAAGGGAAGAGATCGAACGCCGGCACACCCACCCGGAATGCACGTGGCGCGCTCTTGATCGGGGTACTCAAATGATGCTTTTGCAGAAGCTCCATCGCTGGGCTGTGGATAACTTGATCCGGCGCATTTTGAAGATTTTCGGAGGGAAATGTGGATAAACATGTGTATAACCTTGTTGATAAGCCTGTGGATAGTTCAGTGGATAATTTTTTCGCAGGTGAACTTTCAACAACCACTGTTTTATCAGGCAACTGAGCGACATAGGTCCCGTCACCAATACGCCCTTCAATGAAGCCTTCAGCGTAAAGCTGGTCGTAGGCACGCATCACGCTGTTGCGAGAAATCGACAACGACTCGGCCAGGTCACGGCTGGCCGGCAGGCGCGTGCCACTGCCAAGGCCGCCATCGAGAATCCGCTGACGCAAGACCTGATAAAGCTGGCGACTCAAGCCCCTGCGCCTGTCCAGTTCGATACCGGCGAGGTTCAAGGGAAACGCGGGAGAGCCTGAAAGCATGGAATTGGTCCTATGAAATCTATCGTTAATGGCTCTTACAAGGAACCAATAGCTTGCCTAGGATTTAGCCATTAACCAAGGACATTGCCATGTACACGCCCAAAGCCTTCAGTGAGAACGACACGCTGCAGTTGCAGGACTTGATGGAGCAGACACGTCTGGCGATTCTCGTCACTCAGGACGAAGACGGCTTGCAGGCGACGCACCTGCCACTGTTACTGAGCCGCGAACAAGGCCCCAACGGCACGCTCTACGGGCACCTGGCCAAAGCCAATCCTCAATGGCGAGCACTCGAAAAACCGACTGAGGTCATGGTGATATTCCCCGGTGGCGATGCCTATGTGAGCCCGTCCTTTTACCCGAGCAAGGCGGAGCACGAAAAAGTCGTACCGACCTGGAATTACCTGGCCGTTCACGCTTATGGCCAGGCCGAGGTCTTCACTGATCCCGAGCGCCTGCACCAACTGGTCGGCCGTCTCACCGACAAGCATGAATCCCGTCGTGCCCAGCCCTGGTCCATCAATGATGCACCGGCCGAGTACATCGAAAAGATGCTGGGCGCGATTGTCGGCTTTGCCTTGCCCATCGAACGCTTGCAGGGCAAACGCAAACTCAGCCAGAACCGCAGCGCCCCGGATATTAAGGGGGTACGCGATGGCCTGGCTGCCAGCCATGATCCAAAAGACCAGGAAATCGCTCGCTTGATGAGCTGAAGGAGATTGTCATGACCGCAGTTCAAATCCGCCCCGTAACAGCCGACGATCACGGCGCATGGCTGCCGTTGTGGCAGGCCTATCTGCGCTTCTACAAGACCGAACTGGCCGATGGCGTCAGTGATGTCACCTGGCAGCGCATCCTGGACCCCGCCGAAACCACCCACTCGGCATTGGCCTGGCTGGATGGCAAAGCAGTGGGCATGGTGAACTTCATCTACCATCGCTCCAACTGGAGCATCAAGAATGCCTGTTATCTACAGGACTTGATCGTGGCCCCCGAACAACGCGGTACCGGCATCGGCAGGCGGTTGATCGAACATGTCTACGCTACAGCCAAGGCCAACGATTGCGACAAGGTTCACTGGCTGACCCACGAAACCAACACCACGGCCATTCAGCTTTACGAACGCATCGCAGAACGCGGCGGCTACATTCAATTTCGCAAGGCCCTTTAAGGCAGGAAGTCTGCTCATGTCCGATATCCCGCTCCACTGGCAACCCGCAACACTTCCCGGCGGCACGATGCTGGAAGGCCGTTTCATTCGCCTGGAAAAACTCGACCCGCTACGCCATGGCGACGATCTGTGGCTTGCGCTCAATGGTCCGAACTCCGATCCAAAGCTCTGGGATTACCTGCCTTACGGCCCGTTCAACGAACGCGAGGCTTTCGATGCCTGGCTGGAGCGACATGCCAAGGACACTGACCCGTGGTTCTACAGCGTGGTCGATCAGGCCACAGGCATGACCGAAGGTGTGATCAGCCTGATGTCCATCGTCGCCGCCCATGGCCGTATTGAAATAGGCCACGTGACCTTTGGTGCCAGCATGCAACGCACCCCCAAAGGCACAGAAGCCATCTACTTGCTGGCCCGGGAAGCCTTTGCTCTGGGCAACCGCCGACTGGAGTGGAAATGCAACGCCAATAACGCCCGCTCCCGGCGTGCGGCAGATCGCTTCGGCTTCAGCTACGAAGGGCTCTTTCGCCAGCATATGGTGACTAAAGACGTGAACCGCGATACCGCCTGGTATTCGATCATCGACAGCGAATGGCCCGAACTGCAAAAGGCTTTCGAGGCCTGGCTGGCTGTGGATAACTTCAAGGATGGGCAGCAGATTAAGGGACTGGAAGCGTTTCGCGGATGACCGGGAAATAAAAAAGGGGAGCCACATGTGCTCCCCCGAGGAAAATCGTTGATTCGCGAAATGGCCTTTCGCGAATGAATTCGCTCCTACAGCGTTGCTGTCATTCGATCTCGACCAGGATCTCGCCAGGGTTGACCCGGTCGCCTTTGGCAACATGAATGGCAACCACCTTGCCGGCGATGGAGGCCTGGACTTCGGTTTCCATTTTCATCGCTTCAGTGATCAGCACGGCCTGACCGGCCTTGACGGTGTCGCCTTCCTTGACCAGCACGTCGACGATGTTGCCGGGCATGGTGGTGCTGACATGACCCGGTGCATGAGCTTGTTTGCGCTTGCTGGCACCGCCGCCGACGAATTCGTTGAGCGGCTCGAACACCACTTCTTCCGGCATGCCGTCGATGGACAGGTAGAAGTGACGCTTGCCCTCGGCCTTGACACCTACGCCGGTGATATCCACACGGTAGGTTTCGCCGTGAACGTCGATCACGAACTCGGTCGGCACACCTTCGCCGCCCACCTTTGCGACGCTGCCCGCTTCCGGAATCGGCAACAGTTCTTCAGGTTTCAGGGTGCCCGCAGCGCGCTCTTCGAGGAACTTGCGGCCGATGTCCGGGAACATGGCGTAAGTCAGCACGTCTTCTTCGGATTGCGCGAGGTCACCGACTTCGCCACGCAGCTTGGTCATTTCCGGCTTGAGCAGATCGGCCGGGCGCACATCGATCAGGTCTTCGTTGCCGATGGCCTGACGACGCAGCTTGGCGTCCACTTCACCCGGCGCCTTGCCGTAACCGCCTTGCAGGTACAGCTTCACTTCGTTGGTGATGGTTTTGTAACGCTCGCCCGCCAGCACGTTGAAAAACGCCTGGGTGCCAACGATCTGGGAAGTCGGTGTCACCAGCGGCGGATAGCCCAGATCCTTGCGGACACGCGGGATCTCGGCCAGCACTTCGCCCATACGGCTGAGAGCGCCCTGCTCCTTGAGCTGGTTGGCCAGGTTGGAAATCATGCCGCCCGGCACCTGATTGACCTGTACGCGGGTGTCGACTGCGGTGAACTCGCTCTCGAACTGGTGGTACTTCTTGCGCACGGCGTAGAAGTACAAGCCGATTTCCTGCAACAGTTCCAGATCGAGCCCGGTGTCGAACTCGCTGCCCTTGAGAGCCGCGACCATGGATTCGGTGCCTGGATGGCTGGTGCCCCAAGCGAAGCTGGAGATGGCCGTATCGATATGGTCGGCTCCGTTTTCGACAGCCTTGAGCTGACACATGGCCGCCAGACCTGCGGTGTCATGGGAGTGGATAAAGACCGGAAGCGATTGCTCGGCCTTCAATGCCTTGACCAGTTCGCCCGTGGCGTAAGGGGTCAGCAGACCGGCCATGTCCTTGATCGCCACCGAGTCGCAACCCATGGCTTCCATTTGCCTGGCCTGTTCCACGAAGGCGCTGATGGTATGCACCGGGCTGGTGGTGTAAGCGATGGTGCCCTGGGCATGTTTACCCGCCGCTTTCACGGCCTCAATGGCGACTTTCAGGTTACGCACATCGTTCATGGCGTCGAAGATACGGAACACATCGATACCGTTTTCCGCCGCCTTGGCGACAAACGCCTTCACCACGTCATCGCTGTAGTGGCGGTAGCCCAGCAGGTTCTGGCCGCGCAGCAGCATTTGCAGACGGGTGTTGGGCAAGGCCACACGCAACTGGCGCAGGCGCTCCCACGGGTCTTCTTTCAGAAACCGCACACAGGCATCAAAGGTCGCACCGCCCCACACTTCCAGCGACCAGTAGCCGACCTTGTCGAGCTTGTCGCAGATCGGCAGCATGTCTTCGGTACGCATGCGGGTCGCCAGCAACGATTGGTGAGCGTCGCGCAGGATAGTGTCGGTGACAAAGATTTTCTTGGACATGTTCGGAGCTCCTTATGGCGGCAAGCTTCAAGCTATAAGTGGCAAGCAAGAACCCATCGGCTTTTACTTGCAGCTTGTTGCTTAAAGCTTGCCGCTCACACATTCATAGACCTGCATGGGCGGCGATGGCGGCGGCGATGGCCAGGGCCAGCTCTTCGGGTTTGCGCTTGATCGAGTAGTTGGTCAGTTCAGGGTGGCTTTCAACGAAGCTGGTGTTGAACTGGCCGCTGCGGAATTCCGGATTGCGCAGGATTTCCTGGTAATAGGCTGCAGTGGTCTTCACGCCCTGCAGGCGCATGTCGTCCAGCGCACGCAGACCGCGGTCCATCGCCTCTTCCCAGGTCAGCGCCCAGACAATCAGTTTCAGGCACATGGAGTCGTAGAACGGCGGAATCGTGTACCCGGTGTAGATCGCCGTATCGGTCCGCACGCCAGGCCCGCCGGGCGCGTAATAGCGGGTGATCTTGCCGAAGCTGGGCAGGAAGTTGTTCTTCGGGTCTTCGGCATTGATCCGGAATTGCAGGGCAAAACCGCGATGAATGATGTCTTCCTGCTTGATCGACAGCGGCTGGCCGGACGCAATGCGAATCTGCTCGCGCACGATGTCGATGCCGGTGATCTCTTCGGTGATCGTGTGCTCAACCTGAACCCGGGTGTTCATCTCCATGAAATACACCTCGCCATCGGCGAGCAGGAATTCCACGGTCCCGGCATTCTCGTAACCCACCGCCTTGGCGGCACGCACCGACAGGTCGCCGATATAGGCGCGCTGTTCAGGTGTCAGTTGCGGGCTGGGGGCGATTTCGATCAGCTTCTGGTTGCGACGCTGGATGGAGCAATCACGCTCGAACAGATGCACCACATTGCCGAAGCTGTCACCGAGGATCTGCGCCTCGATGTGCTTGGGATTGACGATGCACTTTTCCAGGAAAACTTCCGCCGAGCCGAAAGCCTTGGTGGCTTCGGAAATCACCCGTGGGAAAGCCTGCTCCAGTTCGTCGCGGCTGTTGCAGCGGCGAATGCCACGGCCACCACCACCGGAAGTCGCCTTGAGCATCACCGGATAACCGATACGATCGCCTTCAAGCAAGGCTTCCTGGATATCCGCAACGTTGCCTTCCGTGCCCGGCGTGACTGGCACGCCAGCCTTTATCATGCTGCGGCGCGCTTCGGTCTTGTCGCCCATGCGGCGAATGACTTCTGCGGACGGGCCGATGAACTTCACGCCGCGCTCTGCGCAGATTTCCGCCAGTTCGGCGTTTTCCGAGAGGAAGCCGTAACCGGGATGCAGCGCATCGCATCCAGTTTCCACTGCCAGGTTCACCAGCTTGCGCGGGTTCAGGTAACCGGCGAGAGGTTCAGCGCCAATGCTATAGGCTTCGTCGGCACGTTTGACATGCAAGGCATGCCGGTCGGCGTCCGAAAAGATCGCAACCGAGCGAATGCCCATTTCGGCGCATGCACGCACGATCCGGACAGCAATCTCTCCACGGTTGGCGATCAGGATTTTTGTTATCACTGGCATTTCCTCGACCATAAGGACTATCGAACCGGCAGAGCCGGTCGGCGCAGGGGCCGCATGACGCAGTGTAGTTACTGACTTTTTGTAACTGCGTATGTGACTGAATGACGCAGGGCCACCCTATTCCTGATCATCGATTAATAAAAATGAGTAAAAATTGGGATAGGCATAAGCAAAAGCTTATAGTCAGCACTTCAGCCATTGGCAGGAGTTGTTGAGCATGCGTAAGTCATTGATGCGTATGACATTGCGTCAGTTGCGAATTTTCAATGAAGTGTGCGACCTGCGCTCCTACAGTCGCGCCGCAGAGGAAATGTCCCTCACTCAGCCGGCTGTCAGCCTGCAGATCCGACAGCTTGAAGAGCTGATCGGACAGCCGCTGTTCGAGTATGTCGGCAAAAAACTCTACCTGACCGAAGCCGCCGAAGCGCTGCAACTGGCCAGCCGTGACATCTTCGGCCGCCTGGAAAGCCTGGATATGCAGCTTTCCGACATGCAGGGCTCATTGCAGGGCCAGTTGAAACTGGCCATCGAGTCGAGCTGCAAATATTTCATCCCGCACGTGTTCGCAGCCTTCAAGCGCCAGCACCCGGAAGTCATCCTCAACCTGACCGTGGTCAACCGCGCCATGGTCATCCGGCGCCTGTCGGACAACCGCGACGATCTGGTGGTGATGTCCATGGTGCCTCAGGACATGGGCCTGGAGTTCCTGCCTTTTCTCAACAACCCGATTGTCGCCGTCGCACCGGCGAACCATCCGCTGTGTGATCGGGAACAACTGAGCCTGAAAGACCTGGAGCCCTGGCCGCTGCTGATTCGCGAATCAGGGTCAGGGACACGAAGAGCCTGTGAGGAGTACTTCAAGGAAAAGCGCGTGCATTTCACCCAGACACAGGAAGTGTCATCCAGCGAAGCACAACGCGAATGCGTGGTCGCCGGGCTCGGGCTGGCGCTGCTGACCCGTCACGCCGTCAGCATGGAACTCGCCACCGGCGCCCTCAAGGAACTGCCAGTGGCCGAGTTACCGCTTTACCGAAGCTGGTGCGTGGTACAAGCCAGGGATAAACGCCTGTCTCCCGTCGCTCACGCCTTCCTTGCGTTCATCCGCACCGAACGTGCGCAGATCAGCCAGCTTGTCGAACGCTTCGACGGGCGTCCTCGGACGGCTGGTTAGCATGCCAGTGGTTGCCGGTCATGCTGTCCATGTAATCGCAGAGGTCCTGATTGAGCTGCCGCGCTTCGCAGTAGCTTTCAATCGCGCGACGAAACTCCATTCGGCGCTGGTCTTCCTGTTGACGACGAGTCTTGACGGTGCTGTTGGGTAAGTCATCGTAATGCCGAGCCATGTCCTGTCTCCCAATACGTTGCGGGAGTACAGAGTGGCGCGAGGGCATGACGATCAGGCGGCGAATGCGTGACAAGTTGATGAAGGTTCGACCCTCAATCCTCGTGGGCCTTCACCGACTTGGGCGAGAGTCGCAGGCTGCGCAGACTGCGTTTGACGCTCTTGAGGTGGTTGACCAGGCTCGGACCGCGAGCCATGGCGACGCCCATTGCCAGCACATCGATCACCACCAGATGCGCGATGCGCGAAGTCAGCGGGGTGTAGATTTCGGTGTCTTCGTGTACATCGATGGCCAGATTGACCGACGACAGCTCGGCCAGAGGTGTCTGGCTCGGGCATAGCGTGATGAGTGTGGCGCCGCTTTCGCGAACCAGGTTCGCCGAAATCAGCAGATCCTTGGAGCGACCGGACTGGGAAATGCACACCGCGACGTCGGTTGGCTTCAAGGTCACTGCCGACATTGCCTGCATGTGCGGGTCCGAGTAGGCCGCAGCGCTCAGCAACAGGCGAAAGAACTTGTGCTGGGCATCGGCCGCCACCGCACCCGACGCACCGAAACCATAGAACTCCACACGATTGGCGCCCGCCATGGCGGTCACGGCCAGTTGCAAGGCATGGGGATCGAGGTTTTCACGCACTTCCATCAAGGTGTGCAGCGTGGTGTCGAAAATCTTCAGGCTGTAATCGGCAACCGAATCGTCTTCGTGAATCGCGAACTGGCCGAAACTCGCTCCGGCGGCAAGGCTCTGCGCCAGCTTGAGCTTGAGGTCCTGAAAGCCCGTGCAACCGATGGCGCGACAGAAGCGCACGATGGTCGGCTCACTGATCCCGACGCTATGGGCCAGGTCAGCCATGGAACTGTGCATCACGGCCGCAGGGTCAAGCAGCACATGGTCGGCTACCTTGAGCTCCGACTTGCGCAGCAGATTACGTGACTGGGCGATGTGTTGCAGCAGATTCAAGAGGCAGACTCGTTAATGATGCGGTGGGCGGGTTGTAGCTTTCTTGTAGTTATACTACATGACCTGCGAGCCGCCCAGTTAAACGAGCCCTGAACGTCATACACAAGCCATTGAATGATAAATCTTCCTTTTTTGTGGGAATAATCCTACATTTTGGAACGCTGCCACTATTGCCGGGCCAGGCTCAACATGCCCTCCATCATTGACGCTTCGAGCGGTCGACTGATCAGATAGCCCTGAACTTCATCGCAACCCTGCGCCTTCAGAAACTCCAGTTGTTTCTCGTTTTCCACACCCTCGGCCACGACCTTGAGCCCCAGGCTGTGAGCCATGGCTATGATCGCCTGGGTGATTGCCGCATCTTCCGTGCCGTCATCGAGGCCACGAATAAACGCCTGATCAATCTTTACGTAGTCCACCGGGAAGCGTTTGAGATAACTCAATGAAGAGTAGCCGGTGCCAAAGTCGTCGATGGCCAGTTTGACGCCCAGCTCACGCAACTGCTGAAAGGTCGCGATGATGTGTTCGACACTGTCGAGCAACTGGCTTTCGGTCAGCTCCAACTCCAGCAAATGCGGCGCCAGCCCCGTCTCGTCCAGGACCTGCCGCACCAGACTGACCAGCTTGCCCTGGCGCAACTGGTGCACTGACAGATTGACCGAAACCCGGATCGGCTCAAAGCCCTGACGCTGCCACTCACAAGCCTGCCAGCAGGCCTGGCGCAGCACGAACTCGCCGATATCGGCAATCAGGCCGGTTTCTTCGGCCAGACCAATGAACTCGCCCGGCGGCACCATGCCCCGTGTCGGATGACGCCAGCGCACCAGTGCTTCGGCCGCATCCAGACGACCATTTTCCAACAGCATCTTGGGTTGATAGAACACTTGTAGCTGGTGATCTTCAATGGCTTTGCGCAGCTGGATTTCCAGTTGCAGGCGCTCCAGGGTGCTGGCCCGCAGGCTTTCGGTGAAGAACTGGAAATTGTTGCCGCCCAGATGCTTGGCATGCCGCATCGCCATATTGGCCTGACTCACCAGTGCCGAGACTTCACGGGCAGAGTCCGGCAGCAGGCTGATACCCACCGAAGCACTGATCACCAGTTCGTTACCCGCCACCGACAGAGGCGTACGCAGCTTGCTCAGCAAGCGGCTGGTGACACGCGCCAGACTGGAAAGGTTGGCATAGGCATCGAACAGCACGGCAAATTCATCGCCGGACAGACGCGCAATGGTGTCCGCCTCCGGCATGGCGCTGATCAGGCGGCGGGCAACATGCTTGAGCAACTGATCGGCGACTTCATGGCCCAGGCTCTCGTTGAGCAGCTTGAAACGATCCAGATTGATATGCAGCAGCGCCAGGCTTCTTCCGCCCTGACGCACCCGCTGATTCGCTTCGCGCAGGCGCTCCTTGAATTGCGAGCGATTGGCCAGACCGGTCAACTCATCGAAATGCGTGAGGTAGCGCATACGCTCTTCAGATTCGCGGTTGGCCGAAAGATCCGTAAAGAAGCCGACAATATGGCTGACATTGCCGGCAATATCGCGCACGACAGTCATTTGCAGCCATTGCGGATACAACTCGCCGTTCTTGCGCGCCTCAACCAGCTCGCCCTGCCAGCTTCCGGTCTGCTCCAGGGCATGGTGAATGGCCTGGAAGTGACGACGCGCATCGCGACTGCTGGCGATATCCATGACCTGACGCCCCACTACATCCTCAGGCGTGTAACCCGTGAGCCGGGAAAAAGCCTGATTGATGGTGAGAATCCGGTACTGCGGGTCGAAAATCATGATGCTTTCGCTGACCGCATCGAAAACCTTCTCGGCCAGACGCGGCGGGCTTTTGCTCAAGGCCAGATTGGCGGCCTCAAGCTCCAGGGTACGCTGCGCAACACGCTCCTCAAGACCGGCCTGAGCCTCGCGCAGACTGTGCTCGGCCTGACGACGCTGCTCGACCTCCCGGCCCAGAATTTCATTGAGTTCATCGCCCTTGGCCCGGGCCTGCTGCAAATGCTCGATCAGGGCCTGGTTCTGAAAACGCTGCAACAGGCTGCGCAGTATCAGGCGATTGATCTGCCAGGCCACCACAATCAGGGCAAACAACAGAATCAGACCCAGCCAGCCCCAGCCACGCAAAGGCACGTCGCCCCCCATAAACAGATAGACGATGGGAGGTAACAGACACGACAGGCTGAAGGTGAGAAACGCCGTGAGGCTGACGGCATAGGCCACGCTGGCGCACAGCGTTGCGCCGCCAATCATGCCGAACACCCAGGCCTGCTGCTCGAAACTGGTCACGGGCACCAGGGCCATGGCCGCACAGGCCAGAGTCAGACCGCTGACCACCGCGCCGAGCAGAAACATTCGCCGCCAGACCGGTTGCGCCTGACGTTCGGGAGATGCCGCCCGGAACGCTGCAACCTGAATGACACGCAAGCCCACAAGCACCGCCAGCCAGACCAGCCAGATACTGACCAGCACGTAGCGTTCAGGACTCCAGAGCAGCCATGCGCAGACCAGACCACTGATGAACATGAACAGGGTCGGCAGCAATGAACCCTGATAAAGCATGCGCGTGCGCTCAACCCTCAACCGGGTCGCGAACTTCTTGCGAATGGCCCGCCGGCTGGTGTCAGAAGCATCGTGGGCACTGAAGCTGAAAGGCATGGCGGGGTTCTTGTATTTGATAAGACCTTGGCATGTGCCGAGCATACACAAGCGCTGGGCTAGACCAAACTGCCGCCATCATAAAACGGTGACTTTCAGCGCTGTTCTGCACAACTTCGACACAGGGGACGCCATTCGCCGTCGCACATGACCGATCGTCAGCATCGACGACTTTTTTATTACCCATGACAAAGCATGGTTTGCCCGCCATGGCGCAGCACCCTAGAATGCGGCGATGCGCGATGATCTCTCTCTCCTTTTGAATTCCCTCAACGATGCCCAGCGTCAGGCCGTAGCTGCCTCTCTGGGTCGTCAGTTGGTCCTGGCCGGCGCTGGTTCCGGTAAAACCCGTGTGCTGGTGCATCGCATCGCATGGCTGATGCAGGTCGAGCAAGCCTCCCCGCATTCGGTCCTGTCGGTGACGTTCACCAACAAGGCCGCCGCCGAGATGCGTCATCGCATCGAGCAACTGATGGGCATCAGCCCGGCAGGCATGTGGGTCGGCACCTTCCACGGGCTGGCGCATCGCCTGCTGCGTGCACACTGGCAGGAAGCGGGGCTGGTACAGACGTTCCAGATTCTGGACAGCGACGACCAGCAACGTCTGGTCAAGCGCGTGATCCGCGAACTGGGGCTGGACGAACAGCGCTGGCCTGCACGTCAGGCCCAGTGGTTCATCAACGGCCAGAAAGACGAAGGCCTGCGCCCCAAACATATCCAGGCCGGCGGCGATCTGTTCCTGGCCACCATGAAGTCGATCTACGAAGCCTATGAAATCGCCTGCCAGCGCGCCGGCGTCATCGACTTCTCCGAACTGCTGCTGCGTGCGCTGGACCTGTGGCGCGATCATCCCGGCCTGCTGGCGCACTACCAGCGGCGCTTCCGCCATGTGCTGGTGGACGAATTCCAGGACACCAACGCCGTGCAGTACGCCTGGTTGCGACTGCTGGCCCAGGGCGGCGACAGCCTGATGGTGGTGGGCGATGACGACCAGTCCATTTATGGCTGGCGTGGCGCGAAGATCGAGAACATTCATCAGTACTCGTCGGACTTCCCGGATACCGAAGTCATCCGTCTGGAGCAGAACTACCGCTCGACGGCAAGCATTCTCAAGGCTGCCAACGGCCTGATCGTCAATAACAGCGGTCGCCTGGGCAAAGAGCTGTGGACCGACGTGGGCGATGGCGATCTGATCAACCTGTATGCCGCCTTCAACGAACACGACGAAGCGCGCTACGTGGTCGAAACCATCGAAAGCGCCTTGAAGACCGGCCTGTCGCGTAACGACATTGCCATTCTGTATCGCTCCAACGCCCAGTCGCGGGTGCTGGAAGAAGCCTTGCTGCGCGAGCGCATTCCTTACCGCATCTACGGCGGCCAGCGATTCTTCGAGCGCGCCGAGATCAAGAACGCCATGGCGTATCTGCGCCTGCTGGAAGGCCGTGGCAACGATGCCGCGCTGGAGCGGGTCATCAACGTTCCCGCACGGGGCATTGGCGAGAAGACGGTCGAGGCGATTCGCGAGCATGCCCGCCATACCGACATCTCCATGTGGGAAGCGATGCGTCAGTTGGTGGCCAACAAGGGCCTGACCGGCCGCGCTGCCGGTGCCTTGAACGTGTTCATGGAACTTATCGAAAACCTCTCGGCCAAGGTCATGGAAATGCCCTTGCACCTGATGACCCAGACCGTCATCGAGCAATCGGGGCTGATCACTTATCACCAGCAGGAAAAAGGTGAAAAAGGTCAGGCACGGGTGGAAAACCTTGAGGAACTGGTCAGCGCTGCGCGCAACTTCGAGAACAATGAAGACGATGAAGAACTGACCCCGCTGGCAGCTTTCCTCGGCCATGCGTCGCTGGAAGCTGGCGACACGCAGGCTCAGGAGCACGAAGACAGCATTCAGCTCATGACCCTGCACAGCGCCAAGGGCCTGGAATTCCCTTACGTGTTTCTGGTGGGCATGGAAGAAGGGCTGTTCCCGCACAAGATGAGCCTGGAAGAGCCCGGCCGTCTGGAAGAAGAACGCCGTCTGGCTTACGTCGGTATCACCCGCGCCATGCAGCAACTGGTGATGACTTACGCCGAAACCCGTCGCCTGTATGGCAGCGAAACCTACAACAAGGTGTCGCGCTTCGTTCGCGAGATTCCGCCGACGCTGATCCAGGAAGTGCGCCTGTCCAATAGCGTCAGTCGTCCTTTCGGTGGCACCCAGAAAGTCAGCAACAGCAGCCTGTTCACGGGCACCGGCATCCCCGAAACCCAGTTCACGCTGGGCCAGCACGTACAGCACGCCGTATTCGGTGAAGGCGTGATCCTGAATTTCGAGGGCTCCGGCGCCCAGGCCAGGGTGCAGGTCAACTTCTCCGAAGGCAGCAAGTGGCTGATGATGGGCTATGCGAAGCTGGTCCCGATCTGATCCCACCCAGTAGCGAATTCATTCGCGAATGAATTCGCTACTGGGGCGTGGAAGAAAATTCCTACAGCACTTTATTTCACCGCCTACCGCCCAAATAGACAGGTCTTACGGACCTCATGCAAAAGTCCGAAACATTAACGCACTAGCCATCGACTGCCCTCCTGTGCAACATGGCGCGCATGCATTCATACAACGGGAATACCCTTATGCAACGTTTTCTAAGCATGGCTCTGGCGCTGTGCATCGGGCTCACCATGAGTCTGGATGTGAACGCCGCACGTTTTGGTGGTGGCAAGAGCATGGGCTCGGCACCGTCGCACCAGGCACGCCAGGCCGCTCCAGCCACTCCGGCTGCTGCTCCTAACGCTGCCGGTCGTCCGGCTGCCGCTGCCAGTGGCGCTTCACGCTGGTTGGGCCCATTGGCCGGTATCGCTGCCGGTGGCCTGCTGGCTGCAATGTTCATGGGTGACGGCTTCAACGGCCTGCAGATCTTCGACATCCTGATCATGGGCCTTATCGCCTTCCTGATCTTCCGCTTCATTGCGCGTCGTCGTCAGCAGCAACAGCCGAAAATGGCCGGTGCCGGTGCTCCTTACCAGCGTGAAACCAGCCAGCCCGCGCAAAACTCGATCTTCGGTGGCGCGTCGTCAGCTCCTGCGGCTCCGGTCATCAACGCTCCGGCCTGGTTCAACGAAGAGCGCTTCCTGGAAGCCGCCCGCAGCCACTTCCAGTCGCTGCAGCAGCACTGGGATGCGAACGAAATGGACAAGATCGCCGAGTTCGTGACGCCACAGATGCTGCAATTCCTGAAAAAGGAACGTGCCGATCTGGGCGACGGTTTCCAGTCGACCTACATCGACAACCTGAGCGTCCAGCTGGAAGGTGTGGATGATCGCGCTGACAAAACCATCGCGACCCTGACCTTCTCCGGCGTCTCCAAGACTTCGCGCTTTGACCAGGGCGAAGTGTTCAGCGAAAGCTGGAACATGGAACGCGCCCAGGGCGACAACCAACCCTGGCTGGTTGCCGGTATTCGCCAGAACGGCTGATCCCCAGGCACATCCAGCAGCACATAACCCCGGACTTGTTCCGGGGTTTTTTATTTTTGTTCGCCTGCAGCTAACAAATGCAAGTCTGAAAGGTCCGACGCTTGATGCGAATTGAAAGCAGGCAGACCAGGATTTTTCGTACAGAGCCTATCCGATCGGGTAGTTATTTTGAGAAAAGCTTTAGGCTACTGTATAACCCGCGCCATCAAGCTTAGAGGACCCATGTCGTGGAAGAAGTCATCGAACAATTGCGTGAACAAAACGAGCCGGTTCCGGTTCCCCTCGAACTGCCTGACGAGGACCAACTCGTCGAGATCGAGGAACAGCTGTTTATCAATATCCCTTACGTCTTCAAAGAATTTCTTCTGACCGTCAGCGACGTCGTGTATGGCAGCCTTGAGCCAGTCACCGTTACCGATCCTCAGTCACACACCTATCTGCCGGATGTCGCCGCAACTGCGTGGGACTTGGGTGTGCCTCGTGAACTGATCCCTATCTGTCAGGACGGCGATGACTATTACTGCGTCGAAGAAGATGGCACCGTCGTGCTGTGGTCCGGCGAAGAAGAGTTGGTGACCGAAGAGAACTGGGAATCTGTCTGGCACTGGGCACGGGACGTCTGGCTGGAAAGCTGAGACACCCCACACACAGGTATCGCCGGGCTCAATGCCCGGACGACTCCTGATTGTTGTTGCCCAGGGTTTCCAGCAGGGCAATCTGCATCCGCGTATGCACGCGGATGAACCAGCGCCACAGCAATGCTGCAACCACCGCCGCAATCAGCACGATCACCAGTAACAACTCGCTTGTCGGCAGAATGCTCGCCGACAGAGCGGCCAGCAGAATGAAGATCACCACCAGCGACAGCAGCGGAATCACCTCAGCCACCACCTTGCGGACCCGCACGGTATGCCTCCCGGCCATTTCAGGCTTCACGCCCATCTCCGCCAACAGCATCGACAGCGCCTTGAGCTTGCGGTACGCCGCAATCAGGAAAGGTAGCGACAGCAGTAATGCTGCCCCGCAGATCCAGGCCTTCTGCTGACCCACATCGCTGACCCACTCACTCATGTAAGCGCCGATACGCCCGGCGAAATAGCCACCGCTGAAGAAGATCGCTATCACCAGCGCCAGGTTGACCCCGACTTGCAGCAGTATCCGCCGGATCATCGACGCCAGCACAGCGCCCTGCCCTTGAGGCTGGATGCTGCGCAGCCATTCGCCGTACATGTTGAACACCCGCGCCACGCGACGGGGCACGATGGACGCCAGTTGCAGCGACAGCGGGTCGGCAGCGCGAATCAGGTAGGGAGTCAGCAGCGTGGTAATGGCCGAAACCGCCACCGCCACGGGGTAGAGAAAATCGCTGGTGACCTGCAAGGTCATGCCCAGCGCCGCGATGATGAAGGAAAACTCGCCAATCTGTGAAAGCCCCATGCCGACGCGCAGCGAGGTACGCCCATCGTTACCGGCAATGAATGCCCCGAGCCCGCAGGACAGCATCTTGCCCAGTACAACGGCGACGGTAATCAGCGCGATGGGCCAGGCATATTCCAGAAGGACTTTCGGGTCGATCATCAAGCCAATGGCGACGAAGAAGATGGCGCTGAACATGTCACGAATGGGCTCGATAAGCCGCTCAATCTTCACCAACTGGCGAGATTCGGCCATGATCGCGCCAATCAGGAATGCACCCAGCACCATGCTGTATTCCAGCTTCACCACCAGCAGGCAGAAACCGAAACACAGGCCCAGCACAGTCACCAGCAGCATTTCGTTGCTTTCAAACTTCGCGACGTAAGACAGCAGTCGCGGCACCAGCAGAATGCCGATTACCAGAGCCACGATCATGAACAAGGACAGTTTACCGACCGTGGAAAAGACCTCACCGGAACTCACCGAGCCACTGACCGCGATCCCCGACAGCAGGGCTATGATGCCGATACCCAGAATGTCTTCGACGATCAGCACCCCGAAAATCAGCTGGGCAAAGTGCTGGTTCTTCATCTTCAGGTCATTGAGCGCCTTGACGATGATGGTGGTCGAGGAAATCGCCAGGATTGCGCCCAGGAACAGCGAGTCCATGGTTTTCCAGCCAAAGAACTGGCCGATTTCGTAGCCGATCCAGATCATCAGGGCAATTTCGAGAAAGGCCGCGATGAACGCCGTGGCTCCGACCTTGAACAGCTTGCGCAGGCTGAACTCCAGCCCCAGGCAGAACATCAGGAAGATCACCCCAAGCTCTGCGAGGGTCTTGATGGTGTCTTCGTCATGGATCAGCCCGACTGGCGGCGTATGCGGACCAATGATGAAGCCTGCAACGATATAGCCCAGCACCACCGGCTGCTTGAGGCGATGGAAGAGAATGGTCACCACACCCGCCACCAGCATGATCACTGCCAAATCCTGGATAAAATTGACGGCATGCATGGGTGTGGCTCCTTATTGATAAATGATGCCTGAAGCTCCCGAATAGCCAGCGAAGCTGAAAAGTCGGAAGTTGCATCAATAAAACGCTACTAAAAGCGTAAGAAAAAACCCGATCCACGGGTTTTGGGAGAGTAACACTGCACCCGTCGAGAGAAAGCCGGTGCAATATATGGAAACAGATAGACCTCAAGCGTGACGGCATTCACTCCGCCAGCGTCCCGATAACTGTCTGTTGCAGGTAGTTGAACCACCCTCGTGAGCGCCAGCATAAGGCGCCACTCATGATGACCTTGACCGTGTGAGTACGCTATGGAACCCGGAAACGCCCAGCTGTCGATGACTGTATTGATGACCCCGGACATGGCCAACTTCTCTGGCAATGTGCATGGCGGTACGTTGCTCAAGTACCTGGATGAAGTCGCTTACGCCTGCGCCAGCCGGTATGCCGGTCGCTATGTGGTGACGCTGTCCGTGGACCAGGTGATTTTCCGCGAGCCGGTTCACGTCGGTGAGCTGGTGACCTTCCTGGCCTCGGTGAACTACACCGGCAATACTTCGATGGAGGTCGGGATCAAGGTCGTGACCGAGAACATCCGCGAGCGCTCGGTGCGCCACAGCAACAGTTGCTTCTTCACCATGGTCGCGGTGGACGACAACCGCAAGCCAGCCAGCGTCCCGCCGCTGGAGCCTGAAACGGCTGAAGGCAAACGCCGCTTCATCCAGGCCCAGCAACGCCGCCAGATTCGCCAGGAGCTGGAAAAGCGTTATCAGGAAATCAAGGAAGAATCCCTGTAATACGTTGTTCGCGAATGAATTCGATCGGTAGGAGCGAATTCATTCGCGAAAACATTACAACCGTACCGCCTCAAACCGCACCCGCGGATGGGCAATCCGGTCCTGCGCCCGTACCAGCTCCAGCTCATAGCTGCCACAGGCCTGGGTTTCCAGCAGCACTTCATGCACCGCCGCAGCCGTGAACTCGAAAGCAGCGACCAGATCGTCCCCCAACAATACACGCGCCAGGAACAACCCGGACGTCAGATCACCCACGCCCACCGGCTGACGCGGAAAGGCCAGCAGCGGACGGCGCAAGTGCCAACTGGCATCGGCGGTCACCAGCAGCATTTCAAAACCGTCGGCCGCCTTGCCGGGGTAATCCAGGTGTTTGACCACCACAGCCTTGGGACCTCGTGCCAGCAACGCTCGGGCCATGGCCAGGCAATCGAGCAGGGATTCAGGCTTGCGACCGGAAAAGCTGTCCAGTTCCAGCTGGTTCGGGCACATGAAGTCCGCCACTGCCGCCGCTTCTTCCAGCAGGAAATCGCTGACCTCAGCCGGGACGATGCAACCTTTCTCGGGATGCCCCATCACCGGGTCGCACAAGTACAGCGCCTTGGGGTTGGCCGACTTGATACGCGCCACACCCGTCAGAATCGCCCGCCCCTGCGCCGCGCTGCCCAAGTAACCGGAAAGCACGGCATCGCAGTTACCCAACTCACCAATCGCCGCAATACCTTCGATCAGTGCCGGGATCTGCTGCGGAGCCAGCACTTCGCCGGCCCATTGCTTGTATTGGGTGTGGTTGGAGAACTGGACCGTGTTGAGCGGCCAGACATTGACCCCGATACGCTGCATGGGGAACACCGCTGCGCCATTGCCTGCGTGGCCGAATACCACGTGAGACTGAATGGCGAGCAAGTGGGGTGTACGTTTCATGGGAAGATCCTGAACACGATGCAAATGCAGTAATAAGAAATTTAAGTCGCGCAGTATGGCTGTAAATCACTTTGGGCAGTTAAGCTGAAGACTCCTGCGTAGGAGCACTCTGCCATGCTGACCCTGGGAAACATTTTCGTGCTGATGCTGTTCGCAAGTGCGGCAGCCTGGTTGTGGCATGCCCACGGTCTGCGCGAGCGGGCGCTGGAGCGCGTCAAACAGCATTGCGCCCGACTCGATCTGGAACTGCTGGACGGCAATGTCGCCCTGCGCCGCCTGGCCTTTGTCCGCGATGCGCAAGGCCACAGGCGTCTGGCACGCATCTATGGCTTCGAGTTCACGGTTACCGGCGAACAGCGTCATCCGGGCACTATCACCATGTTCGGTGCCCATTCGGCGCAGATCGAACTCGCACCCTACCCGTTTGAAATTAAAACGCCACCACCTAGCGCCGAAATCATCGAAATGAACAAGTGGCGCGAGACTCATCAGCAACGCAAGCAGTGAGCCAATTGCGCCTTTAGCGTTGCGCTGTCCTGTGGTGTCTGGAAGATCAGTTCCAGACGCGAATCCTGACGCCACTCGCTGCCTTGCCATTCAAGGCGCGAGCCCTCCAGCCCATTGGCTGAAAACCAGCCTTCGGGGCTGTGGATAACCATCTTCGCACGCCGCCAGGCGAGGCTTTCCAGCCACTGGGTCAGCTTCTCCAGGTCAAATTGCCGGGAAGGATGCCAGCGCCAACCGATACTCCAGCCCTCCGCACTCTCCTGACTCAGGCAGATCGGCTCCTTCGGATCAGTCCACACGGCAGGCAGTGGCCCGAGACTTCGGGGCAGAACGAGGTTATCCACAGCGCGGTTATCCACAGCACTTAGCTGCGCAAAGCCCGGCAAGTGAGCCAATTCGAGCTGCCCTTGCTCGACCCAGACCAGCGAATGTTCCGGCAATGCCTCGACCAGCCGCTGACGAGACGCTTGGTCGACAGTCTGTGCCTTGTTCATCACCACCAGCCCCGCCTCCGCCAGCGCGTTCTGCTGAGTGGCCGGTAGCGACTGGCCTGCCGCCATGCCGATGGCGTCCAGCACCATCACGCCAGGCTGAACACTGAGCACGCCCAGCCAGGGTGCCTGTCGCAACTGGGCCATGAGTTGCAGCGGGTGACCAAGGCCTGAAGGCTCGATGAACAATCGGTCGGGCCGCGCCTTGCGCAGCAGTCGCCCAAGACCGATCTGAAACGGCACGCCGTTGACGCAACACAGGCAGCCGCCAGCCACTTCGCCAAGTGCGATACCATCGGCGTCCACGCTCAGGAGCGCAGCATCCAGACCGATCTGGCCGAACTCGTTGATCAGCACCGCCCAGCGCTCATCGGCCGGTTTCTGGCTCAGCAGGTGCTTGATCAGGCTGGTCTTGCCGGCGCCCAGCGGGCCACCGATCACATGGGTCGGGATGTTCTGCAGCATCTGGAGTCGCTTCTGAGAGTGTCGTTTGCAAACAATGATGAAGGAAAGCTGACAATGCGAGCCCTGGGGCTGCCCGTTCGATTGGCGTTGATGCTGCTGGCAATGACATCCGGCAAGGTATGGGCCCAGGCGTGTCTGGTGCACAGCCAGGCTGAGAGGTTAGACGTCAAAGTCTGTCAGGAAAACCTGAATATCCCGAAAGACCTCTTTCGCGACGGCTTCTGCAAACCGCAGCTGGCAGGCCAGAAAACAGAAGTGACCTTCTCGGAAAGCTGCCCGGCCGGCGCCTTTGGCATCTGCAGCAACGCACAGGTCGCCAATATGCCCTATCACGAGAATATCCACTATTACGGCATCGCCAGCGACGCGCTTTACCTCAAGCCGTTTTGCGAGGGGCAAAGCAAAGGTAAATGGCTGACGCCTGATTAAGCCAGCCAGTCCAGCGTCAGAATCAGGCGACGCTCGTTGCGCTCCAGTTGCGGCGAACGATGCACCAGTCCCAGCCCTTCGTTACCGCTCCAGCGCTCGCCCTTGAGCAAGGCCACTGCGCCGCAATCGATCTGCTGGATTCGATCAGGGTCCTGCGGTTCCGCTTCAGGGCTGCCAAGTTGCTTGCGGTCAATGGCGTTTTCCTTGAGCCACTGGCTGCCGATCCCGGCATAAGTAGTGACCAGCCGCACCGGCACATGATCGACGTGAAAGCGCGGGCACATGGCCTTGTCCAGCGCACGCAGGCGCAGACCGACGCACTCGGCGCCCAGCAGGCACGCATAGGCGCTGACCAGCCACGCCACGTCCGCGATGAATCCGTCATAACCCTGCAGGTCGGCATAGCCCGAGGCCAGACCTTGCAGATTGGGTTCGACATCGCCGCCCTGCACGTCCAGGGTCATGGACTCCGCCAACGGCTCGTTCAAGGACAACAGCAAGGCGCCGAAGTCCTCGATATGCGCAGGCAACTGACGCTGCCAGACCGACAGGTTGACGCCGTCCTCCAGCACCTGCCCCAGCACTTCGGGGGTATTGCCCTGCACCTGACGGGCGCGGGGCTGGAACTTCAAGACCGGAGCAAGCATCAGGCGGCCTCCTCGGCGTGCCAGTCGCCGAACGGGTCGGGCAGCAAGCGCCAGCTTTCCGCACCCATGGCCAGTTCGTCATCGGTGAGCAGGCAGGCATCCAGCTCAGCCGTGAGCTGGGCGAAATCGAGGTTTTGCCCGATGAAAACCAGTTCCTGGCGGCAATCACCGGTTTCAGGCGACCAGTTGTCCATGATCGACGTAATGTTCTCCTGATCCTGAGGCCAGTGTGCGCGACTCACGAAGCGCCACCAGCGGCCCGCAAAGCCGTGGCGCATCAGGCCGCCAGCCTGGGACCAACTGCCGGCATCCTTGTATTTGCTCGCCAGCCAGAAGAAGCCCTTGGAGCGCAGCAACTTGCCGTTGGTCCATGGCCGGTCGATGAAGCTGAAGAAGCGCTCCGGATGGAAAGGCCGACGCGCCCGGTAGGCCGTGGAAGCGATGCCGTATTCCTCGGTTTCAGGAACATGCTCGCCGCGCATTTCCTTGAGCCAGCCAGGCGCCTGGGAGGCACGCTCGAAGTCGAAACGGCCCGTGTTGAGGATGGTCGACAGCGGCACCTGGCCCATGACCATCGGCACGATCTCGGCATGGGCATTGAGGCGCTTGAGGATGGCCATCAGTTCTTCGCGTTCGCTGGAGCTGATCAGGTCGATCTTGCTGAGCAGGATCACATCCGCAAACTCGATCTGCTCGATCAGCAGGTCGGTAATCGAGCGGTCATCGTCTTCGCCCAGGGTTTCACCCCGGGTCGCCAGGCTTTCGGAAGCCTGATAATCGAGCATGAAGTTGACGCCATCGACCACAGTCACCATGGTGTCCAGGCGCGCCATGTCCGCCAGGCTATTGCCCGCTTCATCGCGGAAGGTAAAGGTTTCGGCCACCGGCAGGGGTTCGGAAATGCCCGTGGATTCGATCAGCAGGTAATCGAAGCGCCCATCCTGAGCCAGACGGCTGACTTCTTCGAGCAGGTCTTCGCGCAAGGTGCAGCAGATGCAGCCGTTGCTCATCTCGATCAGCTTCTCTTCAGCCCGGTTCAGGCTGACATCGCGCTGGACTTCGCCGCCATCGATGTTGATCTCGCTCATATCGTTGACGATAACGGCGACCCGCAGATTCTCGCGATTGCGCAGCACATGATTGAGAAGGGTACTTTTCCCGGCTCCAAGAAAACCGGACAGAACGGTAACAGGCAAACGATTCGACATCAGGATTCTCGGGCCAGGTTGCAAGGCTTGCACCTTGTTGATGTAGGCTGCACCGGGTCTGTTATCGACACCTTGGCAGCCAGCTCTAATCACCCGACAATGTTATAGTATAACGATGCAAAATTGCCAACCCGTTCGACAAAGGGCGTCTGCGTGAAACACATTTCAAAAGGCTTGTTCACGTTACTGATATTGATCAGCGCGCAAACCCTGGCGGCAGGCCCGCGGCCACCCAGCGTGGATATGGCGACCTGCACCCGCAGCGCGACCCTGCTGGCGTGCAGCGATGCGCAAGGCAATGGCTACAGCGTTGCCACAGCGGGTTCGACCACGTATTTGCGGGGCTATGAAGTCATAGGCAAGAAGCGCTGGGCGCAGACCAACAGCCGGTTCGATCAGTTGACCTTCTTCACCGGCCTGGCCTCCAACGGCGATGCCTGGATCGGCACCATCCAGCGCGTCGGCTGGACCACCATCACCCGGGTGTCCAGTTCCGACGGCACACGCAGCAAGATCACGTGCAGCCGCCTGAGTGGCTGCCACTGAGCCGCATCAGGCCTGGGCCTGTTTCTTCTGTTCCTGAACCCAGGCCATGTGGGAATCCAGCGGCGGGTTGCGCTGGAAGTAACGCTGCAAGCCTTCGAACAAACCGTCGGCCACGGCCTGCTGATGGCGCGCCGTGACCAACCGCTGACTGTCGCGACTGTTGGAGATGAAACCGGTTTCCACCAGGATCGACGGCACATCCGGTGACTTGAGCACCGCGAACCCGGCCTGTTCCACGCGCTTCTGATGCAGCGTGGTAATGCCTTCCAGACTGCCCAGTACGGTATGGCCCAGTTGTAGGCTGGCGGCGATGGTGGCGTTCATCGACATGTCGAGAATGACGCCAGCCAGCATCGGGTCCTTGTCCTTGAGGTTAAGCAGCGAAGTAGCGCCCAGCAGGTCGGCACCGTTTTCACGCTGGGCCATGAAGCGCGCCGTCGCCGATGTCGCGCCGCCTTCGGACAGAGCGAACACCGAAGCGCCGGAAGCCGTGAGACGCGGCGCAGCATCGGCATGCACCGAGATAAACATGTCGGCCTTGGATTTGTGGGCAAACTCCACGCGCTTGCGCAGAGGCACAAAGAAGTCATCGTTGCGCACCAGCCGCACATCGAAGCCTTTTTCACGCTTCAGACGCTTGGCCAGCAATTGGGCGATGGACAGTACAACGTCTTTCTCCCGCTCGCCTCGGGAACCGACAGCGCCAGGGTCCTTGCCGCCATGCCCGGCATCGACCACCACCATGATGTCACGCTTCGGGTGAGCCTTATCCGTGGCCTGGGCCTGAACCGGAGGCGGCGGCGCGACAGCAGCCATCTGCACCGGCGCGCTGGCGGTGGAACTCAGGTCCAGCACCAGGCGATGGCCCTGCCCGCCTTCCGGCCCGAGCAGAAAGCTGTTGAGCTGCACAGGAGCAGTGAGGTCCAGCACGATGCGCGTGTCGTCGCAATGGCCGTAATGTCCGGAACGGATCGACTTGATCACCGTACGATCCAGCGCCAGTTGACTGAAATCACCGGTCAGCCGAGAGCCACTGACATCGATGATCAAACGGTCAGGCGCAACCAGGGTGAATGTCTTGTATTGCACTGGCCCGCTCAGGTCGAGCACCAGCCTCAGCTTGTCATCGCTACGCCATAGCCGTGCATTGCGGATCTGCGTGGCACTGGCCCCAAAAGGCAAGGCCAGCGCAGCGCTGGCCAGAAGCATGTTGAGCAGGATTTGACGTCGGTGCATGGCAGGTCTCACGAAACAAGGCGAGCATCCCGGCTCATGAAGTATCACCGCAACAATAGTAATAACATAACACCATGTTACAAGTGAAACTTGAAGCCTTACATGAAGATTGGCACCGACGAGAATCCTCTAATTACGGGCAGTAAGTACATGACCGAAAAGAAAAATGTTCCACGTGGAACGTCATCAGCTCCGTGGAGCGACTGCACCGCACTGCGGCCCTAGCCAGACGGCACGAGTATCCATGCTGCCGTTCTGTTGCTGGCCGGTAGCATTGAAGGTGCCGACCACCTTGGTGGTGAACTCGCGATTACTGAGAAACTGTGCCTGCCCGGTGCCTTGAGCCTTGGGACAACTGAACTGGAAGTTCCAGGTCTGGCCGTTGCGAGCAGTGATCTTCTGCGAACAGCCGGATTTAGGATCGGTCAGGGGAATATCGTCCGACTTGACCTGTGCTTCGGTCAGGCAGAACCGTACGCCTTGCCCACCCAGCGTGACGCCTTGCTTCTGCATCATCTGTTCCATCATGGCGCGCTGCTCAGGCGGCAGGTTCTTCAATTGGCCCAGCATCAGTTGCAGATCCGGCAGCGCCTGACCATCGACTTGCATGTTGCTGGAGGTCAGCTCCCACAAGCCCGGTTGCAGCATCTGTGCATGAGCCACGGGGGCTGCCAGACAAAACATCAACGCCAACGCGCGTTTGTTCATTTAAAAATCCTCGTAAGAACATTGCCCAGACAAGCCTGAGCGGGCCGACGCATCTTAGACGACAGAAGCGTTGACCAGTTGCACCGCGATTAAAATAGCGACAATCCCGAGCGGCTGTGGTCTGTTATAGGCGCAAAAGTGAGGAGCATTGTTTACGTATGGATTTCCATAGCCCGTACTTCTTCGGCTACGTCCTGGCGTTCATTCATCTGGTGGGCGCAGTTGCCGCCATCCATGCATTGCTGACCGTGCGCACCGCGCAAGGCGCGATTGCCTGGGCGATGCCGCTGTTCTTCATTCCTTACTTCACCCTGATCCCTTATCTGGTCTTCGGACGCAGTTCGTTCGATGCCTATATCAAGGCCCGCCGTGACGCCAACAGCGAAATGCGCAACGCTATCACCAACCTGAATTGGCGGCCCTGGATCGAGGAGGCCGTGGCCGCACGGCGTTCGGACGCTTATGCCTCGCTGCGCGCTATGCCCAAACTTGGGCGCATGCCGGCTCTGGCCAATAACGAAGTCAAATTGCTGATCAATGGCCAGGCCAGTTTCGATGCCATGTTCGCCGCCATCGAGCAGGCCCGGCAGACGATCCTCGTACAGTTTTTCATCATTCATGACGACGAACTCGGCCGCCGTCTGCAAACCCTGCTGCTGAAAAAGGCCGCCGAGGGTGTGGCGATTTTCGTGCTCTATGATCGGATAGGCAGCCATGCCCTGCCCGCTTCCTACAGCGAAAAGCTGCGCGCAGGCAGTGTGCAGATCAAGGCCTTTGCCACCCATGGCGGCTGGCTCAATCGCTTCCAGATCAACTTCCGCAACCACCGCAAGATAGTCGTGGTCGATGGGCTGAAAGGCTATCTGGGCGGGCACAACGTCGGTGATGAATACCTGGGCCTCAAGCCGCCACTCTCACCCTGGCGCGATACTCATGTGCAGGTGATCGGCCCGGTGGTGGCCTGCCTGCAAGAGTCATTCGCCGAAGACTGGTTCTGGGCCACCCGTGAATTACCCCCCATGAACCTCCCTGAATCCTTTCCCGAACAGGGCGTGCTGTGCCAATTGCTGGCCAGCGGCCCGGCTGATGCGCAGGAAACCTGTTCGCTGTTCTTTGTCGAAGCCATCCACGCGGCAACCGAGCGTGTATGGATCACCAGCCCTTATTTCATCCCCGACGAAGCCGTGACGGCAGCCTTGCATCTGGCGGTGTTGCGCGGTGTCGATGTCAGGCTGCTGCTGCCGTCGCGTCCCGATCATTACGTGGTGTACGCCGCCTCCACCCTCTTCGCCTTCGATGCCGTGCGGGCTGGCGTGCGGGTGTTCCGCTACAAGCCGGGCTTCCTGCATCAGAAAGTGGTGTTGGTGGATAACGAAATCACCGCCATCGGCAGCGCCAACCTCGACAACCGTTCGTTCCGGCTGAATTTCGAGCTGATGCTGCTGACGGTCGATACGAATTTCGCTCGTGAGGTTGAAGCCATGCTGACGGACGACTTCAACCTGAGCCACGAGATCTCCCTTGAGGAAAGCCGCGAAACACGCCACCTGCACCAGTTGGGCATGCGCGTGGCCAGGTTGATCTCGCCAATCCTTTAGCCTCAGCGATAAATGTCTTCACGGGTCAGCGGCAAGCTATGCCCCCCATGGGCAAAGGGTTTGACCGCCAGAATCTGGTGCAGATTGATCCATCCTCTGGCGAAGGCATAGGAACAACCAGCCAGATACAGCCGCCAGATACGCAAGGTGTGTTCGGGCACCAGCGCAGCGGCTTCGCTCAGGCGCGCCTCAAGGCGAGCGCTCCAGTGCTCCAGGGTGCGGGCGTAATGCAGGCGCAGGCTTTCGACATCGACGATTTCCAGCCCCGCGTCACTGATATGCGCGCTGATCATCGCCAAATGAGGCAGCTCGCCATTGGGGAACACGTAACGGTCGATGAACTCCCCGGCACCACGCCCCACCGGACGGCCATCGGTATGCAGGGCGGTAATACCGTGGTTCATCACCAGCCCGCCCTCCTTCACTGCACCCGAAAGACACTGGGTATAGAGCGGCAGGTTGCCGTGACCCACATGCTCGAACATGCCCACACTGACCACCTTGTCGAAGCGCTGGTCCTGAGGCAGATCGCGGTAATCGAGTAATTGCAGCTCGACCCTGTCCTGCAGACCCTCGGCGTTGACTCGCTCACGGGAGAGCGCCAACTGTTCCTGGCTCAAGGTGATACCGAACACCTTGACCCCATACTCCCGGGCCGCAAAACGCGACAGACCGCCCCAACCACAGCCCACATCCAGCAGGTACTCGCCGGGCTTGAGACGCAGCTTGCGGCACAGATGCTGGAATTTGTCCTGCTGCGCCTGCTCCAGCGTCTCCCTGCCGGTCTTGAAGTAGGCGCAGGAATAGACCATCTCCTGATCGAGCCAGAGCTGGTAAAAGCTGTTGGACAGGTCATAGTGATAGGCAATCGATGCCGCATCGGTGGCCTTGTCGTGCCGGGTTCGCACGGGAGAGCTGGCGTCTTCATTTTCCAGCAAGGCGCGGGTCAGCTCGTCGCAGACCCTGATGACTTCACTGATGGAGCCTTCCAGCTCCAGCCGCCCCTCTACAAAGGCGCTGCCCAGCAGGCCGAGACTTGGGTGGCTGAAATCGGACACCAGTTGCGGGTCCTTGACGACAATCGTGACACTGGGCGCAGGCCCCAGATCCAGCTCATGGCCGTCCCAGAGCTTGAGGCGCAATGGCAGGTGGAGATTCTGCAAGGCCGATGGAAGTTGCACGTTCATATCAATTGCCCCCCTATCCAGAAGCTGGAAAAGGGCAGTCCAGGCGGTTCAACCGCAACCGAGGCTATTGGCAGGGAAAAAATTACAGGGAACGGCCTTGTGCCCAATGATTCGAGCCAAACGTGCAGCCTTTCATGGATCACCCTAGTCTTGAATGACCATCAATTTGTAACGGAGTTCTTCAAGCTTGAGCGCCGTCTTACAATTTTAGTAAGGGCTCCTGAAAACGCAGCAACCGCCCGGCATTGCCCAGTACCAGCAAGGTGCTGAGGTTATGCAGCACCGCGGCCAGCATGGCGCCCGCTACACCCAGCAAACCGAAGGCTGCCAGTGCAACGATAGCCAATGTCCAGCCCAGGCCAATGACCACGTTCACTTGCAAGGTCTGACGACATAGACGGCTCAGGCGCACGCAAGTGCCAAGGCGACGCAAGTCGCTGCCGATCAGCACGATATCCGCCGAAGCCAGGGCGATATCGGCGCCACCTGCGCCCATGGCGACGCCGACGACACCGGCCTTCAAGGCCAGCGAATCGTTGATTCCGTCACCCACCACCATGGGCCTGAAGCCCTGGGCAATTTCACCTTTGACCCGGTTGAGCTTGTCTTCTGGCAGGGCCTGAGCCTGGACATCGACGATCCCCACTTCCCGCGCCAGCGTGTCAGCCACGGTCTGGCGATCACCAGTCAGCAACAATTGCCGTCCCAGGCCCAGCTCACGCAATTCGCCCAGCGCTTTATTTGCCTCGGGCTTGAGCGTGTCGGACAACAGCAACCAGGCCTGAAAGACGCCGTCCAGCGCCAGCCCGGCCAGCGGGCCGTCATGCTCGGGCACCGCTGGCGTGGCAATGCCCAGTTGCTCGAACAACTCGGGACGCCCCAATGCCGCTTCGCCATGGGCAGTCGAAGCCACCACTCCCAGCCCCTGGCGCTCGCGAATATCGCTGAGCGGCAGCAGTTGATCTTTATCCACAAGCCCGGCCAGTGCGCGACTGACCGGATGGCTGCTGGCCGACCCGAGGCTCGCGGCCAGTGGCAACAGGTCTGCATGCCCTGCGCTGTCCTGTATCGATTGCAGGCGCAAGGTGCCAAACGTCAGGGTGCCGGTTTTATCCACAACCAGAGAAGTCAGGTCCGCCAGCTCTTCGAGAAATGCCGAACTGCGGATCAGAATCCCGTGACGGGCAGCCACGGCAATCCCGGCAATCGCCGTGGCCGGAGCCGAAAGCACCAGCGCACACGGACAGGCAGCGACCAGCACGGCCAGCATCGCCTGTGCATCCTGAGTGATGAACCAGGTCAGCGCAGCAATCAACAGAACCAGCACCATGTAACTGCCGGCATAGCGCTCCAGCAGACGAGTGATGGGCGGCTTGGAACGCTCGGCGTTCTGCATCAACGCGATGACCTTACCCAGCGTGGACTGGTCGCCGGTGCGCGTCACTTCAATGCGCAGCAGGCCATCCAGGTTGATCGCCCCGCCGTAGACTTCCATGCCCGCCTGAGCCTCCAGCGGTACGGACTCACCGGTAATGGAGGAAGTATCGAGGCTGGCCTGACCGGAAAGCACCCGGCCATCGGCTGGAACCCGATCACCAGCCCGTACCTCGACCTGATCGCCCGCCTGCAGCGTCGAGTTATCCACTTCATGCACGCAGCCATCGGCCTTGATCAGTCGCGCGTGGCTGCGGGTCAACTGGCCAAGCGCCTGAATGGCTTCCTGGGAACCGATGACGCTACGCTCTTCCAGCACATGCCCGAAAATCATGATGATCGGCAGCAACGCCGCCGTCATGAGGTCGCCTGTAGCCCATGCGCCCAGCATCGCCAGAGCAATCAACTGGTCGGTAATCCCGTGCAGGCTCGGGTGCCGCAAACTGTGCCAGCCAGCACTGATCACCGGGATCGCCACCAGCAGCGAGGCCGCACCCAGCAGCAACTGGCTGACGCCGGTCTGCTCAGGCGCAATCAAACGCCAGATCAGGCCCAGCCCCAATAAGCCCAAAGCCAGCATGGCCAGGGTCAACTGACGGGCCGCGCTACGTTGCTCCGCCCCGCTCAGCAGGCTGGTCGCTTCGGGTCTGGCGTGGGTGTGAACGGCTTCGCCACTCATTGTTCGGCTCCCTGAATGATCAGGCGGGAATCGTCTTTGGGATTGACCGTCGTGACCGATCCGGCCTGTCCGAGAATTTTCGGCACGCGCTCGCGATAAAGGCGCTGCAACAGACCCGGATCATTACGATTCTGGACTGACTGCGAGAGGCTGGCCACGGTCGCGGTATCTGTCTGGGCCTTGGCCAGTCGCTCCGACGCCTGGGCGTGGGCGACCTGCAAGGTTCGGTCGGACTGCTGATTGGCAGCCTGGGTGAGTTTTTCTGCCTCGTTACGGGCATTGGCCACGGCCTGATCCGCCTGCTGGCTGGCGGTCAGCACAGCGTTGAACGCATTGACGGCGGCCTTGGGCAGACTGGACTGTACATCCACCCGCGCCACTTCTATGCCCACGCCCGAACCTGTCGCAGCCAGTTCGGCCAGACGCTGGTTGATACCGCGCACCAGATCGCCACGCAGACGCTCGCGCCGCTCAGCTGCCTGGCTGTCGACCCCGATCAGTTCGGGACGGGCAACCAGAATGGTGTCCAGGTCACGCCCCGCCGTCAGCGTCACGGCACTGCGATTGACCAGCCGGTCCAGGGCAGGCAGCACATGTTCGCCCTGCAGGACGAAGGCGTACGGGTCGATCACCTTGTAGAACACCGTCACGTCCAGTTGCACGACACCCGCATCGCCGGTCAGCAGAAAGCCCGAGCCCGCCAGGGCATCACTCATGGGCACAGCAAAGGTGGCAACCTCATCGGCCTTCTGGGCCTGAGGCGAACGCAGCAGGGTTTCCACCCGGCGCTCGATCACCCGATCCGCCGAAGGCAGCAGAACCACACGCTCCAGCGGCTGCGGCCAGGCAATCAGCAAACCGGCGTTTTGTATCCGTTCCAGTTCACCGAAACGCATGACCACGGCGCGGTTCTGGGGATCGATCTGCCGCACGTTGGAGGTCACCCAGCCCAATGCCGCCAGCAGCGTCACCCCATACAACCCCAGAAACGCCAGGCGGCTGGCCTGCAACCATGGGCTTGAAGGCTCGCTCATGGTTGCGATCCGCTCTTGGCGTCCAGCGTGGGCGGCCCGTCCACCAAGACCCGGAACGGCGCAGCGTCAGTGCGCAGGATCAGCCTGGAGCCCGGCGTCACCACCGTGCCCAGGGTGTCGAGGGAACGCAGCAGGTTGTAGAGCTGCGGCGAACCCGCATAGGCGCGGCCATAGATCTCGGCGGCTTCGACCCGCGACTGTGCTTCGATATCCGCGGCCTTGACCGTGGCATCGGCTTCGACAATCCGCGCATCACGCTCGGCGGCCGAACGGATCTGTGCGGCTTCGCGCTTGCCGGCAGCCGTGCGTTCGGTGGCGATGGTTTCACGCTCGGCGCGCATCCGGTCGACCGTGGCATTGAGCGTCACCGATGGCAAGGTCAGGCGCTCGACACCTACCTGCAGGACTTTCACGCCATAGGTGGAAAGCAACTGCTGCTCGATCTGCTGGCGCAACTGGTTCTCGAAGCCGGTGATGTTCACCTTGCTGGCATCGGTATTGACCAGACTCGACAGGTCGAAACTGCTGGCCGTGGTTTCCAGCGCAGAACCCACGAAAGTACGGATCTGCCGGGCGGCCTCATCGGGCTGGTTCTGTACGGCGCGCATGAAACGCTGCACGTTGTCCCCGTCGCCCTGCACCTGCCACGCCACATAGGCCTGAACGATGATCCGCAGGCCATCACGAGTCCCCACGTCCTGCAAACCGCTGGAGGTGGTACGCAAGCGAAGGTCCACAGGAATCGTCGTCTCGAACGGCGCAGGCCAGCGCCAGCTCAGGCCCGGCTCCAGCAAGACGCGGGACGGATTGCCGAAACGGGTAATCACCGTCGCCTCACCGGAGCGAACCTGCACCAGACTCGCCGCCGCCAGAGCAAAGACGATCAGCAGACCCGCCAGGCCCATGCGCAGCCAGGCGCGCTTCCCCGGCACCGCAGCTTCGTCGTGGTGATGGTGATGATGCCCGGCATGGGCATGGTCGCTGTGGTCGTGATGATCATGGTGATGATGGAACAGACTCAAGGGACGACTCCTTACTGAACGGCTTTACGCGGCGCCGTTGGGTCTGCCGGTGGGGTGAAGGTGCGAAGGTCGATGGTCGGCGCACTGTTGCCGCCCAGACGGTGATCGAGAACCAGCAATCTGGCGTTGCTCAGGCCATGACTGAGCTGGGTCAGGTATTGCTCCAGCAGAAAAGCTTGCCCGGCCTTGGCGTAGGCCTGGCGCTCGGCACTGAAACGCAGGTCTGCGCCTTGTGCCGTGGCCAGCACTTCACGGGCATTGGCGCTGGCCTGGTCATGGGCGACGCTGGCATTGAGTTGCGCCTGACTGGCTTGCGCACTGGCCGCGCCGCGCTCTCGGGCGATCAAGGCCTGGGCACCGATCTGCGCAGCCTGCACGGCATGGTAGGCATTGGCGGCACCGGCTGGCGGATGGATGGCCTCCACCACCGTGGCGAGGATTTCCACACCGCTGTCCAGACGCTGCAGATCCGCCTGCACCGCCTTGCCAATGTCTTCGGCCAGCCCTGTGCGTTGTTCACCGAGCAATTCATCCAGCGTGCGGGAAGCAAAATCATGAACCAGCACACGGCTGGCGGTGCTGCGAATCAGGGTCGGTACATCGGCGCTATTGTAGGTCGCGGCCAGCGCGGCGGCATCGCTCAGGCCGATGCGATAGACAAAGCGCACATCCATGTTCACCACCTGGAAGCTCTGCTTGTCCCCTGCACTGCTGGCGATGACCTGAGATTTTTCATTGATGTGGCTGGCGTCCCACAGGCGATTGGCGCTGGCAGGCGGCGGACCTTCGGCGGGGTCCAGAAGCTGCTCCACGGCACTGGCTTCGGAAACGCTGGTGGCCATCTCGTGAACCACACCGTTTTCCACCGCAAGCACCTTGCCGAACGGCCAGGGCAACCCGACATGCAGGCCCGGCCCGAACACCTCGGCAGGCTTGCCGAAACGCTCATAGATCCCGCGCCCCTGCATCGGGATTTCATGCACACCGGTCAGCGCCCAGCCCAGAGCGGCAACCACCGCCAATACCGGCAGAAAAGCGCGTCGTATGTAACTCAGCGCCCAGATCTGACGCAGGTCGATACCGAAGCGGTTATGCAGTTCATGCTGCAACACCAGCAACGGGCGCGGCGGCCAGCGCAGCAGGTCTGCCATGAGACTGCTGGCCATCAGGCGAGGCTCAAGACGCTCATTGCGTGGGGTGAAGAACGACAGCGCAGCGCGCAACAGGAATTCGATGGCCACCAAGGTCGGCAGAATGCCGATCAGTACCGCCAGCCGTGGCGGCCAGATACGATCGACACTGGCGAAGAACAGACACAGCGCACCCAGCAGCAAGACCCCGATCACCATGCGGGTCAGTTGCGCCAGTTGCCCGGCTTCGGGCCATTGGGCACGTTGTTCGTGACTGAACTGCCGCTCCAGCACCAGCAAACCGAAAGCCATCAGCAGCATGAGGCTGCCTGCCAGATTGGCGACAGAAGACAGTTCGGTGCCGGGCAAGCTCAGGTTCCAGACCAGACGAATGCAGATCAGCGCCAGCAGCGACCAGCCCGCGAGCCACAAGGCCGACGCGCCCAGTTGGGCAAGCAAGGATTGGCCTGCATCGCTGAAGCGGGTCAGCAGGCGCTCATACCAGCCGCTTTCGTCGATCTGCGGCAACATCTGGCTCTGTTCCAGCGGCGCGACTGTGCCCATGACGCCAGCACGCCAGCGGGCCACCGACAGAGCCGATTGCAGACCCGCCGCCAGCAGCAAAAAGGCCGCCGCGCTGTTGACCAGCACCGCCATCCACAAGGAGCTTGGGGAAAAAAGATCGATGAACAGCGCCAGCACCAGCCCGGTAATGCCCGCACCGACAACCAGATACCTGAGCCGACTCAGGCGCCGGGCCTGCTGTGCAGCCAGTTGAAAGCGCGGCAGCCCTTCGAGGTCAGCGTGCCCTACATCCAGATCAACCCGCATCGCTACCCCGGAATCTGACTAATGCCGTGAATGATAGCGTTACGATATAACGCTTATCGTGAAACTTTCGTCAGGTGATTCCGCGTCTCTGGCCGCTATCTCTCTGAAGGAGATGGCCAGACAGACATGGCCACATCCACGATCTCAAACAGCCTCTGCCGATCCGCTCCGTCGCGTGCCAGTGCCGCCAATCCCTGAAGGGTTGCCATGAAAAACCCGGCCAGAACCGAAGCGTCAGTGCCAGGAGGAAGTTCACCTTTCTGGATACCGTCCCTGATCGTTGAGACGAGGTCATCTTCCATGCCACGGCGAATTGCAGCCAGATGTTCGCGAACATCAGCAGCCGACTCCGAACAACTGACCGCAGCCGTGGCGAGCAGGCACCCGGAAGAGTCGGCATTGGTCGTAAACATCTCTATCGCATGCCGCAATGAACTCAGCACGCTTTCACGCACGGTTGCGTTCGCAGCCAGCGCCTTCCTGGAAGCCATTCCCTTTTTTAGATACAGATCCACAGCCTCCAGGAAAAGCTGTTTCTTGTCTCCGAAGGCGGCATAGATGCTTGGAGCCGTAACCCCCATTGCTTTCGTCAGCGTGGCCATGGACGTGGACTCATAGCCATGTTCCCAGAAAGCAAACATCGCCTTTTCAAGTACGACATCGCGGTCAAAAGAAAGCGGACGTCCCGATTTTTTAGATTCGACTGTTTTCATAATGATCGCTACGAAATGTTTGACAGCGTCTGCGCGGCCGGGATAAAAGCTTTTCGTAATGAACGTTACGAAATATAGGCTTGAAAAAGTATGTCACATAAATGGTTACAAGTTGGCCCGTAAACAGGCAACCCGTCCTGACGTCGAGCGTGGAATCCGATCAGGTCTATAGCTCACACCCCAAAACAAAATGACGGTCTGGCTCAAGCTTCCAGCCTGAGCACAGGCTCGTCCGTGCCAATGCATCTGTAGCTCCAGGTATGGAACATGCAAAGCAATGTAATCCGATATAACTGCGTGGGTTGCGGGATCTGCTGTAAAGGTCGTCTTGTGCCCTTGACGCTGAACGAAGCCGAGCAATGGCTGGCTCGCGGACACGATGTAGCGGTGATACTGGAGGCTTTCAACGAGCTGACCTGGCCAGCCGACTCAAGACAATACGCCCACAGCGCTGGCCGGTCGGTCGCGGTCAACGATGCCCAGAGCAGCATTCGCGTTATTGCTGTGTTCGCTGGCAATGCCCTTGAGCAATGCCCGAATCTGCGGGCGGACAACCTGTGCGGCATCTATGAAGAACGCCCGCTGGTCTGCCGGATTTACCCGATGGAAATCAATCCATTCATCGAGGTCAGCAAGGACAACAAGATCTGTCCGCCCGAGTCTTGGGAAAGCGGCGACATTCTGTGCACCGATGGCGTAGCCAATCCCGAACTTCAGGCGCTGGTCAACCGGTCCAGACAGGCCGACATCGTTGATGCAGCAACCAAGATAGCCGTCTGCGCGCAACTGGGCATCAAGGTGGCCAGTTGGAAGGAGGATGCATTCGCCGTCTATTTCCCGGAGCGTTTGCAACTGATGGATGCGATACGCAGCAGCAAGGAGGCCGCCGTGGAGGACTGGAGCGAAAACTGGAAAGTACGGGCCGACGATCCGCAACTGCGTGAGCGCCTGCTTGCACACCATGTCCCGCTGGCCGCCCCCGATGATTGTGACTATATCTTTCACAAACTGTAGCAGGGCAACGACAAAAGCATCTGGCATTCAAGCCTGTGAACACCCCCCGATTAACGGGTTGGAGTGCCCGACAGGCATGGCAAAATGATTGCTGAATATTGCATGGCAAATGGCTTCCCGACGTCCCGCACACTCACCTTCCTGAACGCTCATCCGCACCCGACTCGTCTGAAAGCCTTGTGCCAAGCGGTCACCAGCCATCCCGGTGTTGCCGAAGCGTCCCTGAAATCCCTCGCCACTCGCCCCTCTCAGTCCCTGTTCATTGACGATGAGCGGCATTTTTTTGCACCTATTTTGGAACAGCATCTCGTCTTTGTTATCTGTTGTGGGTAGTTTGCGTTCGGCAAGGAGTCGTTGGCGCGCCATTTTCTTGTGCAGGACGCACAGAATTACTCAGAGGCTTCACTTTTATGAATCGCAGGAATCTCCTTAAAGCTTCCATGGCGTTGGCCGCCTACAGCAGCTTGCCGGCCTCGGGGCTTTTTGCTGCGCGAGCACTTGCCGCTGCTGCGGACGGCGAGATAGAGCATTTCGATTTCCCGACATTGCAGGCTCACGCAAAACAACTGGCCGGCAAGGCCTATGTCAGCACCAAGCAGGTGCTGCCGCCGGTACTGGCGGACATGACGCCGTTGCAGTTCAACGCCATCCGCTACGACGCCGCGCACTCCTTGTGGAACGACGTCAAAGGCCAACTGGACGTGCAGTTCTTCCACGTCGGCATGGGCTTCAAGACCCCCGTGCGTATGTACAGCCTCGACGCCAAGACCAAACAGGCGCGGGAAGTGCATTTCCGTCACGAGCTGTTCAACTACGAGAACAGCGGCATCGACAAGAACCTGGTCAAGGGTGACCTGGGCTTTGCCGGGTTCAAGCTGTTCAAGGCCCCGCAAATTGCCGTCAACGATATCGTGTCGTTCCTGGGTGCCAGCTACTTCCGCGCAGTGGACGGCAACAATCAGTACGGCCTGTCGGCACGCGGTCTGGCCATCGACACCTACGCCAAGCGTCAGGAAGAGTTTCCAGACTTCACCAAGTTCTGGTTCGAGACGCCGGACAAGAACGCTACCCGTTTCGTGGTCTACGCCCTGCTGGACTCGCCGAGCGCCACCGGTGCGTATCGCTTCGACATCGATTGCCAATCCGGTCAGGTGGTGATGGAAGTCGACGCACACATCAATGCGCGGGCCGACATCGAGCAACTGGGCATCACGCCGATGACCAGCATGTTCAGTTGTGGCACCCACGAGCGCCGCATGTGCGACTCGATTCACCCACAACTGCACGACTCCGACCGGCTGGCCATGTGGCGCGGTAACGGCGAGTGGATCTGCCGTCCGCTGAACAACCCGGCCAAACTGCAGTTCAACGCCTTCTCTGATAAAGATCCGAAGGGCTTCGGCCTTGTGCAGTACGACCACAACTTTGCCAGCTATCAGGACACCGTGGTCTGGTACCACCGTCGCCCGAGCCTGTGGGTCGAGCCGACCACGGCATGGGGTGAGGGCGAAATCAGTCTGCTGGAGATCCCGACCACCGGCGAAACGATGGATAACATCGTGGTGTTCTGGACCCCCAAGGCCAAGGTCAAGGCGGGCGAGTCACTCAACTACGGTTACAAGCTGTTCTGGAGCCCTCTGCCACCGGTCAGCACTCCGCTGGCTCAGGTCAATGCGACCCGTTCGGGCATGGGCGGCTTCACCGAAGGCTGGGCTCCCGGCGAGCACTACCCGAAATACTGGGCACGCCGTTTTGCTGTGGACTTCCACGGCGGCGGTCTGGACCGCCTGCCAGAAGGCACAGGCATCGAGCCGGTGCTGAAGGTTTCCCACGGCAAGGTTCAGGACTTCAACATCCTGGTACTGCCTGACATCAAGGGTTACCGCATCACCTTCGACTGGCTGCCTGACAGCGACTCGGTAGAGCCGGTGGAAATGCGCATGTTCATCCGCACCGGGGATCGCACCCTGAGCGAGACCTGGCTGTACCAGTACTTCCCGCCTGCTCCGGACAGACGCAAGTACCCATAACCCTGCAGGACCGGATTCATCCGCAAACGTGATTGCTGATGGTAAAGAGGCTGTGAATGTAACGGCCTCCTCCTGGATAAATCCGGTCCTGCAACACCTTTAAAGTTGACAGCTCCGTGAACTGCGTCTGATATATCCCTTGTCACGCCGTTGCGAGCATTCGCTCCAGACCTGCTCTTCCCTCCTTCAGTTCTTCCCTTATCGACCCGCCTGTCGCGGTCGAGGGCGGTAGCTTTGCCCATCCGAAATTCCTGACGCTCTTCAGAAGGCCGACATCATGGAGTTGAACCCTGCGGACAAGACGGCCGAGAAGCCGTCGATCCTGTCATTCGATAAATCGACCGTCGTCGTGTGGGTGGTCATCGGCCTGATCCTGGTCGAAACCTTTTCCGGCGTGCTGCGCTTCTACTTCGACAAGGCAGGCATCAGCCCGCTGCTCTATGTGCCCAAGATGGCATGCGTCCTGTTGTTTGCCCTGGAGTTGCGCACTTTCAGGGCCGGAAGGCTGTTCTGGGCGTGCATGTTGCTGTGGGTGTTTTTCGCGATGCTGGCGATGCTGCATGGCGCCAGCCTGTTCAATATTGCCTTCAGCCTGTTCGCCTTGAGCCCGCTGTTTTTCGGGCTGGTGTGCAGCGAATACCTGTTCCGGCGCAGAAAACTGCTCGCCTGGGCTGTCGGCTTTTGCCTGCTGGCGTCACTGGCGGGCCTGGCGCTGGACAAGTACACCTTCGTACCCTGGAAAGGCTACACCTACAGCGTGGGTGAAACGCAGCTCAGCGCCAACATGTCATGGAGTGCGGACGATGAAGACCGGATTGCCGGTTTCGCCCGGATGTCGAGCCTGCTGTCGATCCTCATCGCCCTCTACAGCCTGTACCTGCTGATGTTCATCCGTTCGCGGCCGCTCATCATGCTGCTGAGCGCAGTGGCGCTCTACGGAATCGTGCTGACCACCAGCAAGGCGCCCGCCGTCGCCTTCGTGCTGACCCTCGGCCTGCTGCTGATCCAGCGGATGACCTGGCCCTCCAGGCTGGCCTGCATCCTGGCGGTCATGGCCGGCCTGTTGCTGCCGACGCTTGGGCTTTTGCATGACTTCGATGCCCGGACAGTCAGCAGCGGCGGCAGCTCGCTGGCGTCGCTGTATGACCGACTGAACAACACCTGGCCCAACATCGTCGACGCCATGACTCTGGCCGGCTGGGGCATGACCGGAGCGGGGTTCGGAATGGTCGGCAGTACGCTGACGATGTTTCCGGTTCCGGGCGCCGACATCTTCATGACCATCGACAGCAGCGTCGTCTACCTGTGGGTGATGCTGGGGATTAGCGGGCTGTTGCTGTATGCGCTGCAGATTCCCCTGTTCTTCGCCCTGATCAACGAGCAAAGCCCGTTGAGCCGCATGTTGCTGGCGATCGGTTTCTGTTGCTGCCTGATCAGCTGGACCACGGATATCTTCGAGGTGACGGTAGCCAATCTGTTCATCGGTCTGGCCGTGGGCCATGTGCTATTCGCCCGGCGTGAAGAGGATATGCAGGCGAACGGCCCGGCGCACATGCAGATCAACACCCTGCCCGCTCCGCAATGAGGCCACGACATGAGAACCCTTGCATGGCTGCTGCTTGGCTGCCTGGCCGGTCACGCATCGGCCCAGGAAGAGCCGGTCTTTCTGACGGGGATCGGCACCCATCTGATGAATTTCGATCACCCGTTGAGGCAACCGCTCAATCTCGCCGGGCAGGCAGGCTTCAATGCGGTCAGGGACGATATCTTCTGGTCCACCGCCGAGCCCAGCCCCAATCAGTGGCGCATCATTCCGCAATGGCGTAATTACCTGAACATGGCCAGTGATCTGAACCTCAACAGAACGGCCATTCTGGGTTACAGCACCTCGTTTCATGGCAACGCCAAACCCCGCACGCCCGAGGTGACAGCGGCGTTCCTGAAGTATGTCGATTACGTCAGCCGGCAACTGGGCAACAAGGTGAGTTTCTACGAGGTGTGGAACGAGTGGGATCTGGACGGGCCGAAGGACCGCAAACTCAGCCTGGACTATGCCGATCTGGTCACCAGCACCGTCCCGGTGATTCGCAAGAACACCCGCGACGTCAACGGCCCACCCGCGAAGATCCTGGCGGGTGCAATTACCCGCGATGGCATGAATGGCGGCTTCGCGAACGGCCTGATCGAAAGCGGCGTGCTGGATCTGGTGGACGGCCTGTCCCTGCATCCTTACGCCCATTGTTCCGCCACCAACGGCAACACACCGGAAGCCTGGGTGCGATGGATGACCCGCTACGAGCAGGACATCCGCACCCGCGTGGGCCGTGCCGTGCCGCTCTATCTCACGGAAATGGGCTGGCCCAGCCATCAGGGTCCTTGCGGCAAGAGTGAGGTCACCCAGGCCGTCTACATGGCGCGGATCTTTTTCCTGGCGCGCACGATCCCCAATGTCAAAGGCCTGTGGTGGTACGACCTGTTCAATGACGGGCCAAACCGCTACGACCAGGAGCATAACTTCGGGGTGCTGAATGAAGACCTGTCGCCCAAGCCCGCCTACGCCATGATGCAGGCCATTGCGCCGATCATCAGCAGTTACACCTACGATGCCCAGGCCAGCACCCTGAGCGACAGCACTTACCTGCTGTACTTCGACAAGGGCGATGAGCGGGTTGTGGTGGCCTGGGCCATCGGCCAGCCAACGGATAAGCAGATCATCAGCGAACGGCCCATGAGCGGACCGGTGAGGCTGACCGATACCATCAACCCCGAACAGGGCCGCATCGACAGCAAGCAGTCATGGCAGTGTCAGGCCGGCCGCTGCTCGACCTCGGTCAGGCTGACCAACTTCCCCAAGATCATCAGCCTGAGCAGCAGTCACTGATCCAGCGGCGCGCCTGATGACTGAAGGCGCTCGGCAAACTTGACCAGATCCGCCAGAGAGTCGGCCTGCATCTTGCGCATGACCGAGCCACGCCGGACCTTGACCGTTATTTCGCTCACGTTGAGCCGGTCCGCAATCTGCTTGTTCAACAGGCCGCTGACCACAAGCTCCATCACCTGCTGCTCCCCCGCATTCAGGCTTGCATGACGCCGCTGCAACTCGGTTTCCACGGCACGGACCTGACGTCTTGCCCGATCCCGCACCAGACCCTGCTGGATCGCATCCAGCAAATCCTGCTCACGAAAAGGTTTGGTCAGAAACTCCAGAGCACCCGCCTTCATCGCCCGCACCGACATCGGGATATCGCCATGCCCGGTGATGAAAATCACCGGCAGCCCGAGCCCCCACTTCACCATCTCGCTCTGAAAATCCAGGCCGCTCATGCCCGGCATCCGCACGTCCAGAATCAGGCAACCGGGTGCATCGGGTCGCGGGCTGTCGAGGAACTCCCGGGTTGAGCCGAACAGCATGGCGCGCAGCCCGACCGAGGCCAGCAAGTCCTCCAGAGACGAACGCACCGACTGATCGTCGTCG
Source organism: Pseudomonas sp. Irchel 3A18 (assembly GCF_900187465.1). NCBI lineage: Bacteria > Pseudomonadati > Pseudomonadota > Gammaproteobacteria > Pseudomonadales > Pseudomonadaceae > Pseudomonas > Pseudomonas sp. Irchel 3A18. The sequence goes on from NZ_FYDI01000009.1 coordinate 92,192, forward strand.
ACCACGTAAATGATCGGCTCTTCGTCCTGCGGGGCCGGAACGATTGTTTTCATCAACTCTCCATCTTTGCGGTAGGCAGGGTGAAATGAAACGTCGCGCCGCCCTGCTCGCCGGGTGTCACCCAGATGCGGCCGCCATGGGCTTCGATAATGGAACGGCTGATCGCCAGGCCAATCCCCATCCCCTGCTCCTTGGTCGTGTAGAAGGCATCGAAAATCCGTTCGAGATGTTCCGCCGGGACGCCGATGCCGTTATCGGATACCGAAAACCGGACATCCGAGCCTGCGCGCCAGTCCACCACCACCTGCAATTGCCCCTGACCCGGCTCATGGCCGCTCATGGCGTCCATCGCATTGAGCATCATGTTCAGCAGCACCTGCTGGATCTGCACACGATCAGCCAGCAACGGCGGCAAGCCATCGGGAATTTCCACCGTCAGGGTAACGCCCTGCTGGTTCATTTCACTATGGGCGAGGGAAACGATTTCGGCGACGGCATCGGCCACGCTCACCCATTCCTTGTGGGTCGAGGCCGGTTTTGCCAGTGCCCGCACATGCACGATCACATCGCTGGCCCGGTTGGCGTCGCCGATCATGCGCTCGATGGCCTGCCGGGCCTTGGGCAGGTTCGCCGGCTCATTCGCCAGCCAGCGCAAACCGGCATTGCCACTGGTGACAATCGCCGCCAGCGGCTGGTTGACCTCATGAGCGATGGACGCCGTCAGTTCGCCCAGCATGTTGACCCGCGCAATCTGCGCCAACTGGGTACGCGCCTCGTGAGCCGTGCGAATCGCCGCTGCCAGGCGCAACGCCAGATAGGTGGTCATGGCAATGGCCAGAAGGCTGATGCCGCAGTTGATCAGCCCCGATTCACTGGAGCGGGAGGTGGTCAATTCGTAGCTGATGACGGTGAGTCCCATGCAACCCAGCGCGACGGCGATCACGCCACCTACCGGCATGAAACGCGCCGCCAGCAGCACCACGGCAATCTGGAAAACCCCGACCGCAATTTCCAGATCCGTCAGCGTATCGGCAATCGCAATGGCCACCGCCAGCGCGAGCAATGCGGCCAGTCGAACGGCCATTGCCGCCTTGCCAAAGGTTTTCGACTCACGCATTGCCTGGGTCTCGCTGGTTGATGAAGGCTGAATATGCCAGTTTTCGTGGAGCGCTTATGAGGGATTGTCGAGGCTGAACTGATCCAGCACTTCATCATAGGCAAAAAGCTCGGCATAGCGGCCCCACTGGGTAACGCTGCGCAAGGTCTGCATTGCATCGCTTTCAGACATGAAGTCTTCCAGCTGGTCCCGGAAGCGCCGCGCCGGTGCCGTATGGGTGGCGCGATCATCCAGCACGCGACGGATATGCGCCACCAGCGGTACGAAACTCAGCAGATGGTGGGCGAACAGCTGTTTGCGCTCATCGATATCGGCCAGGGCATAGCGACGCGCCGACGGCAGCAGGCGGATATCGCCACCCTTGAGTTCGGCAAAGCGCAGCAATTGCAGGACTTCGGCAATCGGGAACAGCTCGTCGGCGTTGTAGTGCAGCGCGCTGGCCAGCTCCGGCAAGTCCGCCGTGGCGCCATAAGGCGGCGCATGAATTGCCTCGATCAACCCGGTCAGCGCGTTGATGGAAACCTGCGGCAGCACCATGCCCAGTCCGGTCCCCGGAAAGACGCCCTGACGCAGTTCGCCAGCGTCACTGTCCTGAGTCATGAGCACGTAGATCTCTTCCACCAGAGCCCTGAACAGTGGGTCCTGACGGTTGCGCGGCTGCGGCAGATCGACCTTGATCTCGCTGACCACCCGACCGGGGTTGGAGGAGAACAGCAGGATGCGATCACACATCAGCACCGCTTCGGCGATGTTGTGGGTCACCATCAGGATCGACTTGATGGGCATCCGGCCTTCGGACCACATGTCCAGCAGATCGGTGCGCAGGGTTTCGGCGGTCAGCACGTCGAGGGCAGAAAACGGCTCGTCCATCAACAGCACGTCAGGGTCGATCACCAGGGCGCGAGCCATGCCCACACGCTGGCGCATGCCGCCCGACAACTCCTTGGGATAAGCACTCTCGAAACCGTCCAGGCCAATCAGGTCAATGGCCGCCAGAGCGCGCTTGCGGCGCAGCTCTGCAGGCACTCGCTGCGCTTCCAGGCCGACTTCCACATTCTCCAGCACCGTCAGCCACGGGAACAGCGCAAAGCTCTGGAAAACCATGCTCACGGTGGGTGCCCGCCCTTGCGGCCCGGCGGGGAAACTCACTTCGCCAGCGGTGGGCACCACCAGGCCAGCAATGGAGCGCAGCAGCGTGGACTTGCCCGAACCCGAGCGGCCCAGCAGGCCGATGATCTCGTTTTCGTTGAGCTTGAGCGTCACGTTATCCAGCACCAGCCTTTCTTTGCTGGCTTTGCCGTAGACATGCCGAACATCGCGGACATCCACCAGGCAGCGCTTTTCGATAGTCATCATGCTTTCCACTCCTCAGACCAGACTCAAACGGCGCTCGGCAAACCCGTAAAGCGGGCGCCAGAGCAGACGGTTGAAGGCAATTACGAACACCGACATCACGACGATGCCCAAGGCAACCCGGGCGAAATCACCCGCCTGAGTGGCACTGGCGATATACGAGCCCAGCCCGGTTGCCTGCAGGGACTTGTCACCCCAGGACACCGCCTCGGCCACGATGCTGGCGTTCCACGAACCGCCTGAAGCGGTGAGCGCGCCGGTAATGTAGTAAGGGAAAATCCCCGGCAAAGCCACGCGCCGCCACCATTGCCAGCCGCGCATGTTGAAGATCCCGGCCACTTCCCGCAGGTCGGTCGGCAAGGCGCTGGCCCCGGCGATCACGTTGAACAGGATGTACCACTGGGTCCCCAGCACCATCAGCGGCGAGAGCCAGATATCCGGGTTCAGCTTCAGCCCGACAATGGCGATGACCGCGAACGGGAACAGCACGTTGGCCGGAAACGCCGCGAGAAACTGCGCAACCGGTTGCAGCCGTTCAGCCCACACAGGACGCAAGCCGATCCACACACCGATCGGCACCCAGATCAGGCTGGCAATGACAATCAGCAGAATCACACGCAACATGGTCACCAACCCGAGGCCAAAAGCGTTCGCCACATCGTCCAGCCCCAGTGTCTGGCTGATGAAATGCATCAGCCAGACACTCGCGGCCACACAACCGGCCAGCACCAGGACCAGCCAGAGGCTGTCAGCCAGGCGGTTCACTCTGGGCGTGACCGCGGTCTTGCGCGAACGCCCCAAAACCGACCAGTTCACGGCCATCAATACACGCCAGGGCGCTGTAAACGCTGCACAGACAGCAGGCACCAGGCGCGAACGCCCCAACAGGCTGTACATCCATGAGCGCGGACGTTTTTGCGAGGCGGTCTGCTCGAAACGAAACTTGTCGGCCCAGGCCACCACCGGCCGAAACAGCAACTGGTCGTAGCACAGGATCACCAACGCCATGGCCCCCACCGCCCAGGCCACAGCAGCGGGGTCCTTATGGGCAATAGCCAGTGCCAGCCAGGAACCGATGCCTGGCAGGTTAATCTGGGTATCACCCACAGAAATCGCTTCGCAGGCCACCACGAAAAACCAGCCGCCAGACATCGACATCATCATGTTCCACACCAGCCCCGGCATGGCGAATGGCAACTCCAGCCGGAAAAACCTGAGCAACGGCGAAAAACCGAACTGGCGACTGACTTCATTCAAATCGCTCGGCACCGTGCGCAGCGACTGATAGAAACTGAACGCCATGTTCCAGGCCTGACTGGTAAAAATGGCAAAGATGGCCGCAAACTCTGCACCCAATTGCCGACCGGGAAACATGCCCATGAAGAAGGTCACGGTAAATGCCATAAACCCCAGAACCGGAACGGACTGTAATATGTCCAGCGCCGGAATAATGATCATCTCGGCCTTGCGACTCTTGGCCGCCAGAGTGGCCACGACAAACGTGAAGATCAACGAAGCCGCCAGCGCCGCAAACATGCGCAGTGTGGTGCGCAAGGCATACTCCGGCAACTGCGCCGTATCGAGCACCATGGGCGAACTGTCCAGTACCATCAGGGGTTGCGCCATCTGATGGACGCCGTGAAACACCAGCATTGCGATCACTGCCAGAAGCAGCACACAGATAAAGTCGGCCAGACCGGACACATGATTGCGCGTCGATCCGTACTTGAGAGGTGGCCGTTTTTTACCGGATTCAAAGACAGAGTTCATGGCTCACCTCGAACAATTGCGTACAAACAAGGGCGGCAAAGTTCAAAGAACTGGCCGTGAGCATTGAGCGGAGAGTTATAAGTTAAACCACCGTGCTCTCTTGATGAGCAAGGTTATAGAAGTGCGGGAAATACGTGAAACCTGCAAAAGTAGCCAATTAACAGACTTATATATAAGTTGCGTATACCAACGTATATGAGAGGGGGTTCTTCGCGAATACATTCGCTCCTACCGTAGGAGCGAATGTATTCGCGAAGGGTTTAAATTAAACGCGGAAATGGCTCACCATCATCTGCAACTGGTTGCCCAGTCGCGCCAGTTCGACGCTGGAGGCAGCAGTTTCTTCGCTGGCTTCGGCCGTCTGTTCGGACACATCGCGAACGTTCAGGATGCTGCGGCTGATTTCGTCGGCCACCGAACTCTGTTGTTCGGCTGCGGCGGCGATCTGCTGGTTCATGGCCTGGATGTTGGAAACCGTACGCGTGATGCTTTCCAGAGAAGTACCCGCCTTGCGGGTCAGGGCGACACTGCTGTCGGTCAGGCTGCGGCTGCCGAGCATGATATCGGAGACCTGACGAGTACCGTTCTGCAATGCGGCAACCAGGCTTTCGATTTCCTCGGTCGATTGCTGGGTACGCTGGGCCAGCCCCCGCACTTCATCGGCCACCACCGCAAAGCCACGCCCAGCCTCACCGGCACGAGCCGCTTCGATTGCGGCGTTGAGCGCCAGCAGGTTGGTCTGTTCGGCCACGGCCTTGATCACGTCCATGACCTTGCCGATCTTGTTGCTTTCCTGCTCCAGTACCGTCATGGCATCGCTGGAACGCAAGACTTCGTTGGCCAGCTTTTCGATCTGGTGAATGGCTTCGCCCACCACCTTGTCGCCTTCGCGAGCTTCCTTGTCCGCTGTGGAAGCTGCCACCGAAGCCTGCTCGGCATTGCGCGCCACTTCATGCACAGTGGCAGACATCTCATGCATGGCAGTGGCCACCTGATCGGTCTCGACTTTCTGGCTGTTGACCCCGGCACTGGTCTGTTCGGTCACCGCTGAAAGCTCTTCGGCAGCGCTGGCAATCTGGGTAACGCCATCACGAATCCCGGTAATCAGCTCACGCAACGTGGCGCCCATGCGCTGGATACCTTGTTGCAGCACGCCCAGCTCGTCGCGACGTGTGATCACCACGGTGTGGCTCAGATCACCCGAAGCAATACGGTTCACGACTTCCAGGGTTTCCTGCAATGGGCGGGTGATCTGGCGAGTGATGATGATGGCCGCAAACACGCCCAGCAGCAGAGCAATCAGCGTACCGATGAGCTGGAGGTTACGCGCCTGGGAAGTATCCTGTTCAGCCAGGGTTTTCTGCAGGGCAGTGAGTTCAGAGCCCACCTTGAAGATCGCATCCCCAAGACCCGTCATTTCCTTGCGCGTGGCATTGATGGAACTGTCCGCATCCTTGAAGCCCTGTACAGAGGCCTTGTAAGCACGCAGAGCCGTTTCCAACTGGACAATCTTGTCGGCCTGGGTCGTATTGAATGCGGCCTTGAGCCTGTCGAGGCCCTGGATGGAGGCGTCTATTTGCTGGAGTGCCGTCTGCTCGGTCTTTTCCGTAGTATTGCCGGTATAGCCACGCACTTCGTAACGCGCCAGTTGCACGTCCATGCGGGCACTGGCAATCAGTTGCAACTGATCGGAACGCGCGGGATCGGAAGAGTCCAGCTTCATGACCGACTCATTGATCGCCGAAAGAAGCTCATTCGCCCGCGTAGCATTGGCGCCCATTTCAGCACGCACAGTGACACTGTTGCGATAGGCCGTGCGCATCTGGGTCAGCAGCTTTTCGTATGCATTGAGCTGATCGCCCAAGCGTTCCAGAAGCTGTGCATTCGCCGGAGAATCGAAGTTATTGCGTATGGATTGTCGGGTGCTCTTGAAGCTTTCCAACTGAGTCTGGACATTCTGGGCAGCAGTATCGTCGCCATCGGCAAGCATGTACTGCAACCGTGCCACACGCAGTACTGTCAGCTTGTTACCCAGTTCAGTGATATCGCCGATTCTGTCGGTGCGGTAAATCAGTCTGTCCAGACTGTTCCAGCCGACAAGGGCCAGTAACGCGGTAAAAACCAGAACCAGGCCAAATCCCAGGGCCAGTTTCATGTTGACGCTGATATTCGCAAAACTGCTGTTCATAAACTCTCCGTGATGTTCTTCGATGCGGCCATGCAAAAGCTGAAGATTTTATTTTTTTAGGCAGCAGACTCGCGCACACGCATATCGGCCCAACGGGCCTGAAACTTGATCAAAAAGTCAAAATCAGGACTAAAAATTTTCTGGAATGCAGACGTGGCAAGGCCTGCTTCAGGAAAGCCGAGGATTTCAGGAGGTAAAAAAATGGCTAGCGCCTAGGCGCTGAGGATAAAGTTATCCACAGCGCTCGGTCGGATGATCAACACATTGCGTGCCGACGTCATGTGGATAACTGCAGATCACTCATGCTGACATTGCAGACAACCCGGTTCCTGCCCGACAGCTTCGCCTGATAGAGCTGCTGATCGGCACGTTTGATAAGCGCTGTCGAATTGGCATCGCTTGACTCGGCCAGACCGATGCCGATGCTGACGGTCACCTGCCCGACCAGAGAAAAGTCGGCATCGGCAATGGTGGCGCGGATCTTCTCGGCCACGATTTCCGGGCTGCGCAGGTTGTCGAACTCCGGCAACAACACTGCGAATTCCTCACCGCCGTAACGGGCAACGAAATCGGTGGAACGGGTGTTCTGCTCGATGAGTTGAGCCAGTTGGTAGAGCACCTCATCGCCAATGGCATGACCATAGGTGTCATTGATGCGCTTGAAGTGGTCGGCATCGATGAACAGCAAGGCGAACGGGCGTCCGGTGCGTTCAAAGCGCTGACTGCATTCGATCAGTTTTTCATCGAACATGCGCCGGTTATACACACCCGTCAGCGCATCGTGAGTGGCCAGCTTCAACAGTTCGGCATTGGCCTCGGTGAGTGCCGCTGTTCGTTGTGCAACCGTGACTTCCAGTGAGCTGTTGGCATCATGCAGTTCGCGTTCCTTGCCCAGCAGCGATTGCGTCATGTTCTGTATCGACTGGCCGAGCTGAGCGATTTCCAATACAGGGTGGCTCAGCGGGAAGCTCACGCCGGGCTGCTGGTCCTGCACCAGCCTGGCGGACTTGGCCAATTGCTCGATTGGACGGCTGAGGTACAACGCCAGATAGTAGGCCGCCAGACCAAATGCGAGGGCGGCAATGACGCCCAGCCCCAGCAAACGGTAAAAAAGGCTATGCGCAGGTTGCAGCGCCTGATCAAGTGGCTGGCGAACCGCGACGTACCAGGCCAGCCCTGAAATCGTAGGGGTCGGCACTTTCACAACGCTGCTCAGAAAACCATCACCCACGAACCATCCCGGCGGTGGTGACTGAAGCAACTCTGGATGTTTTTCACCCACACGTTGCTGTGGATAAAGAACATCGCCCGCCTGATCGACGATCAGCACTTCGGTATTGGCCAGCATGCCTTCGCGCAGAACGGCCGCTTCAACAATCCTGGCCATCCAGCTCCAGTGAGCATGCGCACTCAGCACGCCAATGACAGTGCCCTCGGCATTGCGGATGGGCGTTGCGAAATCAATGAAGCGCACAGGTTCGCCACTGGGATTGGGCAACAACTTGGCTAGCAGGACAGCCTCATGAGGATCGCCGGTGTAGGAGCCTTGCAAACCCGCCTTGAACCACGGACGTTCCTTGACCGACTGATTGACCAGCACACCATTCACCGCCTGCCGCACACGTCCGTCCGTATCGGCAACCCCCATCCAGGCATATTCGGAATGGGACTGGCTGCGCAGCTCCATCGACCGAAGGATGGCCGGATCGTCCAGATTGCCGCTCATCACATGGCTTTCCTGACTGAGCAGGTGCATTTCCAGTTGCCGCTCATAGAGCTGCGCACCCAGCAATGCGGCGGCCGACTTGGCGGTACTTAATGACGTATTGGCACTCGCCTGCTTCATCTGTTCGGTAGCAATATGCCCAACATAGAAGCCGACACTCAAGAGCGTAAACAACGACAAGCCCGCACACCATAAGGTCAGGTGGCTACGGAGACTGGCTTTGATCATGAGCGGGCATCTGATTGTGAGGGTAGTGGCACTTTATGCCGAATATGACGGGCCAAGAGCAAGGAAAAAATGCGGTCTGAGGGATGGATGCAACTATGACCCAGGGGCTTGTAGGGGAGGATAAGGCACAACCATGAAATCATTGACGACGTCAGCGACCTGACGGGCAGCCAGGCCAACACTACGAGGAAAGATGATCAGTCGATGCGTCGACCTTGCCCGGGCTTCAGCAGGCAGGTTCCTGACAACGAGCAGCGGCACTGGTAGTTGAACCGCACTGCCAGTACGCTTTCACCATGCCCTCTATTGGTGGGTCAATTTCGTTCATGAATCTACGTACATATACTCATGGGATGATGCGCAAATACGCCAAAAACAAAAAAGGTAACAGTACCGGCTGAGGTTGCGGAGATTGCACCATTAACAACGGCTGCGGAAAACTCAGAACTTGCTTCGAGGAAAATCGGTTGGTGGGACCGTATTGCGAGTTTTTTCAAAAGAAGTAGCAGGAGCCGGGAGTGACTGACCCCACCGGCTCCGGGACATTTTTAATTCTCTAAAAACACCACCAAACTCCCCTGTGGATAACTCACTCCACAGTAACGGATTTGGCCAGATTCCGAGGCTGATCCACGTCCGTACCCTTCAACACCGCCACGTAGTAAGAGAGCAACTGCAACGGGATGGTGTAGAGAATCGGGGCCAGGGCGTCGATGATGTGTGGCATGGCGATGACGTGGGTACCTTCGCCGTTTTTCATGCCGGCTTGTTCATCAGCGAATACCACCAGTTCACCGCCGCGTGCGCGGACTTCCTGGAGGTTGGATTTGAGTTTTTCCAGCAGTTCGTTGTTGGGTGCAACGGTGACCACCGGCATGTCGTTATCCACAAGCGCCAGCGGGCCGTGCTTGAGTTCGCCGGCCGGGTAGGCTTCGGCGTGGATGTACGAGATTTCCTTGAGCTTGAGTGCTCCCTCCATCGCTACCGGGAATTGCGCGCCACGGCCCAGGAACAGGGTGTGGTGTTTCTCGGCGAACAGCTCGGCGACTTTCTCGACGGTGCTGTCCATGGCCAGCGCTTCACCCAGACGGGTCGGCAGACGGCGCAGTTCTTCGACCAGTTCGGCTTCGACACCTTCATCCAGTGTGCCTTTGACCTGCCCAAGGGACAGGGTCAGCAACAGCAGGGCAACCAGTTGGGTGGTGAAGGCCTTGGTGGACGCAACACCGATTTCAGGACCGGCCTGGGTCAGCAGGGTCAGGTCCGACTCGCGCACCAGGGAGCTGATGCCGACGTTGCAGATGGCCAGGCTTGCCAGGAAGCCAAGTTCCTTGGCATTGCGCAGTGCAGCCAGGGTGTCGGCGGTTTCGCCGGACTGGGAGATGGAGACGAACAGGGTGTCCGGCTGGACCACGACCTTGCGATAGCGGAACTCACTGGCCACTTCGACCTGGCAAGGGATACCGGCCAGACCTTCGAGCCAGTAACGCGCAACCATGCCAGCGTGATAGCTGGTGCCACAGGCTACGATCTGCACATTGCGAACCTTGGCGAAGAGTTCAGCAGCTTGCGGGCCAAAAGCGTGGACCAGCACTTGTTGCTGACCCAGGCGACCTTCAAGCGTGCGCTGCACAACCTTGGGTTGCTCGTGGATTTCCTTGAGCATGAAGTGACGGTATTCGCCTTTGTCGGCTGCTTCGGCACCTTCGTGGTATTGCACGGTTTCGCGAACCACCGGCAGACCATCCACAGACCAGATCTGCACGCTGTCGCGACGGATCTCTGCGATATCGCCTTCTTCCAGGTACACGAAGCGGTCGGTCACCTGACGCAGTGCCAACTGGTCCGATGCCAGGAAGTTTTCACCAAGACCCAGGCCAATCACCAACGGGCTGCCACTGCGTGCGGCCAGCAGGCGATCCGGTTGTTTGGCGCTGATGACTGCCAGGCCGTAGGCACCGTGCAATTCCTTGACCGCTGCTTTCAGGGCATTGGCCAGATCCGGAGTGTCCTTGAGTTTGTGGTGCAGCAGGTGGACGATGACTTCGGTGTCGGTATCGGAAGCGAATACGTAACCCAGGCCTTTGAGACGCTCGCGCAGGGCTTCGTGGTTTTCGATGATGCCGTTGTGGACAACTGCCAGTTCATCAGCCGAAAAGTGCGGATGTGCATTGCGCTCGCATGGTGCGCCGTGGGTGGCCCAACGGGTGTGAGCGATACCCAGACGACCGGCCAGAGGCTCGCCTGCCAACGCCTGCTCCAGTTCGCTGACCTTGCCCGAACGACGACGACGCTCAAGGCTGCCTTCATTGCTGAAAACCGCTACACCGGCGCTGTCATAGCCACGGTATTCAAGACGTTTGAGCCCTTCCAGCAGAATGGCTGTGATACTACGTTCAGCAACGGCGCCGACAATTCCACACATGGTTCTCTCCTAGCTGACAGCGGCACAAATCAGGGTAATGCCGCGGGCTTTTATCTGTTCGCGTGCCTCATCGGGCAGGCGCTCATCTGTGATAAGGGTATGGATACTGCTCCAGGGCAGTTCCAGGTTGGGAATCTTGCGACCGACTTTGTCGGCTTCGACCATGACCACCACTTCCCGGGCGACTTCAGCCATGACCCGGCTCAGTCCCAGCAACTCATTGAAGGTGGTGGTACCGCGAATCAGATCGATGCCGTCGGCACCAATGAACAACTGATCGAAGTCGTAGGAGCGCAGAACCTGCTCGGCTACCTGTCCCTGGAAGGATTCGGAGTGCGGGTCCCAGGTTCCACCGGTCATCAACAGCACCGGCTCATGCTCAAGCTCGGCCAGGGCGCGAGCTACATGCAGGGAGTTGGTCATCACCACCAGGCCCGGTTGGGCACCGAGTTCGGGGATCAGCGCAGCGGTGGTGCTGCCACTGTCCACAATGATGCGGGCATGTTCGCGAATTCGCGTCACTGCCGCCCGGGCAATGGCCTGCTTGTATCGAGAAACAGGCTGGCTGCTTTCGGCAATCAATTCATGGGGCAAGGTGACTGCGCCACCGTAACGGCGTAGCAGCAAGCCATTGCTTTCGAGAGCGGCCAGATCCTTTCGAATCGTAACTTCCGAAGTTTCAAAGCGCTGGGCCAGATCATCGACACTGACTTCGCCCTGCTCATTGAGCAAGGCGAGAATATTATGGCGACGTTGAGGCGTATTACGTTTCGACATTTTGGCTTTAAGTTTCGATTCAAAAGATAACGAAAGCAATAAAACCTTATTATCGGAACCGGGTCAAGCCGTAGGAGCGAATTCATTCGCGAATGAAGAGGTTTCGCGAGTAAATGCGCTCCTGTGGATAACCTTATGGCTTCTTGACCTTCACCGGGCGCTTCCAGCCTTCGATGTTGCGCTGGCGTGCACGAGCAACGCCCAACTGTTCGGCAGGAATGTTCTGGTTGATGGTGGAACCCGCTGCAGTGGTGGCTCCTGAAGAGATATCCACAGGTGCAACCAGCGAGTTGTTGGAGCCGATGAAGACGTCCTCACCCAGGATGGTCTTGTGCTTGTTGGCACCATCGTAGTTGCAGGTGATGGTCCCGGCACCGATGTTGGTGCGCGCACCGATCTCGGCATCGCCCAGATAAGTCAGGTGGCCGGCTTTTGCGCCATCGCCAAGGTGAGCATTCTTGAGTTCGACAAAGTTACCCACATGGGCCTTGGCCCCCAGAACACTGCCAGGACGCAGGCGAGCGAATGGACCCGCGTCACTGCCCTCGCCCAGAATCGCGCCTTCGATGTGGCTGTTGGCCTTGAGCACGACACCTTTGCGCAGGGTGCTGTCCTTGATGACGCAGTTCGGGCCAATAACCACGTCATCTTCAATAATTACGCGACCTTCAAGAATCACGTTGATATCGATCAGCACATCGCGGCCAACCGTCACCTCGCCACGCACGTCGAAACGTGCCGGGTCACGCAGGGTCACACCGGCAGCCATCACACGACGGGCTTCACGCAACTGATAGTGACGCTCCAGTTCCGCCAATTGCTTGCGGTCATTGGCGCCCTGCACTTCCATTGCGTCGTGAGGCTGTTCGGTGGCAACCACCAGGCCGTCACTGACTGCCATGGCGATGACGTCCGTCAGGTAATACTCGCCCTGGGCGTTGTTATTGGACAGACGCCCGAGCCAGTCGGCCAGACGCTTGCCAGGCACTGCAAGAATGCCGGTATTGCCTTCGTTGATCGCCTTCTGGGCTTCGCTGGCATCCTTGTGCTCGACAATGGCACAGACCCGGTTCTCGGCGTCGCGAACGATGCGGCCATAGCCTGTCGGATCGTCCAGCGTCACAGTCAGCAGGCCCAACTGCTGCGGGGTGACCAGTGCCAGCAGACGCTGCAGGGTCTGAACCTCGATCAGCGGTACATCACCGTAAAGAATCAGCACGGTATCAGCGCTCAGGTGCGGTACTGCCTGGGCAACTGCGTGGCCTGTCCCCAGTTGCTTGTCCTGCATGACGAAATTCAAGTCATCCGCTGCCAGGCGTTCGCGTACGGCATCGGCGCCATGACCGATCACCACATGAATGCCATTTGGGGATAACTGTCGTGCGCTGTGGATAACATGACCAAGCATGGAGTTACCTGCAACAGGGTGCAGGACTTTAGGCAAGGCCGAACGCATCCGGGTACCTTGGCCAGCGGCAAGAATAACGATATCGAGAGACATGAGGACTACCAACTGAGCGGCAACCAGCCCGGAACGGACTGATTCGGAAAAAAGAAAAAGGGTAGCCGAGGCTACCCTTTTACTCAATCGCGCATTAAAGCCAGCAGGGTTAGCCGCCGAACTTCTTGCGAATTTGCTGAACGGTGCGCAGCTGAGCTGCAGCCTCGGCCAGACGAGCAGTTGCAGATCCGTAATCGAAGTCCGCGCCTTTTTCGTTCAGGGCCTTCTCGGCAGCCTTGACGGCGGCCTGAGCAGAAGCTTCGTCCAGGTCGGCAGCACGTTGCACAGTATCGGCAAGCACCTTGACCATGTTCGGCTGAACCTCGAGGAAACCACCAGAGATGTAGAACACCTCGGCTTCCCCACCCTGCTTGATCAAGCGGATCGGGCCCGGGACCAGATTGGTGATCAGAGGCGCGTGGCCTGGAGCGATACCGAGATCACCCAGGTTACCGTGCGCAATCACCATCTCGACCAGACCGGAGAAGATTTCCCCTTCCGCGCTGACGATGTCGCAATGGACTGTCATAGCCATTTGCTTGCCTCAACCTGATTAGCGCCCGTTGCCGGGCGCCGGGATTACAGTTTCTTGGCTTTCTCGATCGCTTCTTCGATGCCGCCGACCATGTAGAACGCTTGTTCTGGCAGGTGGTCGTAGTCACCGTTGAGGATGCCTTTGAAGCCAGCAATGGTGTCTTTCAGGGAAACGTATTTACCCGATGCACCCGTGAAGACTTCAGCCACGAAGAACGGCTGCGACAGGAAGCGCTGGATCTTACGAGCACGGTTTACCAACTGCTTGTCGGTTTCCGACAGCTCGTCCATACCCAGGATCGCGATGATGTCTTTCAGCTCTTTGTAACGCTGCAACACGTACTGAACGCCGCGAGCGGTGTCGTAGTGTTCCTGGCCGATGACGTTCGGGTCCAGCTGGCGCGAAGTCGAATCCAGTGGATCTACCGCTGGGTAGATACCCAGGGAGGCGATGTCACGGGACAGTACGACCGTTGCGTCCAAGTGGGCGAACGTGGTCGCTGGCGACGGGTCGGTCAAGTCGTCCGCTGGTACGTATACCGCCTGGATCGAGGTGATCGAACCGTTTTTGGTGGAAGTGATGCGCTCTTGCAGAGTACCCATCTCTTCAGCCAGGGTCGGTTGGTAACCTACTGCGGAAGGCATACGGCCCAGCAGTGCGGATACTTCGGTACCGGCCAGGGTGTAACGATAGATGTTGTCGACGAACAGCAGAACGTCGTTACCTTCGTCACGGAACTTCTCGGCCATGGTCAGGCCGGTCAGAGCAACGCGCAGACGGTTTCCCGGTGGCTCGTTCATCTGACCGTAAACCAGTGCCACTTTGTCCAGAACGTTGGAGTCCTTCATCTCGTGGTAGAAGTCGTTACCCTCACGAGTACGCTCACCCACACCGGCGAACACGGAATAACCGCTGTGCTCGATGGCGATGTTACGGATCAGTTCCATCATGTTTACGGTTTTGCCTACACCGGCACCACCGAACAGACCGACTTTACCGCCCTTGGCGAACGGGCAAACCAGGTCGATAACCTTGATGCCTGTTTCCAGCAGATCGTTGCCACCCGCCTGTTCAGCGAAGGACGGCGCAGGACGGTGAATGCCCCAACGCTCTTCTTCACCGATAGGACCGGCTTCGTCGATCGGGTTGCCCAGGACGTCCATGATCCGGCCCAGAGTCGCTTTACCGACCGGTACGGAAATGGCTGCGCCGCTGTCATTGACGTTCAGACCGCGCTTCAAGCCTTCGGTCGAACCCATTGCAATGGTACGAACCACGCCGTCGCCCAGCTGCTGCTGAACTTCAAGAGTGGTTTCCGCGCCTTGTACACTCAGCGCGTTGTAGATACTCGGTACGCTATCGCGTGGGAATTCCACGTCGATCACGGCGCCGATGATTTGAACGATACGTCCGCTACTCATTAGCTGGTTCCTCTAATATTTGAACCGTTAAACCGCGGCAGCGCCGCCGACGATTTCCGAGATCTCTTGGGTGATCGCTGCCTGACGCGCCTTGTTGTAGATCAGCTGCAAATCGCTGATCAAATCACCGGCGTTGTCTGTGGCGTTCTTCATCGCGATCATCCGCGCAGCTTGTTCAGCAGCGTTGTTCTCGACCACCGCCTGGTACACCTGCGACTCAACGTAGCGAACCATCAAGCCGTCAAGCAGCTCTTTGGCATCGGGTTCGTAGAGATAGTCCCAGTGGTGCTTGAGTTTCTGATCCGGGGTTGCCACCAGCGGAATCAATTGCTCCACCGTTGGCTGCTGGGTCATGGTGTTGATGAACTTGTTGGATACCACGGACAGGCGATCAATTCGACCATCCAGGTAGGCATCCAGCATCACCTTGACGCTGCCGATCAGGTCATTGATCGACGGCTCTTCGCCCAGGTGGCTGATCGCAGCGACGACGTTACCGCCGAAGTTGCGGAAAAATGCCGCACCTTTGCTGCCGACCACGCACAGATCGATCTCTACGCCGTTTTCACGGTTTACCGCCATGTCCTTGACCAAAGCCTTGAACAGGTTGGTGTTCAGGCCACCGCACAAACCACGGTCACTGCTCACTACGACATAACCGACACGCTTTACTTCGCGCTCGATCATGAACGGGTGGCGATACTCCGGGTTGGCGTTGGCAAGATGACCAATCACCTGACGGATGCGCTCCGCGTAAGGACGGCTAGCAGCCATGCGCGACTGAGCCTTGCGCATTTTGCTGACCGCCACTTTTTCCATGGCGCTGGTGATCTTTTGCGTGCTTTTGATGCTCGCAATCTTGCTGCGAATCTCTTTTGCGCCTGCCATGTAACACCTATCAGGTTAGCAAGCGGGAACCTCTCGGCTCCCGCTGCGGCTTACCAGGTTTGGGTGGCCTTGAACTTCTCGATACCGGCTTTGAGGCCAGAGTCGATTTCGTCATTGAAGTCACCCTTCACGTTGATCTTCGCCATCAAGTCGGCGTGATCGCGGTTGAAGTAAGCAATCAGAGCCTGCTCGAAGCTGCCGATTTTTGGAATCTCGATGTCCACCAGGAAGCCACGTTCAGCGGCATACAGGGACAACGACATATCAGCGATGGACATCGGCGCGTATTGCTTCTGCTTCATCAGCTCGGTAACGCGCTGACCATGCTCAAGCTGCTTGCGGGTCGCTTCGTCCAGGTCAGAAGCGAACTGGGCGAATGCCGCCAGTTCACGGTACTGAGCCAGAGCGGTACGGATACCACCGGAAAGCTTCTTGATGATCTTGGTCTGTGCGGCACCACCTACACGGGATACCGAAACACCGGCGTTCACTGCCGGACGGATGCCGGAGTTGAACATGGCCGATTCCAGGAAGATCTGACCGTCGGTGATGGAAATCACGTTGGTCGGAACGAACGCGGAAACGTCGCCAGCCTGGGTTTCGATGATCGGCAGTGCAGTCAGGGAACCGGTTTTGCCGGTCACTGCGCCGTTGGTGAACTTCTCTACGTACTCTTCGGAAACACGCGATGCGCGCTCCAGCAGACGGGAGTGGAGATAGAACACGTCACCTGGGTAGGCTTCACGGCCTGGTGGACGGCGCAGCAGCAGGGAAATCTGGCGGTAAGCCACTGCTTGCTTGGACAGATCGTCATAAACGATCAGCGCGTCTTCACCGCGGTCACGGAAGTACTCGCCCATGGTGCAACCCGAGTACGGTGCAAGGAATTGCAGCGCAGCGGATTCGGAAGCACTTGCAGCAACGATGATGGTGTTAGCCAGTGCACCGTTTTCTTCGAGCTTGCGAACAACGTTGGCGATGGTCGATTGCTTCTGACCAACTGCAACGTAGACGCAGAAGATGCCGCTGTTTTTCTGGTTGATGATCGCGTCGATTGCCATGGCGGTTTTACCGATCTGGCGGTCACCGATGATCAGCTCACGCTGGCCACGGCCGACTGGAATCATTGCGTCGACGGCCTTGTAGCCAGTTTGCACTGGCTGGTCGACCGACTTACGCCAGATCACGCCTGGAGCAACTTTCTCGACCGCATCGGTCTCGGTGTTGTTCAGCGGACCTTTACCGTCAACAGGGTTGCCCAGTGCGTCGACAACGCGACCCAGCAGTTCCTTACCAACCGGAACTTCGAGGATGCGGCCGGTGCACTTGGCGCTCATGCCTTCAGCCAGAGTCGTGTAGGCGCCCAGTACAACGGCACCGACAGAGTCTTGCTCAAGGTTCAGCGCCATACCGAAGACGCCGCCCGGAAACTCGATCATTTCGCCGTACATTACGTCGGCAAGACCGTGAATCCGCACGATACCGTCAGACACGCTGACGACGGTGCCTTCGTTGCGGGCTTGGGAGGTTACATCGAGCTTCTCGATGCGACCCTTGATGATTTCACTTATTTCGGAAGGATTGAGTTGCTGCATTGCTCTGCTGCCCCTTCAAACTCAAGATTTCAATGCTTCGGCTAGTTGCGCGATCTTGCCGCGAACTGAGCCATCGATAACCAGGTCGCCGGCGCGGATAACGACACCACCGATAAGGGTGGCATCCTCCGCAGCATGCAGGCGCACTTCCCGGCCGAGCCGTGCACTGAGAACCTTGGCGAGTTTGTCTTGCTGTTCTTGGTTCAATGCAAAAGCACTGGTGACATCCACATCGACCGATTTTTCCTGCTCGGCCTTGTACAGGTCGAACAGTTCGGCGATCTCCGGCAGAAGCGGGAGACGGTCGTTTTCAGCAACGACGTGGATGAAATTCTGTGCCTTGGCATCGAACTTGTCGCCACACACTTCAATAAAAGTGGTGGCCTTTTGTGCGCTCGTCAGTCGCGGGGCCTTGAGCAGGCTCTGCATGGTGTCGTCTTGCGACACCGCAGCAGCCAGGCCGAGCATGGCTGACCAATTGGCCAGTTGCTGGTGGGCCTGCGCGTGCTCGAAGGCCGCCTTAGCGTAAGGTCGGGCCAACGTGGTCAGTTCTGCCATGATCGCCCTCGCTTAAATTTCAGCTGCCAGTTTGTTAACCAGCTCCGCGTGCGCGTTTTGATCGATTGTGGCACCCAGGATCTTCTCGGCGCCATTGACTGCCAGGCTACCCAACTGGGCGCGCAGAGCGTCTTTGACACTGTTCAGTTCCTGCTCGATCTCGGCCTGAGCCTGAGCCTTCACACGGTCAGCTTCAACGCGAGCCTGTTCACGGGCTTCGTCGACAATCTGTGTACCGCGTTTCTTGGCTTGCTCAATGATCTCGGCTGCTTGAGCTTTAGCTTCGCGCAGTTGTTGACCCACTTTGTCTTGGGCCAGCTCCAGGTCGCGAGCTGCTCGTGTAGCAGCGTCCAGTCCATCCGCGATCTTCTTCTGACGTTCGTGCAAAGCCGCGATGACCGGAGGCCACACGAACTTCATGCAGAACAGCACAAAGATGAAGAACGCAACGGACTGGCCAATCAGGGTTGCATTAATATTCACGCCAACACCTCGCTCGTTCGTTGTCCATCACACCAATCAACTCGAAAATTCGAGCGATTAGCCAGCGAGCTGACCAACGAAGGGGTTCGCGAAGGTGAAGAACAGAGCGATACCAACACCGATCATGGTAACGGCGTCGAGCAGACCCGCAACGATGAACATTTTAACTTGCAGCATTGGAACCATTTCTGGCTGACGCGCTGCGCCTTCCAGGAACTTACCGCCCAACAGGCCGAAACCGATTGCAGTACCCAGTGCGCCCAGGCCGATCAACAGTGCAACAGCGATAGCGGTTAGACCAACTACAGTTTCCATCTTTCCTCCCGACTTTTACGTCGTATTGGTTAGGTTTTCTTAGATTAAAGCGGTAAAGCAAAATCGTTTGTTACATCAGCCCTTGCGGTTTCCCGCTTGCGGCTCCCTCTCACCAATGGCAAGAGGGTCATCAGATGCGCCGGATGGCGAATCTTAATGGTTATCTTCGTGAGCCATCGACAGGTAAACGATGGTCAGCATCATGAAGATGAACGCTTGCAGGGTGATGATCAGGATGTGGAAGACAGCCCACGCCCATTGCAGAACCACACCCAGGCCACTGAGCCAGAGCAGGCCGCTGCCGAACATGACCGCGATCAGGATGAATACCAGCTCGCCAGCGTACATGTTGCCGAACAGACGCAGTGCCAGCGAAATCGGCTTGGCTACCAGTGTCACGAATTCAAGCAGGAAGTTCACCGGAATCAGCAGAGCCTGAACGAAGATGTTCTTGCTGCCGAACGGGTGAAGGGTCAGTTCGCCGATGAAACCACCGATGCCCTTGACCTTGATGCTGTAGAAAATGATCAGTGCGAAGACCGACAGAGCCATGCCCAGGGTGGCATTCGGGTCAGTGGTCGGAACAGCACGGAAAGGAATGTGCTCGTCGCCCGAGATCAGCATCGCCAACTGAGGAATCCAGTCAACCGGAACCAGGTCGACGGCGTTCATCAGAAATACCCAGACGAAAATGGTCAGGGCCAGGGGAGCGATCACCGCGCTACGGCCGTGAAAGCTGTCCCGCACGCTGCCATCGACGAACTCGATCAGAACTTCGACGAAGTTCTGCAGAGCGCCAGGCTGGCCGGAAGTTACCTTCTTGGCCGCCATACGGAAGATAAGAACGAAAATCAGGCCCAGTGCGACCGACCAGCCGAGAGTATCGACGTGGAAAGCCCAAAAGCCCATTTCCTTTGCTTCTGCTGCGGTATGGGCAAAGCCCCAGCTGCCGTTGGGTAGCTGACCGAATGTCAGGTTCTGCAAGTGGTGCTGGATATAGCCCGAAGCTGTTTGCTCTGCCATTTTTGCCTCAAACGCCCTAAGGTCTCGAAAGTCTTGTTCTCATTAGCAGGGGAGCGAACCAGTTGACCACCTGGATCAACATGAACACGCCGAATACAGCCAGCGGCGCCAATGGCTTCACACCTGCGAACGTCAATGCAAAAAGCACTGCCGTCAAAATCAGTTTGCCTGCCTCGCCGGCATAAAATGACCGGACGATTGCTTGCGCTGCTCTGGCCCCGGAAAACCGGAAAGCCTTGTGAGCAAAGTACAAATTGGGCAGCCACGCTATCAGGCCACCGCACAGCCCTGAATATCCCGCTACGACTCCATTCCACTGCATGAGCGCCAGAGCGGCCAGCAGCAGGACAATCAATTGAGCCAGCAATACCGGAAAAACCGCCAGCCGATGGAACGGCAAGCGGTCTGGCATGCGTGATTCCATCGCAACTGCTCCTTGAATGTCGGTCGCCACAAGCAATAACTTGGCATAATTTGTGCCGACAAAATGCGCGCAGAGTATAGGGGCGGTTAAGCCCCTATTCAACCGTAAGGTAGTGATTTCCGACTATACGCTACAGAGCAATTGTTTCAGCGAATGTGGGCGAGCACACCTTGCAACTCATCCAGCGAGTTGTAACGGATGACTAATTGCCCTTTTCCCTTCTGCCCATGACGAATCTGGACTGCAGAGCCCAGCCGCTCGGCGAGACGCTGTTCCAGCCGACTGATATCGGGGTCAGTCTTTACTGCCTCGACAGGAGCCGGCTTGCCACTGAGCCACTGCCTGACAAGGGCTTCGGTCTGACGCACAGTAAGGCCACGTGCGACAACATGTCGCGCACCTTCGACCTGCCTTTCTTCAGGCAAACCGAGCAATGCACGGGCATGACCCATTTCCAGGTCACCGTGGGACAGCATGGTCTTGATGACCTCAGGCAACGCAATCAGACGCAACAGGTTGGCCACGCTGACGCGCGACTTGCCCACCGCATCGGCGACCTGCTGCTGAGTCAGCTGGAACTCCTGCTGCAAGCGCTGCAACGCCATCGCTTCTTCAATGGGGTTCAGATCTTCGCGCTGGATGTTCTCGATCAGCGCCATGGCGATGGCGTTTTCATCCGAGACTTCGCGGACCATGGCCGGAATTGTCTCTACGCCCGCCTGCTGGCTGGCACGCCAGCGACGCTCACCGGCGATGATTTCATAGCGGTTGTCGCCAATCGGACGGATCACGATCGGCTGCATGACGCCCTGGGACTTGATCGACAGGGCAAGTTCTTCCAGCGCCTGGGGATCCATATCGCGGCGCGGCTGGTACTTGCCACGCTGGATGAGATCCAGAGGGACATGCTGCAGCTCACGCTGATCGATCTTGACGGCCTGTTCTTCCAGCGAACTGACGGTTGGACTGCTCAGAAGTGCGTCCAACCCACGTCCGAGACCTCGTTTCTTGACGGCCATGGGAATTCCTTAGGTTGGCTGCGCGGCTTTCGAGCTGCGACGTTGACGACGTACCAGTTCACCCGCCAGGGCCAGGTAAGCCAGCGCACCGCGAGAAGCCTTGTCATAGGCCAGCACCGGCATGCCGAAGCTCGGCGCCTCGGCGAGCCTGATGTTGCGCGGGATGACCGTGTCGTAGAGCTGATCGCCGAAATGTTCCTTGAGCTGCGCGGAAACATCGTTGATCAGGCTCAGGCGCGGGTCGTACATCGTGCGCAGCAACCCTTCGATTTTCAGTTGAGGGTTGAGCAGTTCTGCGATGCGCTTGATGTTATCCACAAGGTCGCTGAGACCTTCCAGCGCAAAGTACTCGCACTGCATGGGGATAATGACCCCATCGGAGGCCACCAGGGCATTGAGGGTCAGCATCGACAGCGACGGCGGGCAGTCGATGAGAATGTAATCGTAGTTTTCCCGGATCGGCGCCAGCGCATTGCGCAAGCGGCTTTCCTTCATCTGCATTTCCAGCAACACCACTTCGGCAGCCGTAAGGTCACGGTTGGCCGGCAGCAGTTGATAACCGCCATGTTCGGAAAACTGTATCGCCTCGGCCAGATCGCATTCACCGATCAGCAAGTCGTAAACCGAGTTTTCCAGGGTGTGTTTATCCACACCGCTGCCCATGGTCGCGTTGCCCTGAGGGTCGAGATCGATCAACAGCACGCGGCGCTTGGTTGCAACCAGTGACGCTGCGAGGTTGATACAGGTGGTGGTTTTACCCACACCACCTTTCTGGTTCGCTATCGCGAATACCTTAGCCATTCTTGCTTGTGTTCCCAGTCATGCCGTGCGGCGCAGTATCAGCAGATGGCGTTGGCCTTGGCAACCTGGAACGGTCAAGGCTTGTGCGCTATCGAGATGAAAGTCTGCCGGCAATGCTACCAGTTCATCGGTCGGATGCAGCCCTTTCATTGCCAGCCAACGTGTATCGGTGTCGCCCATGTGGCGAGTCCACCCGGTAAAGTCTTCCAGACTGCTGAACGCCCGGGAAACAATCCCCGTGAACGGTGCATCTGGCTGATAAGCTTCTGCACGGCTGTGGATAACTTCGAGGTTGTCGAGTTTCAGCTCAAGTTTGACCTGAGTCTGGAACCGGGTTTTCTTGCCATTGCTGTCCAGAAGCGAAACCTTCATCTCTGGAAACATGATAGCCAAGGGAATGCCGGGCATTCCGCCACCGCTACCAACGTCCAGCCAGCGTGGTCCTTCGATGAAGGGTACGACGCTCAGGCTGTCGAGCAAATGCCGCGAAACCATCTCGTCCGGATTGCGTACAGCCGTCAGGTTGTAGGCTTTGTTCCACTTTATCAACAGCTCGAGGTAAGCCAGCAACTGGCCATGCTGTTTTTCACTCAGATCCACACCCAGTTCCCGGGCTCCTGTGGATAATTCCTGAGCATGCTGCGCAGTCACCATAGAACTCAAGCGCTTTGCTCCAACTGACGGCCCGCGCCGCGTTTTTTCAAGTGAATCATCAACAGGGAAATCGCCGCCGGCGTTACACCAGGAATACGCGATGCCTGTCCCAGGGTCTCGGGACGAGTTATCCCCAGCTTGCCTTGAATCTCTTTCGACAGACCGGAAATCGTCGTGTAATCGATGTCTTCCGGCAGTTTTGTATCTTCGCTGGCCCGCAGACGGGCAATTTCATCCTGCTGACGCTCGATGTAACCGGCGTATTTGGTCTTGATCTCGACCTGCTCGGTGACTTGAGGGTCGCTGCAACCCTGACCGGTAAGGGAAATCAGGCTCGCATAATCGACTTCCGGACGAGTCAGCAGGTTGAGCAGATTGTATTCGTGGGTCAGCGGCGTGCCGAAATGGGCAGCAATCGCATCGCCCTGCTCTGTGCCAGGACGGACCCAGGTACTTTTCAGGCGCTGTTCTTCCAGCGCGATATTTTCACGCTTGGTGCAGAACGCTGCCCAGCGGGCATCGTCGATCAGACCCAGTTCGCGACCTTTTTCCGTCAGACGCAAATCGGCGTTGTCTTCACGCAGGATCAGACGGTATTCGGCACGGGATGTGAACATCCGGTACGGCTCTTGTGTGCCGAGGGTAATCAGGTCGTCAACCAGCACGCCGATGTACGCTTCATCACGGCGTGGGCACCAGCTTTCCTTGCCCTGTGCACGAAGCGCAGCGTTGGTTCCGGCCAGCAGACCTTGTGCACCGGCCTCTTCGTAGCCAGTGGTGCCGTTGATCTGGCCTGCGAAAAACAAACCGCCGATGACTTTGGTTTCCAGGCTGTACTTCAGGTCGCGAGGATCGAAGTAATCGTATTCGATGGCGTAGCCAGGGCGAACGATGTGCGCGTTCTCCATGCCACGAATCGAGCGAACGATCTGCAGTTGCACGTCGAATGGCAGCGAAGTCGAAATACCGTTCGGATAAAGCTCGTGGGTAGTCAGACCTTCAGGCTCGATGAAGACCTGGTGGCTTTCCTTGTCGGCAAAACGGTGGATCTTGTCTTCGATCGAAGGACAGTAGCGCGGGCCGATACCTTCGATGACACCGGAATACATCGGTGAACGATCAAGGTTGGAGGCAATGATTTCGTGGGTCCGGGCGTTGGTATGCGTAATCCAGCAACTGACTTGCTCTGGATGCTGCTCCTTTGAACCCAGGAACGACATGACCGGGATAGGCGTATCGCCCGGTTGTTCTGTCATCACTGAGAAATCCACAGAACGGCCATCGATGCGTGGCGGTGTTCCGGTTTTCAGTCGACCGACGCGCAGCGGCAGTTCACGTAACCGTTTTGCCAGGGCAATCGAAGGCGGATCTCCAGCGCGACCACCGGAATAGTTCTGCATACCGATGTGGATAAGTCCGCCCAGGAAGGTACCTGTGGTCAAAACCACGGAGTCGGCCATGAAACGCAAGCCCATTTGCGTGACGACACCGCGAACCTGGTCCTGTTCGACGATCAGGTCGTCACAGGATTGTTGAAATATCCACAGGTTCGGCTGGTTTTCGAGAATTTCGCGAATGGCTGCCTTGTACAGAACACGGTCTGCCTGGGCACGTGTCGCTCGTACTGCTGGCCCTTTGCGGCTGTTCAATACACGGAACTGGATGCCGCCTTTATCGGTAGCCATTGCCATCGCACCGCCAAGGGCGTCGATTTCCTTGACCAGATGACTTTTGCCAATACCGCCAATAGCAGGGTTACAGCTCATCTGACCGAGCGTTTCCACGTTGTGCGTCAGCAATAGGGTTTTGACACCCATGCGTGCCGACGCAAGTGCGGCCTCGGTACCGGCATGACCGCCACCGATGACGATCACTTCAAAACGGGAAGGGAAATCCACCACGCACCTCGTGCCTGTTGTCGATGGGAAATTGGGATAGCTGACAAGTATAGGGAATACACCCACCTGAAAGAAACCCGTTGCACAAAATTTAACCAGCTGTGGAAAACTGGCGAATAAAGAAATTAAAAAGGAAAGAAATCTTATAAAACCTTGTTTTTATGTTTATTCTTACTGAGCAACCTTTCTGTGGATAAGGTTCTACAGGCTATATAAATCAATATGTACAGCGATTCAAAAGTCTGTGTTCATGTGCCATTGAGGCCTTTGGATAACCGTCTTGAGCCTGTGGATTAAATGACCACTTGTCCACAGACGGGTTTATCTTCAGCTTTCGACCCCAGTTATCAACTGAGCTCAGAAGCAGTTATTCACAGGGCTTAATTCAGATAAATTGCTTCCGGAAGGGACAATTCACAGGCTGAGGGCACACAGGATTGTGTTGTCTGAGCGACTGGCGGTAGCGAGGGAGGCACAGCAAGGCTTCCCTTTGTGGGTAAGAGAGGCTGATCGAGGGCTTTGTTGTGAGGTCTGAGATGCAAGCCCGGCATTGCACCGGGCTGTTCGAGCCGTGTGTGCGGAATTATTTACCGATGCAGAAGCTTGAGAAGATCCTGCCAAGCAGATCGTCCGAGCTGAAGGCTCCGGTAATTTCACCCAGCGCCTGCTGAGCTTGACGCAGGTCTTCGGCCAATAGCTCGCCTGCGCCCGCCAGTGTCAGTTGTGCGCGGCCATGTTCCAGGAAGTCACTGGCATGGCGCAGCGCTTCAAGATGGCGTCGACGTGCGCTGAAGCTGCTTTCAGAGGTCTGTTCATAACCCATGCAGGCTTTGAGGTGTTCACGCAGCAGTTCCAGGCCTTCTCCACCGGCCTTGGCGCTCAGGCTGATCGTGACATGGCCATCGGCACTGGTTTCCAGGCCAATCAGGTCGCCGCTGAGATCGGCTTTGTTACGGATCAGCGTAACCTTGGCTGGATCAGGACGTTGTTCCAGGAATTCAGGCCACAGGGCGAAAGGATCGGATGCCTCCGGCGCAGTCGCGTCGACGACCAGCAAGATGCGGTCTGCCTCGCCAATGGCCTTGAGAGCACGTTGTACACCGATGATCTCTACCTGATCGTCGGTATCGCGCAGGCCTGCTGTATCCACGACATGCAGCGGCATGCCGTCTATGTGGATATGTTCGCGCAGCACATCCCGTGTGGTGCCGGCAATCTCGGTGACGATCGCGGCCTCTCGACCTGCCAAGGCGTTGAGCAGGCTGGATTTACCGGCATTGGGGCGGCCGGCAATCACCACGGTCATGCCGTCACGCAGCAATGCACCCTGCCCTGCTTCGCGCAGCACTGTGGATAACTCGTCACGCACGTCATCGAGCATGCTCAGCACGTGGCCATCGGCAAGGAAGTCGATTTCTTCCTCGGGAAAGTCGATGGCCGCCTCCACATAGATCCGCAGGCTGATCAGCTTTTCGGTCAAGTTATCCACACGATGGGAAAAAACACCCTGCAAGGAGCGCAGCGCATTACGTGCAGCCTGTGCAGAACTGGCTTCGATCAGGTCCGCAATGGCTTCGGCCTGGGCCAGATCCAGCTTGTCGTTAAGGAAAGCACGCTCGCTGAATTCTCCCGGCCGCGCCAGACGACTGCCCAGCTGCAGGCAGCGCTGCAGCAACATATCCAGAACAATGGGACCGCCGTGGCCCTGAAGCTCCAGGACATCTTCACCGGTAAAGGAATTGGGCCCTGGAAAATAAAGCGCGATTCCTTCGTCGATGACCTGCCCTGTTTCATCCTCGAAAGGACCGTAATGGGCAAATCGTGGTTTTGGCGTGCGTCCAATGATTGCCTGGGCAGACTTGCTCGCCAAAGGCCCGGATATACGCACGATGCCAACACCACCGCGACCTTGAGCGGTGGCGATGGCGGCGATGGTTTCACGAGGGACGTTCATGGTCCGGCTCCTGGGCAACTGACAGATAGCAAAACGCCCCACGAGGGGGCGCTTTGTAAAACGTGTTCACAGGTTAGATCAGGCAGCAGCTTTGTTGGTAGCCGCTTCGATCTTGCGAGTGATGTAGGCCTGCTGTGCAATCGACAGGGTGTTGTTCACAACCCAGTACAGAACCAGACCGGCAGGGAACCACAGGAAGAAGAACGTGAAGATGATTGGCATCATTTTCATGACCTTGGCCTGCATCGGATCCGGCGGAGTCGGGTTCAGACGCTGCTGGATGAACATGGTCGCGCCCATGATGATCGGCAGGATAAAGAACGGGTCTTTGATCGACAGGTCGGTTATCCACAGCATCCATGGAGCCTGACGCATTTCCACGCTTTCCAGGAGTACCCAGTACAGCGCAAGGAAAACCGGCATCTGGACAAGAATTGGCAAGCATCCACCCAGCGGGTTGATCTTTTCTTTCTTGTACAGCTCCATCATTGCCTGGGACATCTTCTGACGATCATCGCCAAACTGTTCTTTCAGCGCGGTCAGCTTCGGA
Source organism: Pseudomonas sp. Irchel 3A18 (assembly GCF_900187465.1). Classification (NCBI taxonomy): domain Bacteria; kingdom Pseudomonadati; phylum Pseudomonadota; class Gammaproteobacteria; order Pseudomonadales; family Pseudomonadaceae; genus Pseudomonas; species Pseudomonas sp. Irchel 3A18. Next base: position 119,395 of record NZ_FYDI01000009.1, read on the forward strand.
CCTACGGCACGCATGCGCGCCATGGATTTGTAGCTGGCAGCCGACAGAGGGAAGAACAGGCCTTTGATCAGCATGGTCAGGAAGATGATCGACCAGCCCCAGTTACCCACAATGGCGTGGATATGTTGCAGCAGCCAGAAGATCGGCTGGGCAATGAACCACAGGATGCCGTAATCGACAGTCAGTTCCAGGCCTGGGGATAACTCTTTGAGTACCGCCTGGCTTTTCGGACCTGCATACAACGTAGCGCTGGTTTCACCTTTGCCACCGGCAGCAACCGACAGGGTCGGGCCAGTGAAGCCGATGATGTAGTTGCCCTGGCTGTCTTTACGTGTCTGAACAGCGTTGCTGTCGCCATGGCTTGGAATCCAGGCCGTCACGAAGTAATGCTGGAGCCATGCAACCCAGCCACCCTGGACTGTTTCTTTCAGCGGAGCCTTGTCGATATCTTTCATCGACACTTTTTTGTACGGCTCTGCAGCTGTCCACAAGGCAGCACCCAGGTAGGTGGCAGTGCCAGTGGCAGTGGTCGAAGACGGATCGGAACTGGCATCGCGCTTCAGTTGTGCAAACAGATTGCCCGCCCATGGCTGAGCACTCTGGTTATCCACAACGTAGGTGACAACAACATCGTACAGGCCACGTTTGAAGGTGAAACGCTTGATGTAATTGACGCCGTTATCAGCGAATTTCAGCTCGACGACCAGATCGTTCTGGCCATCGTTCAGTTGATAAGTCTTCTGTGGAGACGAATAAACCGGACGACCGGCAGCACGTGCATCAGGTCCGTTGGTACCGGTCAGGCCACTTTGTGCCAGAAAAGTACGCTCGCCACCATTGTCGAACAGCTGGAATGGAACATCCGGGCGGTCCTGACGACGTGGATACAGGGGAAGACGAAGTTGAACCACGTCACCACCTACCGGATCGATCGCCAGATCGAGCACGTCGGTCTTGACCTGAATCAGGTCCTTGCTCGGTGCGACTGGCGTTTCCAGAGGCGCTGCGACATTGGTCGCTGTAGCACTTGGAACATCGGCATTTGCAGAACCATTAGTACCAGCAGCCGTATCCGGTATAGCCGGTGCGGTTGTGCTGGCTGCAACATTCTGGGTCGGCATGGCAGCCTGGCCGTAGTCTTGGTTCCATTTCAGAACCCCGACGTAGGTCACGATTGCCAGGGCGACGATCAGGATCGTGCGTTTAATATCCATGATTACTCGGCCATCGAAGAAGAACGGGAGGTGGGGACAGGTGGAACCGGGTCATAACCACCGGGATTCCACGGATGACAGCGGCCCAAACGACGAAGTGTCAGCCAGCCGCCGCGTAAAAGGCCATGATTATCGATGGCTTCATACGCATAGCAGGAGCAACTGGGGTAGAAACGACAGTGACTGGCCATCAGCGGGCTAATGGCATAGCGGTAAAACTGGATCGGAACGAGTGCCAGTTTACGCATCTGGACTGTCTACCCCTGCAGTTTCGGGTTTTGCTTCTGGAGTGGGTCGGCTACGCGCCAGACGTTTCCAGAGCTTGCCGAAATGCTGAATCAATTCCGGGTTTTCTATGTCACCCAGACCCTTACGCGCGACGATCACGATATCCCAACCGACCAGATTATCCTGGTGTTGGCGAAATGATTCGCGCATGAGGCGTTTCAAGCGGTTTCGCTCAACGGAGAGTTTTACGCTCTTTTTACCTATTACCAGCCCTAGACGGGGATGATCAAGGTCGTTGTTGCGAGCAAGGAGCAGGAGATTTTTCCCCGGAACCTTGCCGGTAGGGGAGTCAAAGACTGCCTTGAAATGCCGGGGAGTCAGCAAACGCTTTTCCCGACTGAAGTCTCGACTCACCACCAGTGCCGATTTATCAAACTGCCAGACGCTTACGGCCTTTGGCGCGACGACGCGACAGGACTGCACGGCCGTTCTTGGTGGCCATACGGGCACGGAAACCGTGGGTGCGGGCGCGCTTGATTGTGCTGGGTTGGAAAGTACGTTTCATGGCGTGTTACCTGGTTCGTCCACTACGGGCCGGAATGGCCCCCGTTTTAAGAGACCGGGGATTCTAGAGAAAGCAAGCGTGCAGGTCAATTTCCAACCAGCTTTTCCTTTATCTACTTCCTTACAGCTCATTACGTATTCCTCACCCGGTTCGAGGGTTGCCTGAGAGAAATCAGTTATAGAAATAAAAAGAAGGAATATTTAAAGCTTTTCTGTAGAGCTTATAAAGACTAGGGGCGACGCTATCTGTGGATAACTACTCCAAAGCCTCTAAAATCAATGTGTACAGAAGATCAAAAGACTGTCGAGAAACGGTGTCCTGCCTGTGCGGTGACCTCGGAAAAGCTGTGTATGGAATGCCTTGTTATCCACAGGCTGGTTATCCACAGAGTTTCACCGTGACTTATGCAATGAGCTGAAGCCGGTTTATCCACAGGGCTTATCCCGCTACCGTCTGTCGCCTTTTCAACGAATAAAAGCCGGGTTTCTCCTTGTTTGTGAGCAACCTACATGTGGATAAGTCGGCGTCTGATCGTTACAATGGCGTATGTTTTTGCCTCACCGGCTTTCGACTTAGGGGATATCCGTGTCAGTGGAACTTTGGCAGCAGTGCGTGGAGCTTTTGCGCGATGAGCTGCCTGCCCAGCAATTCAACACCTGGATCCGTCCGCTACAGGTCGAAGCCGAAGGCGACGAGTTGCGTGTATATGCGCCGAACCGTTTCGTTCTCGATTGGGTTAACGAAAAGTATCTGAGCCGTCTGCTTGAGCTTCTGGGCGAGCACGGCCAGGGAATGGCGCCTGCCCTTTCCTTATTAATAGGCAGCAAGCGCAGCTCGGCTCCGCGTGCGGCACCCAATGCCCCATTGGCTGCTGCCGCTTCGCAAGCGTTGTCAGCCAATAACGTCAGCAGCGTTTCAACACCTGTTGCCGCTCCAGTGGTGGCTGCTCCTGCGCCGGCTCCTGCAGTTCAGAACGCCGAGACTCATGACGAGCCTTCGCGTGACAGTTTCGATCCGATGGCGGGCGCCAGTTCGCAGCAGGCTCCGGCGCGGGCCGAGCAGCGTACTGTCCAGGTTGAAGGTGCGCTCAAGCACACCAGTTACCTGAACCGTACGTTCACCTTTGAAAACTTCGTCGAAGGTAAATCCAACCAGCTGGCCCGTGCTGCGGCCTGGCAGGTTGCGGATAATCCCAAGCATGGCTACAACCCGCTCTTCCTTTATGGTGGCGTCGGTCTGGGTAAGACTCACTTGATGCATGCCGTGGGCAACCACCTGCTCAAGAAGAACCCGAATGCGAAGGTTGTCTATCTGCACTCGGAGCGTTTCGTGGCCGACATGGTCAAGGCGCTGCAACTGAACGCGATCAACGAATTCAAGCGTTTCTATCGCTCGGTCGATGCCTTACTGATCGATGACATTCAGTTCTTCGCCCGTAAGGAGCGTTCCCAGGAAGAGTTTTTCCACACCTTCAACGCACTGCTCGAAGGCGGACAGCAGGTCATTCTCACCAGTGACCGCTACCCCAAAGAGATCGAAGGCCTGGAAGAGCGTCTGAAATCCAGGTTTGGCTGGGGGCTTACTGTGGCCGTCGAGCCGCCGGAGCTGGAAACCCGCGTTGCGATCCTGATGAAGAAAGCCGATCAGGCCAAGGTCGAATTACCTCATGACGCTGCATTCTTCATTGCGCAGCGCATTCGCTCCAACGTCCGTGAACTCGAAGGCGCACTCAAGCGTGTCATCGCTCACTCGCACTTCATGGGCCGGGATATCACGATCGAACTGATTCGTGAGTCTCTGAAAGATTTGTTGGCGTTGCAGGACAAACTCGTGAGTGTGGATAACATTCAGCGTACTGTCGCCGAGTATTACAAGATCAAAATCTCCGACCTGTTGTCCAAGCGTCGCTCCCGTTCTGTTGCCCGTCCACGTCAGGTGGCGATGGCGCTTTCCAAAGAGCTGACGAACCACAGTCTTCCGGAAATTGGCGATGTATTCGGCGGTCGTGACCATACGACCGTTTTGCATGCATGCCGCAAGATCAACGAACTCAAGGAATCCGACGCGGATATCCGCGAGGACTACAAGAACCTGCTGCGGACTCTGACTACATGATGACGCCAGTGCAGCTTATCAAGGCAAGGGACTAGACCATGCATTTCACCATTCAACGCGAAGCCCTGTTGAAACCTCTGCAATTGGTCGCCGGCGTTGTTGAACGCCGTCAGACCCTGCCGGTGCTATCCAATGTGCTGATGGTCGTCGAAGGCCAGCAACTTTCCCTGACAGGTACCGACCTGGAAGTGGAGCTGGTCGGTCGTGTCCAACTCGAAGAGCCAGCCGAGCCCGGGGAAATCACTGTTCCTGCGCGCAAGCTGATGGATATCTGCAAAAGCCTGCCGAACGACGTGCTGATCGACATCAAGGTCGATGACTCCAAAGTGGTGGTCAAGGCCGGTCGTAGCCGCTTCACTTTGTCCACATTGCCTGCCAACGACTTCCCTACTGTAGAAGAAGGTCCTGGCTCGCTGACGTTCGACCTGGTGCAGAGCAAGCTTCGCCGCCTGATCGAGCGCACCAGTTTTGCGATGGCCCAACAGGATGTCCGTTACTACCTTAATGGCATGCTGCTTGAAGTCAGCGCTGGCATTTTGCGTGCTGTCGCCACCGACGGTCACCGTCTTGCCATGTGCTCCATGTCTGCACAGATCGAACAAGCCGACCGCCACCAAGTGATCGTGCCTCGTAAAGGTATTCTGGAAATGGCGCGTCTGCTCACCGAGCAGGACGGCATTGTCAGCATCGTATTGGGTCAGCACCACATTCGTGCCACGACCGGCGAGTTCACCTTTACCTCCAAACTGGTAGACGGCAAATTCCCGGACTACGAGCGCGTCCTGCCAAAAGGTGGTGACAAGCTGGTATTGGGCGATCGCCAGGCATTGCGTGAGGCGTTCAGCCGTACTGCAATTCTGTCGAACGAAAAATACCGTGGCATCCGTCTGCAACTGGCCAACGGTCAATTGAAGATTCAGGCCAACAACCCTGAGCAGGAAGAAGCGGAAGAAGAGATCAGCGTAGAGTACAGCGGTGACTCCCTGGAAATCGGTTTCAACGTGAGCTACTTGCTCGACGTGCTGGGCGTGATGACTACAGAACAAGTGCGCTTGATTCTGTCCGACTCCAACAGCAGCGCCCTGGTACAAGAATCGGATAACGATGATTCCGCCTACGTTGTCATGCCGATGCGTCTGTAACCTCATGTTCAGCGCTATCTAGATGTCTCTTAGCCGCATCTCGGTCACTGGGGTGCGCAATCTGCACCCGGTGACCTTTTCCCCCTCCCCGCGTATCAACATTCTTTACGGTGCCAACGGAAGTGGCAAAACCAGCGTGCTGGAAGCCATTCACTTGCTGGGCATTGCACGCTCGTTTCGCAGCAGTCGCCTTCTTCCAGTCATTCAATATGAACAGCCAGCCTGCACTGTCTTTGGTCAGGTTCAACTGGCTGAGAGTGGCCAAAGCAATCTGGGAATTTCCCGGGACAGACAAGGCGAGTTTCAGATTCGCATTGATGGGCAAAATGCACGCAGTGCTGCTCAACTGGCCGAGATACTTCCACTGCAACTGATCAACCCCGACAGTTTTCGCTTGCTGGAAGGCGCACCGAAAATACGCCGACAGTTTCTGGACTGGGGAGTGTTCCACGTGGAACCTCGTTTCATGTCCACCTGGCAGCGGCTCCAGAAGGCCCTGCGGCAGCGGAACTCATGGCTGCGGCATGGTACACTTGACGCCGCTTCGCAAGCGGCATGGGATCGGGAACTGTGCCTGGCCAGTGATGAAATCGATGAGTTTCGTCGCACTTATATCAAGGCCCTGAAACCCGTCTTTGAACAAACTTTGAGCGAACTTGTTGAGCTTGAAGGTTTGACCCTGAGCTACTACCGAGGCTGGGATAAGGAAAAAGAGCTGAGCACTGTGCTCGCTTCATCCTTGCATCGTGATCAGCAAATGGGCCATACACAGGCCGGACCACAACGAGCTGATTTGCGTCTTAGATTGGGCGCACACAATGCTGCGGATATATTGTCCCGCGGTCAGCAGAAATTAGTGGTCTGTGCATTGCGCATCGCTCAAGGGCATCTGGTTAGCCAGGCTCGCCGCGGCCAATGTATTTACCTGGTGGACGACTTGCCTTCCGAACTGGACGACAACCACCGCCGCGCACTTTGTCGCTTGCTGGAAGAATTACGCTGCCAGGTATTTATTACCTGTGTAGATCAAGAATTTTTGAGGGAAGGCTGGCAGACGGAAACGCCAGTTGCTTTGTTCCACGTGGAACAAGGCCGTATCACCCAGACCCACGACCATCGGGAGTGATTGCATGAGCGAAAATCAAACGTACGACTCGTCCAGCATTAAAGTGCTGAAAGGACTTGATGCCGTACGCAAGCGTCCCGGAATGTACATCGGTGATACAGACGATGGCAGCGGTCTGCACCATATGGTGTTCGAGGTGGTTGATAACTCGATCGACGAAGCTTTGGCTGGCCACTGCGACGACATCAGCATCACCATCCATCCAGACGAATCCATTACCGTACGCGACAACGGCCGCGGTATTCCGGTAGACGTCCACAAAGAAGAAGGCGTTTCGGCTGCAGAGGTCATCATGACCGTGCTCCACGCCGGCGGTAAGTTCGATGACAACTCCTACAAGGTTTCCGGCGGTCTGCACGGTGTAGGTGTTTCTGTAGTTAACGCCCTCTCGGAAGTCCTGCAACTGACTGTACGTCGCAGCGGCAAGATCTGGGAGCAAACCTACGTTCACGGTGTTCCACAGGAACCCATGAAAATCGTGGGTGAGAGCGATAGCACCGGTACGCAGATCCACTTCAAACCCTCCGCCGAAACCTTCAAGAACATCCATTTCAGTTGGGACATCCTGGCCAAGCGGATTCGTGAACTGTCATTCCTGAACTCCGGCGTTGGTATCTTCCTGAAGGACGAACGCAGCGGTAAGGAAGAACTCTTCAAGTACGAAGGTGGCCTGCGCGCTTTTGTTGAGTACCTGAACACCAACAAGACTGCGGTCAACCAGGTGTTCCACTTCAACGTCCAGCGTGACGATGGTGTGGGTGTAGAGATCGCCTTGCAGTGGAACGACAGCTTCAACGAGAACCTGTTGTGCTTCACCAACAACATTCCGCAGCGTGACGGCGGTACGCACCTTGTTGGTTTCCGTTCTGCGCTGACCCGTAACCTGAACAACTACATCGAACAGGAAGGTCTGGCCAAGAAGCACAAAGTTGCCACGACCGGTGACGATGCGCGTGAAGGTCTGACTGCGATCATTTCGGTCAAGGTGCCGGATCCGAAGTTCAGCTCCCAGACCAAAGACAAGCTGGTTTCGTCTGAAGTCAAAACCGCAGTCGAACAAGAGATGGGTAAATACTTCTCTGACTTCCTGCTGGAAAACCCGAACGAAGCCAAGGCCGTCGTGGGCAAGATGCTCGATGCTGCACGCGCTCGTGAAGCTGCGCGCAAGGCACGTGAAATGACTCGCCGTAAAGGCGCGCTGGATATCGCGGGTCTGCCGGGCAAGCTCGCTGACTGCCAGGAAAAAGACCCTGCCCTTTCCGAACTCTACCTCGTGGAAGGGGACTCTGCTGGCGGTTCAGCCAAGCAGGGGCGTAATCGTAAAACCCAGGCAATCCTGCCGCTCAAGGGCAAGATCCTCAACGTCGAAAAAGCTCGTTTCGACAAGATGATCTCCTCCCAGGAAGTGGGCACTTTGATCACCGCCCTGGGCTGTGGCATCGGCCGCGAAGAGTACAACATCGACAAACTGCGTTATCACAACATCATCATCATGACCGATGCTGACGTCGACGGTTCGCACATCCGTACCCTGCTGCTGACGTTCTTCTTCCGTCAGTTGCCGGAGCTGGTCGAGCGTGGCTACATCTATATCGCTCAGCCACCGCTGTACAAGGTCAAGAAAGGCAAGCAAGAGCAGTACATCAAAGACGACGAGGCCATGGAAGAATACATGACCCAGTCGGCTCTGGAAGACGCCAGCCTGCACCTGAACGACTCGGCTCCTGGTATCTCCGGCGAATCTCTGGAGCGCCTGGTCAACGACTTCCGCATGGTCATGAAGACCCTCAAGCGCCTGTCGCGTCTGTATCCTCAGGAACTGACCGAGCACTTCGTTTACCTGCCACCTGTCACGCTCGAACAACTGTCTGACCATGCCGGCATGCAAGCCTGGCTGGCCAAGTTCGATGAGCGTCTGCGTGCGGGTGAGAAGTCGGGTCTGGTGTACAAGGCCAGCCTGCGTGAAGACCGTGAACGTAACGTATGGCTGCCAGAGGTTGAACTGATCTCTCACGGCCTGTCGAACTACGTCACCTTCAACCGCGACTTCTTCGGCAGCAACGACTACAAGACCGTCACTGCCCTGGGCGCACAAATCAGCTCCCTGTTGGAAGAAGGCGCCTACGTGCAACGTGGCGAGCGCAAGAAGCCAGTCACCGAGTTCAAGGACGCCCTTGCCTGGCTGATGGCCGAAAGCACCAAGCGCCACACCATCCAGCGCTATAAAGGTCTGGGCGAAATGAACCCGGATCAGCTCTGGGAAACCACCATGGACCCAAGCGTGCGCCGCATGCTGAAAGTCACGATCGAAGACGCAATCGCAGCCGACCAGATCTTCAACACCCTCATGGGTGATGCGGTTGAGCCTCGTCGCGACTTCATCGAGAGCAATGCGTTGGCGGTTTCCAACCTGGATTTCTAAGGTTGTTGTAGCTGCAAGTGGACGTGTTTTTATCGTCCTGTAAAAAACCCAGCCGAGTGCTGGGTTTTTTTATGACCTACATTTGATTGTGCGCTTGCTCATCGAGCATACCTGGCAGTGTGATCTTTATCTTACGGCCTCAAACTGTTCCAATGCCGCCATCATCACAATTAGCGAAATGGCAATTCCGATACCCATTGTCCAGTCGGATTCCGGGCGTGTGGAAAATCAGGTGTTTTTGGACGGGTACTTTCCAGGCGTGATAAGTTTTACCACAGGCCAGCCGATGGGTTAAAAAAGGCACGGAAAACGATCTCAAACAGTGCTTCCATCATGCCAGACGATCTTTGAGACTCTAAAAATTAGCGTTGTTATTACGCTATCGGTTTCCTGCAGAATACCGCCAACTCCATATCCGTAGTGGCTGATTAAGCCCTGGTAAGTTGACGAATTAACCGTGACTATCTGCACAGCGTGAGCCGTTGCTGCTGCCGTATCCGTGAATGCCTACCTTAGAAACCCATTTGCCCTAGGTGATTCGATTGACCACTTATTCATGCCTGCTGAAGACGCCCTCTGTTCAGACTTACCAAGCGCTTCGTATTGGCTCTGGCCTCAGTGCAAAGACCGAAGAGGCATCGGTACGGGGCTTACCCAATACTCTCTTTGCTGTGCAGATACTTCATGGGGCACTCCCGGTTGGGATGGGACGAGTCATTGGTGACGGGGGATGTTTCTTTCAAGTGGTGGACATTGCCGTCCTTAGGGAACACCAAGGCAAGGGTTTAGGGAAACGAATCATGGCCGAAATTATGAAATACATCGAGGCCACTGTTCCTGAAAGTGGTTATGTCAGTCTCATTGCGGATGGTCAAGCACAAGACCTCTATGCGCAGTTCGGTTTCGTACACACCGCACCTCGTTCTGTTGGGATGGCATACAAAAGACCCCTGCCGAACGTTTACATCGGGAGCACTCAGATAAAGCAGACGTTCGAGTGATCGATTTGGTCGACACAGGAAACTCCGCTTTCTTGAGGATGTGGAACAAGCGACAGGCTGGGTATAAAGCGATGGGCTATCAACTGATAGATAAGCAGCCACCAAGAAATTGCTTTAGCGGATTTTATGGAAAACGGGGCTGTGGCTGAGCTACTGATCAGTAGCAAGCTCATACTGGCGAGTTAAAAAAATAGGCATAATCGGCTTTTCTTAAAACTTTCTGTGCTCAGTAAAGAAAAACGAGCCCTGGAAGTTGAGCTTCGTGAAGAGACTGTCTTCCTTGAGAATTACGACAAGATTGTCAGAGCTGTTGATGAGCGCTATGACGTACGTGGCAGTGATTTATCCAACCTGGTAATGATGTACCTGACGCAAAAAGGCACAGTTTCAAACCATCGTCGCAAGCAGTACAGGCATATGGTTCAGGAGGAGGTTTTTGATTATATCGAGCAGGTGACGCAGAACCTGCTTGGGGAGCAGCGGCAGGAGAATCAATCGTCTCATTAAGACGACAGCCTTTTTCGTCCTTGTCGATTCAGAGGTGAGTCAGAACCTGCGCCCACTAAAAAGCCGACCCTCAAGGTCGGCTTTCTATCTACCCGCAAAACTTATGCACGTTTTCAGCTCACTAATGAGCTTCAGAAATAAGCAGCTAAATTAATGACTTAGGCGCTTTTTTCGATGATTTCGCAAAAATGGTGCACAGGTTATCCACAAAATCAGACTTCGACTTTCTCGCTGCTCGAGACAGGTGCAACGTCTGAACCCAGGGACTTCTGAGTCGCTTCGTTCCAGGCCTGTACGCGGTCGTTGAGGGCTGCAATAGCGCGGGGGCCGGAGCCTTCGGCGTACATGGGTTCACCAATGACGACCTGGATAGTGCCTGGCTTTTTCGCCCAGCCTTCCTTCGGCCAGTACTTGCCGGCGTTGTGTGCCACAGGCAGTACAGGCAGTTCAGCGTTGACGGCCAGGGCGGTGCCGCCACGGGAGAACTTGCCGACCTGACCGAACGGGACGCGGGTGCCTTCCGGGAAGATCAGTACCCAGATACCGTCCTTTAGCAATTCGTCGCCCTTCTTGGCGATTTGCTTGAGAGCAGCCTTGGGGTTGTCGCGGTCAATCGCGATAGGACGCAGCATGGCCATTGCCCAACCGAAGAACGGTACATAGAGCAGCTCACGCTTGAGGACCTGGCTCAGGGGCTCGAAGTAGGCCGAGAGGAAGAAGGTTTCCCAGGTGCTCTGGTGGTTGGAAATGATCACGCAAGGTGTCTTTGGAACGTTGTGCGCGCCGGTCACTTCCACGTGGATATTCAGGAATACGCGGGTCAGCCAGATAGCACAGCGGCACCAGTAGACATTGATAAACCGGTAGCGGGCTTTGAAGGGCAGAAAAGGCGCGATGAAGAAACTCAATGTGCACCACAGCAGTGAGCTGGTGCCTAGCAACAGGTAAAAGAAAAAGGTCCTGATTGCCTGGATGATCGACATAGTTGCTTTTACCGTACGGGCAGGTGCCCGCTCATTCAGCGTACCGTTGAACCTGAGGGCTTACAGCGAGACGCTATTGTGGATAAGTTCTGCGGCAACTGCCGCCAGATCGTCAAAAATCAAAGTGCCGGCCGGCACTGTACCGTCCATTGTCCTGCGGCCTTTACCGGTCATTACCAGAACAGGTTGTGCATCGACGGCCAAAGCGGCTTGCAGGTCACCCTTGCTGTCGCCCACGAACCATAAACCTTTCAGGTCTGTTGCGTAATGATTGGCGATGGTCTGCAGCATGCCAGGCTTTGGCTTGCGGCAGTCACAACCTTGATCCGGCCCATGTGGGCAATAAACGATCAAGCCAACCTCGCCACCCTGCCCTGCTACCAGCTCGCGCAAGCGCGCATGCATGGCATCCAGAGTAGCCAAGTCGTAATAACCTCGGGCAATGCCCGACTGGTTGGTGGCAATCGCCACCGTCCAGCCGACCTTGCTCAATGCTGCGATGGCCTCGATCGAGCCAGGAATGGGAATCCACTCCTCCACCGACTTTATATAAGCGTCGGAGTCATGGTTGACGACTCCGTCCCGATCGAGAATCAGCAGCTTCACTCTCTATTCCTCAACCCAGCAGCGAGATATCGGCAACGCCCAGGAACAGGCCGCGCAGACGTGCCAGCAATGCATAACGGTTGGCGCGCACGTTGGCGTCGTCAGCGTTGACCATCACTGCCTCGAAGAACGCATCCACAGGCTCGCGCAGAGTTGCCAGGCGTGCCAGGGATTCGCTGTACTGACGCTCGGCAGCCATTGGCTGGACCGCGTGGTCGGCCTGTTGAATGGCCGAGTACAGGGAGAACTCGTTGGCGTTGTCGAAGTACTTGGGCTCGACGGTCTGGGCGATGTTGCCCTCGGCCTTGCTCAGCAGGTTCGATACGCGTTTGTTCACCGCGGCCAGCGCAGCAGCCTGTGGCAGCTTGCGGAATGCCTGTACGGCCTGGACCCGCTGATCGAAGTCCAGCGCAGAACCTGGCTGCAAGGCACGAACCGACAGGTAAACCGCAACCTCGACGCCTTCGTCTTCATAACGCGCACGCAGGCGGTCGAAGATGAATTCCAGCACCTGGTCGGACAGGCCGGCAGCCTTGACCTTGGCACCGAACTGGCTGACCGCGAACTTGACGGTCTCGATCAGGTCCAGATCCAGCTTCTTGTCGATCAGGATGCGCAGGATACCCAGCGCAGCACGACGCAGTGCATACGGGTCTTTGCTGCCGGTTGGCAGCATGCCGATGCCGAAGATGCCGACCAGTGTGTCGAGCTTGTCGGCAATGGCCACGGCCGCGCCGGTCAAGGTGGTAGGCAGTTCTGCACCCGCACCGCGAGGCATGTACTGCTCGTTGAGCGCCAGAGCAACGTCTTGCGCCTCACCGTCAGCCTTGGCGTAGTAGAAACCGGCAATGCCCTGCATTTCCGGGAACTCGCCAACCATCTCGGTCGCCAGGTCGCACTTGGACAGAATGCCGGCACGTGCCGCACGCTGGGCGTCGCCGCCAATGCGTGGGGCGATGAACGCTGCCAGCTTGGAAACGCGCTCAGCCTTGTCGAAGACGCTGCCCAACTGAGCCTGGAACACGACGTTCTTCAGGCGATCGTTGAAGGTTTCCAGCTTCTGCTTCTTGTCCTGCTTGAAGAAGAACTCGGCATCGGTCAGACGCGGGCGAACCACCTTCTCGTTACCGGCGATGATCTGTGCCGGATCCTTGCTCTCGATGTTGGCAACCGTGATGAAGCGCGGCAGCAACTTGCCTTCGCTGTCCAGAAGGCAGAAATACTTCTGGTTGTCCTGCATGGTGGTGATCAAAGCTTCCTGAGGCACTTCGAGGAAGCGCTCTTCAAACGAGCAGACCAGTGGCACCGGCCACTCGACCAGACCCGCCACTTCGTCCAGCAGGCTTGGCGGCACGATGGCTGTGCCTTCCTGCTGGGCAGCCAGTTCATCAACGCGCTTGCTGATGATCTGGCGACGTTCGTTGAAGTCGGCCAGTACATGAGCGGCTCGCAGGTCGCTGAGGTAGCTGGCTGGCGAGGAAATACGCACGTCTTGCGGATGATGGAAGCGGTGACCGCGAGAATGACGGCCTGCGCTCTGGGCCAGGATCGTGCAGTCGATCACCTGGTCGCCTAGCAGCATGACCAGCCATTGGGTCGGACGCACGAATTCTTCCTTGCGGGCACCCCAACGCATGCGTTTGGCGATTGGCAGGTCGTTCAGCGAGTCTTCGACAATGGTCGGCAGCAGTGAGGCTGTCGGTTTGCCTATGATGCTCTGGCTGTAACGCAGCTTGGGACCACTCTGATCGATTTCGCTCAGATCGACGCCGCATTTCTTGGCGAAGCCCAGTGCTGCCTGAGTCGGGTTGCCGTCAGCATCGAAAGCGGCCTGACGAGGCGGACCGTCCAGATTGACGCTGCGATCCGGTTGTTGCGTGGCCAGGCCGGTCACCAGTACCGCCAGACGGCGTGGCGCGGCGTAAACCTGCTTGGCGCTGTAGGTCAGGCCAGCGCTCTGCAGGCCTTTTTCGATACCGGCCAGAAATGCATCGCCCAAGGCACTGAGGGTCTTGGGTGGCAGTTCTTCGGTGCCCAGTTCGACCAGAAAATCTTGAGCACTCATTGTGCAGCCTCCAGCTTAGCCAACACTTCATCGCGTAGATCGGGCGGCGCCATCGGGAAGCCAAGCTTGGCCCGGGCTTGCAGGTAGCTCTGGGCGACAGAGCGGGCCAGCGTGCGCACGCGCAGGATGTACTGCTGACGCGCAGTCACGGAAATAGCCCGGCGCGCATCCAGAAGGTTGAAGGTGTGCGAAGCCTTGAGGACCATTTCATAGCTTGGCAATGGCAGCTCAAGCTCGATCAGGCGTGCAGCTTCGCTTTCATAGAAGTCGAACAGCTCGAACAGTTTTTCGACGTTGGCGTGTTCAAAGTTGTAGGTCGATTGCTCCACTTCGTTCTGGTGGAACACATCGCCGTAAGTCACCTTGCCGAACGGACCGTCAGCCCAGACCAGGTCGTAGACCGAGTCCACGCCCTGCTGGTACATGGCCAGACGCTCCAGGCCGTAGGTGATTTCGCCGGTCACCGGGTAGCACTCGATGCCACCGACCTGCTGGAAGTAGGTGAACTGCGAGACTTCCATGCCGTTGAGCCAGATTTCCCAGCCCAGACCCCAGGCGCCCAGGGTTGGCGATTCCCAGTTGTCTTCGACGAAACGGACGTCATGCACCAGCGGGTCGAGGCCGATGTGCTTGAGCGAGCCCAGGTACAGTTCCTGGAAGTTGTCCGGGTTAGGCTTCAGGATCACCTGAAACTGATAGTAATGCTGCAGGCGGTTGGGGTTTTCGCCGTAACGGCCGTCAGTCGGGCGACGGCTTGGCTGTACGTAAGCGGCGTTCCAGGTTTCCGGGCCTACGGCGCGCAGAAATGTGGCGGTGTGGAAAGTGCCGGCGCCTACTTCCATATCGTAGGGCTGAAGTACCACGCAACCTTGTTCTGCCCAGTATTGCTGGAGGGCGAGGATCAAGTCTTGGAAGGTACGCACGGCTGGCGTAGGCTGGCTCACAAAATTCACCTGTGCTGGGCTGCGATTTAAAGAGCGGGAGTATACCCGATTCGGCTGCACGTCCACCCTTGGAAGGCCTATGACTCGCTGCTTTTGGTGCAATGAAGACCCGATTTACATCGCTTATCACGATCAGGAATGGGGAGTGCCGCTGCGCGATGCGCAGAAGCTCTTCGAGTTGCTTTTGCTCGAAGGGTTCCAGGCCGGTCTGTCATGGATCACGGTTTTGAAAAAACGCCCGCGATATCGCGAAGTCATGTTCGGTTTTGATGTTCATCGCATCGCCGCCATGACCGACGACGAGATTGAAGTCCTGATGCAGGAACCAGGCATCATCCGTAACCGCCTCAAACTCAACGCTGCCCGCCGCAATGCACAGGCCTGGTTGAAACTGGACGACCCGGTCGGGTTTCTCTGGTCGTTTGTCGGTGGAGAACAGAAGGTCAACCATTTCAAGGACCGCAGCGAGGTCCCGGCCATCACGCCAGAGGCCGAAGCCATGAGCAAGGCCTTGAAGAAAGCAGGGTTCACCTTTGTCGGCCCGACCATTTGCTACGCCTACATGCAATCGAGCGGCATGGTCATGGATCACACCGTCGATTGTGATCGATACGCGACTCTGGTCCGCTGAAGGTTACAATGCGCACCTCGAGAATTTGGGAGTGATCTGTGGATAAGTTCAAAGGTGCCATGATTGTCGGGGCGTTGCGGTTGTTTGCCCTGCTGCCCTGGCGTGCCGTGCAATGGGTCGGCACTTCGATTGGCTGGTTGATGTGGAAACTGCCCAACCGTTCCCGTGAAGTGGCGCGGATCAATCTGTCCAAATGCTTTCCGGAGCTGAACAAGGCTGAGCTGGACCGACTGGTGGGCCGCAGCCTGATGGATATCGGCAAGACCCTGACCGAAAGTGCCTGCGCCTGGATCTGGCCTGCCCAGAAGTCCATCGACCTGGTGCGTGAAGTCGAAGGCCTCGATGTGCTCAAGGATGCTCTCGCTTCCGGCAAGGGCGTGGTCGGCATCACCAGCCACCTGGGCAACTGGGAAGTGCTCAACCACTTCTATTGCAGTCAGTGTAAACCGATCATTTTCTATCGTCCGCCCAAGTTGAAAGCGGTGGACGAACTGCTGCGCAAGCAGCGGGTGCAGTTGGGCAACCGAGTGGCAGCTTCCACCAAAGAGGGCATTCTCAGTGTCATCAAGGAAGTGCGTAAAGGGGGCTCGGTGGGTATTCCAGCCGATCCGGAGCCGGCAGAGTCGGCCGGTATCTTCGTACCCTTCTGCGGTACCCAGGCACTGACCAGCAAATTCGTGCCCAACATGCTGGCTGGCGGCAAAGCCGTTGGCGTCTTCCTGCACGCCATGCGCCTGCCGGACGGTTCAGGCTATAAGGTGGTTCTGGAAGCTGCACCGGAAGACATGTACAGCACCGACACTGAAACCTCGGTGGCAGCCATGAGCAAGGTGGTCGAGAAATATGTGCGGGCTTATCCGAGCCAGTACATGTGGACCATGAAGCGCTTCAAGAAGCGCCCGGAAGGCGAAGCGCGCTGGTATTGAAAAACGTGCAGGAGCGAATAAATTCGCTCCTGCAATCAGAAGAAGCTCAACCCCACCTGAAACAGCCGCTCCACATCGCGGATGTATTTTTTATCCACAAGGAACATGATCACGTGGTCGCCGGATTCGATCACCGTGATGTCGTGGGCTATCAGGACTTCTTCGTCGCGGATGATGGCGCCGATGGTGGTGCCTTGCGGGAGGATAATGTCCCTGATGGCCTTGCCGATGACCTTGCTGGATTTGGCATCGCCGTGGGCTACGACCTCGATGGCTTCGGCCGCTCCCCGGCGCAGTGAGTGCACGCTGACGATATCGCCGCGCCGCACGTGGGTCAGCAAGGTGCCGATGGTCGCCAGTTGCGGGCTGACGGCGATATCGATCTCCCCGCCTTGCACCAGGTCCACATAGGCCGGGTTATTGATCAGGGTGACCACTTTGCGCGCCCCCATCCGCTTGGCCAGCAGCGACGACATGATGTTGGCTTCGTCATCGTTGGTCAGGGCCAGGAACAGGTCGGTATTGCCGATGTTCTCTTCCATCAACAGGTCGCGGTCCGAAGAGCTGCCTTGCAGGACCACCGTGCTGTTGAGGGTTTCTGACAGATGACGGCAACGGGCCGGGTTCATCTCGATGATCTTCACCTGATAACGGCTTTCGATGGCTTCGGCCAGGCGTTCGCCAATGTTGCCGCCACCGGCGATGACGATGCGTTTGTAGCTTTCGTCCAGGCGGCGCATCTCGCCCATCACGGCGCGAATATGCGCCTTGGCCGCAATGAAGAACACTTCGTCATCGGCTTCGATAACGGTGTCGCCATGGGGCGTGATGGGTCGGTCGCGACGGAAGATTGCGGCCACGCGAGTGTCGACATTGGGCATGTGGGCCCGCAACTGGCGCAGTTTCTGACCCACCAGCGGCCCGCCGTAATAAGCCCTGACGGCCACCAGTTGTGCCTTGCCTTCGGCAAAGTCGATCACCTGAAGGGCGCCGGGGTATTCGACCAGACGCTTGATGTAGTTGGTCACAACCTGTTCCGGGCTGATCAATACATCCACCGGAATTGCATCGTTGTCGAACAGGCCGGCGCGGGTCAGGTAAGCCGCTTCACGGACCCGGGCAATCTTGGTCGGCGTGTGGAACAGCGTGTAGGCCACCTGACAGGCGACCATGTTGGTTTCATCGCTGTTGGTGACGGCCACCAGCATGTCGGCATCATCGGCACCCGCCTGGCGCAGCACTGTGGGAAACGAGCCTTTGCCCTGTACCGTGCGGATATCCAGGCGGTCGCCCAGGTCACGCAGGCGGTCGCCATCGGTGTCCACTACGGTGATGTCGTTGGCTTCACTGGCCAGATGTTCGGCCAGCGTGCCGCCAACCTGCCCTGCACCCAGGATGATGATTTTCAACTGCTATCTCCCTGTCAGACCGACGCTGCGATCTTGATCAGTTTGGCGTAATAGAAGCCATCATGCCCACCTTCCTGCGCCAGCAACTGGCGGCCGTGGGGCTGCTTGATGCCTGCAGGTTGCTGGCCGAGCTGTCCGGCGATGTCCAGCTCACGGGCGCCGGAGGTACGGGCCAGGAAGGCCTCGATCACTTCGGTGTTTTCCGTGGGCAGCGTCGAGCAGGTGGCGTACAACAGAATGCCGCCGACTTGCAGCGTCGGCCAGAGCGCATCCAGCAGTTCGCCTTGTAGCGTGGCCAGGGCCGCAATGTCATCGGTCTGACGGGTCAGCTTGATATCCGGGTGGCGGCGTATCACGCCGGTTGCCGAGCAAGGTGCATCAAGCAGAATGCGCTGGAAGGGCTTGCCGTCCCACCATTGGGCGGTTTCCCGGGCGTCGGCTGCGATCAGTTCGGCATCCAGGCCCAGGCGGTCGAGGTTTTCCCGTACGCGCACCATACGCTTGGCTTCCAGATCCACAGCCACCACGCCGTCGAGTTGCGGCTGCACTTCCAGCAGGTGGCAGGTCTTGCCGCCCGGCGCGCAGCAGGCATCCAGCACACGTTGGCCGGGAGCCAGTTCCAGCAGGTCGGCAGCCAGTTGCGCGGCTTCATCCTGCACGCTGATCCAGCCTTCGGCAAAACCTGGCAGCGAACGCACATCACCCGGCTCGGCCAGCAGGATGCCGTCCTGGCTGAAGGTACAGGCAACGGCTTCGATCCCGGCTGCTTTCAACAGCTCAAGGTATTGAGCGCGGCTGTTGTGCCGACGGTTGACCCGCAGGATCATGGGCGGATGCGCGTTGTTGGCGGCGCAGATGGCTTCCCAATGCTCGGGCCACGCGGCTTTCAGGGCTTTTTGCAGCCAGCGCGGGTGAGCGGTACGCACCACTGGGTCGTGTTCCAGTTCAGTCAGCAGCGCTTCGCTTTCACGTTGGGCGCGGCGCAGGACCGCATTGAGCAGCGCCTTGGCCCAAGGCTTTTTCAGCTTGTCGGCGCAACCGACGGTTTCACCGATGGCGGCGTGGGCGGGAATGCGGCTGTAGAGCAATTGATAAAGCCCGACCAGCAACAGCGCCTCGACATCGGCATCAGCCGCCTTGAAAGGCTTTTGCAGCAATTTGGCCGCCAGCGCGGACAGGCGTGGCTGCCAGCGTGCGGTGCCGAAGGCCAGGTCCTGGGTCAGGCCCCGATCACGGACGTCGACCTTGTCCAGTTGGGTCGGCAACGAACTGTTCAGCGAAGCCTTGCCGCTCAGGACGGCGGCCAAGGCTCTGGCGGCAGCCAGACGCGGGTTCATTGGCCCAATACCGTGCCGATGGCGAACTTCTCGCGACGGCTGTTGAACAGGTCAGTGAAGTTCAGCGGCTTGCCGCCCGGCAATTGCAGGCGGGTCAGGCGCAGGGCGCCTTGGCCACAGGCGACGATCAGGCCGTCCTTGCTGGCACCGAGTATCGTGCCCGGTGCGCCCTGCCCTTCGGCAAGGCTGGCGGCCAGTACCTTGATGGCTTCTTCATTCAAGGTGCTGTGGCAGATAGGCCACGGATTGAAGGCGCGGATCAGGCGTTCCAGCTCGTCTGCCGGTCGGCTCCAGTCGATGCGTGCCTCGTCCTTGTTCAATTTGTGAGCATATGTGGCGAGCGTATCGTCCTGCACTTCGCCAACCAGCGAACCCTCGGCCAGACCGGCCACGGCTTGCAATACGGCAGGCGGGCCGAGTTCGGCAAGGCGATCATGCAAGGTGCCGCCGGTGTCTTCTGCCGTGATCGGCGTGGTGACCTTGAGCAGCATCGGGCCGGTATCCAGGCCGGCTTCCATGCGCATGACGGTCACGCCGCTTTCGGCATCGCCAGCCTGCACGGCCCGCTGGATCGGCGCTGCACCGCGCCAGCGTGGCAGCAAGGATGCATGGCTGTTGATGCAGCCCAGACGAGGAATATCCAGCACCACTTGCGGCAGGATCAGGCCATAAGCGACCACCACCATAAGGTCGGGCTTGAGCTCGGCCAGCTCCTGCTGAGCGGCTGCGTCACGCAGGGTTGGCGGTTGCAGCACCTGCAGGCCATGCTGTAGCGCCAGTTGCTTGACCGGGCTTGGCATCAGCTTCTGTCCACGACCGGCCGGGCGATCAGGCTGGGTATAGACCGCGATGATCTGATGAGGGCTGTCCAGCAGGGCCTTCAAGTGTTCGGCGGCAAATTCCGGAGTACCGGCGAAGACGATGCGCAGTGGCTCGGTCATGGGCTTCTCGTTGTGTAAAAAAGAAAAGGCCCTCACAGGCCTTTTGGGTGATGGATCAAGCGTTCTGTCTGTGCTGTTTTTCCAGCTTTTTCTTGATCCGGTCACGCTTCAGATTGGAGAGGTAGTCGACGAACAGCTTGCCGTTCAGGTGATCGCATTCATGCTGGATGCAGACGGCGAGCAAACCTTCGGCAACCAGTTCGTAAGGCTTGCCGTCACGGTCCAGAGCCTTGATACGAACCTTTACGGGGCGGTCGACGTTTTCATAGAACCCGGGCACCGAGAGGCAGCCTTCCTGATACTGATCCATGTCTTCGGTCAGCATTTCGATTTCGGGGTTGATGAAGACGCGAGGCTCGGAGCGATCTTCGCTCAGGTCCATCACGACCACGCGCTTGTGGACGTTGACCTGGGTCGCTGCCAGACCGATGCCTGGGGCCTCGTACATGGTTTCAAACATGTCGTCGACCAACTGGCGTATGCCGTCGTCTACTATCGCCACAGGTTTGGCGATGGTGCGCAGGCGCGAATCGGGAAATTCGAGAATGTTTAGAATGGCCATATACGTAAGGGCTGCACTGTAGGGTAAAGTCAAAATCGGCTGCCAGGCTTGAAACGTCAAAGCAGACAGCTATATGAGACTGATGGGACTTATGTTTACGCGAGACAACATGATAAAGGGATTCACCGCATGAGGA
The DNA here is from genome assembly GCF_900187465.1 of Pseudomonas sp. Irchel 3A18. Taxonomy (NCBI): domain Bacteria; kingdom Pseudomonadati; phylum Pseudomonadota; class Gammaproteobacteria; order Pseudomonadales; family Pseudomonadaceae; genus Pseudomonas; species Pseudomonas sp. Irchel 3A18. The sequence goes on from NZ_FYDI01000009.1 coordinate 140,255, forward strand.
AATCACTACTCGCCCTGCTGCTTTTGACTGCCAGCGGTCTTGCTCAGGCGCAAGTGCAACTCAAGGAAGGCCACCCGCAGAGTTATACCGTCGTTGCCGGTGACACACTTTGGGATATTTCCGGCAAATTCTTGCGCGAACCATGGAAATGGCGCGAGCTATGGCGAGCCAATCCCCAGGTGCGCGATCCCGACCTCATCTATCCCGGCGACTCGCTTTCGCTGATCTACATCGATGGTCAGCCTCGTGTGGTGCTCAACCGCGCCGAATCCCGCGGCACCATCAAATTGTCACCGCGTGTGCGCAGCACGCCGACGATCGAAGCGATCCCGAGCATTCCGCTGGGCGCCATCAATGCGTTCCTGATCAGTAACCGTATCGTCGACGACACCGACCAGTTCAACAAAGCCCCTTACATCGTTGCAGGCAATGCCGAACGCGTACTCAGCGGCGGAGGCGACCGCATTTATGTGCGCGGCAATCTGGACCCTGATCAGATGAGCTACGGGATCTTCCGCCAAGGCAAGGTCTATACCGATCCGGCTACCAAGGAAGTGCTGGGCATCAATGCCGACGATATCGGCGGCGGTGAGGTCGTTGCCACCGAAGGTGATGTTTCTACCCTGTTGTTGCAGCGCTCTACCCAGGAAGTGCGTCTGGGCGACCGCCTGTTCACCAGTGAAGAGCGGGCAATCAATTCGACGTTCCTGCCCAGCTCGCCACAGAACGCCATCGAAGGTCTGATTCTCGATGTGCCCCGAGGCGTGACCCAGGTCGGCGTCTACGACGTGGTGACGCTCAACAAAGGCCGACGTGACGGTCTGGTCGAAGGCAATGTGCTGGCGATTTTCAAGACCGGCGAAACGGTCCGCGACCGGGTGACCGGCGAGCAGGTGAAAATTCCCGACGAGCGCTCCGGGCTGCTGATGGTTTTCCGCACTTATGAAAAGCTCAGTTACGCCTTGGTCCTGCACGCGAACCGATCTTTGGCCATTATGGACAAGGTCCGTAACCCCTGAGGCTCTGTCTCAGGCCTGATACAGGTTTTTCCACCGGACTTTTCACTTATCAAATTGTTGTCAACAGAGTTATCCACAGGTTTGCCCACCTTCTGAAGTGGGTTATGGATCAAGGACGATCTTATGCCGCTGTTTGAAAAAGCTGTTCCTTCGCCTGCCGAACTGGAAGCGCGTCTGCGTTTGCATCGCTTGCCGGAGGTAGGGCCCAAGCGCTTTTCCAGACTCATCGATGCCTTCGGTTCCGCTTCGGCTGCCCTCTCTGCACCTGCCAGTGCATGGCGCGCATTGGGGCTGCCGACGGCCTGTGCCGAAGCCCGGCGCGACCCGCTGGTGCGTGACGGAGCCAGTGCCGCAATGGCTTGGCTTGAGCATGAGGACCAGCATTTATTGATGTGGGACGACCCTGGCTACCCGGCACTGCTTGCTGAAATCGCCGACCCACCGCCTCTGTTATTCATCGCTGGCAACCCTTCGATTCTTGAGCGACCTCAGTTGGGAATGGTTGGCAGTCGTCGTGCCTCGAAGCCGGGAATGGACATCGCCGCAGCTTTTGCCCGAAGCCTGGCGGGTGCCGGTTTTGTCATCACCAGCGGTCTGGCGTTGGGAATCGACGGTGCTGCGCATCAGGGTGCCCTTGACGTTGGCGGAGCCACAATCGGCGTGCTGGGCACGGGGCTCGAAAAACTTTATCCACAGCGCCATCGACACCTGGCCGCGCAGATGATTGCCCAGGGCAGCGCGGTGATTTCCGAGTTTCCGCTGGATGCCGGACCACAGGCCAGCAACTTCCCGCGCCGCAACCGGATCATCAGCGGGCTGTCTCTGGGTGTGCTGGTGGTGGAGGCCAGTGTGGGCAGTGGTTCGTTGATTACGGCGCGACTGGCGGCCGAGTATGGTCGAGAGGTCTATGCCATTCCCGGCTCCATCCATCATCCCGGTGCCCGTGGTTGTCATCAGCTGATCCGCGATGGCGCGGTGCTGGTGGAAACCGTTGACCATATTCTCGAAGCGCTGCAGCACTGGCATCGCCTGGCACCCGAGGCTTCCAAACCAGAGCAACCGGCCTCTTCTTCAAAACACCCCTTGCTGAAGATCCTGCATGCTGCGCCGCATACCAGCGAGGCACTTGCAGCGGCCAGTGAATGGCCGTTGCCTCGGGTGCTTGCAGCCCTGACCGAACTGGAACTGAACGGAATGATCAGCAATGAAGCCGGACGATGGTTCGCACGGGCACCCTGAGGTTAAACTGCCCGGCAAGATTTAGCGGAGATACATCAATGGTCAGCAGTTGGCGTGTGCAGCAAGCCGCTCGAGATATTCGTGCCGGAGCGGTGATTGCCTATCCAACCGAGGCAGTCTGGGGACTTGGTTGCGATCCGTGGGATGAAGAAGCGGTTTATCGTCTGCTGGCGATCAAATCGCGGCCTGTGGATAAAGGGCTGATTCTCATCGCCGACAACATCCGTCAGTTCGACTTTCTGTTCGAGGACTTCCCCGAGCAGTGGATCGACCGCATGGCCAGCACCTGGCCGGGTCCCAACACCTGGCTGGTGCCGCATCAGAACCTGCTGCCCGAGTGGATCACCGGTGTGCATGAAACCGTGGCCCTGCGCGTGACCGATCACCCGACCGTGCGTGAGCTGTGTGCTCTGGTCGGCCCCCTGATTTCCACCTCTGCCAACCCTGCCGGTCGCCCCGCTGCCCGCACGCGTCTTCGCGTGGAGCAATATTTCCGTGGGCAGATCGATCTGGTGCTCGGCGGCAGCCTGGGCGGTCGCCGAAACCCCAGTGTCATTCGAGATATCGAGACCGGCCAGGTGGTGCGACCCGGTTAAGGAATCAGAATCGTCGATCCCGTGGTGCGCCGTGCCGACAGTTCGATCTGCGCCTGGGCGGCGTCCTTCAGGGCGTATTGCTGGATATCGTTGAGCTTGATCTTGCCGCTGGCGAGCATGTTGAACAGGTCATCGGCCATCGCTTGCAGGTTCTGCGCGTTGTTGGCGTAGCTGCCCAGGGTCGGGCGGGTCACGTAAAGCGAACCCTTCTGCGCCAGAATCCCCAGATTCACGCCTGAAACCGGACCGGAGGCATTGCCGAAGCTGACCAGCAGACCGCGAGGTGCCACGCAGTCGAGGGAGGTCAGCCACGTGTCCTGGCCGACGCCGTCGTAGACCACCGGGCACTTCTTGCCTTCGGTCAGTTCCAGTACCCGGCTGGCCACGTTTTCATGGCTATAGTCGATGGTTTCCCACGCACCCAGGGCTTTGGCGTGCTCGGCCTTTTCCGGTGAGCTGACGGTGCCGATCAGGTTTGCTCCCAGAGCTTTCGCCCATTGGCAGGCCAGCGAACCTACGCCACCGGCAGCAGCGTGGAACAGAAAGGTTTCGCCGGGTTTGACCAGATAAGTCTGGCGCAGCAGGTATTGCACTGTCAGGCCTTTGAGCATGACGGCTGCCGCCTGCTCGAAGCTGATGGAATCGGGCAGCTTCACCAGATTGGCCTCGGGCAGTACATGCAACTCGCTGTAGCCGCCCAGCGGGCCTGTGCCATAAGCCACACGGTCGCCCACCTGAAAGCGCGTCACTTCGTTGCCGATGGCCTCGACAATGCCCGCGCCTTCCGTGCCAAGCCCCGAAGGAAGCGAGGGTGCCGGATAAAGGCCGCTGCGGTAATAGGTATCGATAAAATTCAGGCCAATGGCCTTGTTGCGAACCACGACCTCTTGCGGGCCGGGTTGGGCCGGCTCGAAGTCGACATATTCAAGAACTTCGGGTCCTCCGACAGTGCTGAACTGGATACGCTTTGCCATTTGCTATCTCCATGCTGAAACGAATCGTCAGATAGGCTATCGGACTCCTTCAAGTGATTCTCGTCAACTGCGAAGGCAGGTCGGCCAGTGGTATGCTACGCGCCAATTTGCCTGTACCCCTTGGCATTCGGGGGGCTCAGCCGTTTGAAGTCAGCATCAGGGATCAACTATGACTACCCGTACCGAGGCCGTAAAAGCCTACCTGCTGGATCTGCAAGACCGAATCTGCACGGCCCTGGAGCTCGAAGACGGCAGCGCACACTTTGTCGAAGATGCCTGGACACGTCCTGCAGGTGGCGGTGGTCGAACGCGGGTCATCGAAAACGGCTCTGTCATTGAAAAGGGCGGCGTCAACTTTTCCCACGTCTTTGGCAGCAACCTGCCGCCGTCGGCCAGTGCTCACCGGCCCGAACTGGCCGGGCGCGGCTTCGAGGCCCTGGGTGTTTCACTGGTGATTCATCCGCACAACCCCCATGTGCCGACTTCCCACGCCAACGTGCGGTTCTTCATCGCAGAAAAAGAAGGCGAAGAGCCGGTCTGGTGGTTCGGTGGCGGTTTCGACCTGACGCCTTACTATGGCGTCGAAGAGGATTGCGTTCACTGGCACCGGGTTGCCGAGCGCGCCTGCGCGCCGTTTGGCGATGACGTCTATCCCCGTTACAAAGCCTGGTGTGACAGCTATTTCCACATCAAGCATCGCAACGAGCCACGCGGGGTTGGAGGCCTGTTTTTCGACGATGTGAATCACTGGGATTTCGACACCAGCTTCGCTTTCATGCGCGCCATCGGTGATGCCTACATCAACGCCTACCTGCCGATTGTGCGTCGTCGCAAGGCCACGGCTTATACCGTGCAACAGCGCGAGTTTCAGGAATTCAGACGTGGCCGTTATGTCGAGTTCAACCTCGTCTATGACCGCGGCACGCTGTTTGGCCTGCAATCGGGTGGCCGTACCGAATCGATCCTGATGTCCCTGCCCCCGCAAGTGCGTTGGGGTTATGACTGGAAGGCTGCGCCGGGCAGCGAAGAAGCTCGCCTGACCGAGTACTTCCTGCAGGATCGGGACTGGCTGGCTGAATGACATAGCCCTGATTTTTGTGGGAGCGGATTTATCCGCGAATGAATGCGTTCCTACACAGACCTGCACCGGGCGATAAACACATCAACAGGAACACAAATGGACCAGTACGTCGTATTCGGTAATCCCATCGGCCACAGCAAGTCGCCATTGATCCACAGCCTGTTCGCCAGGCAGACAGAGCAGCAACTGGATTACCAAACCGCGCTGGCGCCACTGGATGACTTCACGGCCTTCGCCCGGAATTTTTTCCAGACTGGTCGCGGAGCCAATGTGACGGTGCCGTTCAAGGAAGAAGCTTATCGCCTGGCTGACAGCCTGACCCAACGTGCCCGGCGCGCAGGTGCCGTGAATACCTTGAGCAAGCAGGCCGATGGCACGTTATTGGGGGATAACACCGATGGCGCCGGGCTGGTGCGTGATCTGACGGTCAATTACGGTGTCAGCCTGCAAGGCCAGCGTATCCTGCTGCTCGGTGCCGGTGGCGCTGTTCGGGGGGCTCTGGAACCGTTGCTCGCGCAGAAACCTGCTGCACTGGTGATTGCCAATCGGACAGTGGAAAAAGCCGAAAACCTGGCTCAGCTCTTTACCGACCTCGGTCCGGTATTCGCCAGCGGTTACGACTGGCTGGAAGAATCGGTCGACCTGATTATCAACGCCACCTCCGCCAGCCTCTCGGGCGAGTTGCCGCCGATTGCCCCCAGCCTGATCCAGTCGGGTCATACCTTCTGCTACGACATGATGTACGGCAAGGAGCCGACCGCCTTCTGTCGCTGGGCGAGCGAACACGGCGCAGCCCAGGCTGTGGATGGCCTGGGTATGCTTGTGGAACAGGCTGCCGAAGCCTTCCTGCTATGGCGCGGCGTGCGGCCGGATTCCACGCAGGTCCTGGCCGAAATGCGGCGGCAGTTGGCGAGCGCCTAATCCTCGAACAGGATCGGGCACTTGTCCGCGCCTTCCAGCTTCTGCAATTCTTCGACGACCTGCTGCCGGGCGCGGCGTAAAGTCAGCGTTCGGTCCTGTTTGAGCAGGCGTCGTGCCTCCTGGTGCAGCATTTCCACGCCCGAATAGTCGATGAAGTTGATGTGCTGGGCGTCGATCACCACGTGCTTGCCTTCCGTGCGTTGCAGGCGGGTTTGCAGGTAGTGACTGGCGCCGAAGAAAATCGACCCGCCGACGCGCATGATGTCTTCGTCACCTTCGCGCCACTGCTGCACCTTGGGCTGCGACGTGCGCTTGAGGTAGAAGAACAGTGAAGCCAGCACGCCCGCGTAGATTGCGGTCTGCAACTCCAGCAGCAGGGTTGCGACACAAGTCAGCGCCATCACGAAGAACTCTGAACGGCTGACCCTGAACAACGCCGCGATACCGCGATGATCCACCAGCCCCCAGCAGATCAGCAGAATCGAGGCCGCCATGCCCGGAATCGGAATGTGGGCAATCAATGACGCGCCCACAATGGCGAACAGCATGACCCACAGCGCCGAAAATACACCCGCCAAAGGCGAGCGTGCACCGGCTTCATAACTCAAGGCGGCGCGGGTAAAGGAACCTGCAGACATGTAGCCGGAAAACAGTGAGCCAACCATGTTCGACAGGCCCTGGGCGCGGACTTCCTGGTTGGCATTGATCAACTGTTGAGAGCGCGCCGACAGCGAACGGGCAATTGACAGGCTGTTTACCAGCCCGAGCATGCCTATGGCTACTGCGGTGGGCAGCAGTTTGAGGATCAACTCCAGGTCCAGCGGCAGCGGGCTGAAAGGCGGTAACTGTCCCACGAAAGCCTTGACCACCTTCACATGGCCAAACATCGCAGGCCACAGCCAGGCCAGCAGGCTGCTCGACACCAGCGCGATCAATAGCGTCGGCCAGCGCGGCACGAGATATTTCAGGGTAATGCCCAGCGCCAGAGTCAGCAGACCGAGAATCAGCGAGGGCTTGTCTATTTCCTGGCTGTGTTCGAGGACCGCCGTCAGGCTGTTGAGGGCGGTGTTCTGGCTGGGCAGGTCGATCCCGGTCAGATTCGGTATCTGCCCCAAGGCAATCACGATGGCCGCACCCAGCGTGAAACCCAGCACCACGGAATGCGAGACGAAATTCACCAGCGCGCCGAAGCGCATCATGCCCAGCAGCAACTGAAATGCTCCGGCAATGAACGTCAGTAACAGGATGAGGGTGATGTAATCCTGACTGGCCGGAACCGCCAAAGGGCTGATGCTGGCATACAGCACGATGGAAATGGCGGCTGTCGGCCCGCAGATCAAATGCCACGAAGAACCCCACAGACAGGCGATCAGTACCGGCACGATGGCGGCGTACAAGCCATATTCCGGGGGAAGACCGGCGATCAGCGCGTAAGCGATGGATTGTGGCAGTGCCAGAACGGCACCACTCAACCCGACCAATGCATCACGGCCAACGCTGGCGCGGGTCTGTCCGGGCAGCCAGGCGAGAAAAGGCAGGAATTTATGACGGTTGAACCAACCCATGAAACCCTCGTCGATTGGTTGCGGCAGCCAAGGTTACACGGCAAGACGGCGCTTATGCACTCGCAGCGCAGCCAGTATCATCTGAAGAAGTCGAGGGATACGGGAGATCAGGCATGCGCGAGTGTGTCCGCATGCCTGATCCTGAAGAGATGTCAGGGGGAATCAGTACCAGTTCGGGTCTTTGCTCAATTGCTCTTTCAGCAATTGCTGCATGCCTTCATCCGGTTTGCCCAGGAAACGGTAGGTCGCATGCCGGGTAGGCGATTTGTCGGCCGGGAGTCCGGCAGGCACTTCGACCAGCATGGCGTAGGCATCTTCCTTATCGAGGCTGAACGACACGATGAGGCGTTTGCTGCGACAGGTTTCTGCGGTTTCGCACAGAGGGCCGACGAGGTAAGGGTCCCCGTCTTCGGTGACGGCTGTCATCTGTTCGGAAGTACCGGACAGGTTGATGACCCATTCGGGCAACCGTTCCTCTTTCTGTACAACCTTGGTCCACGTCTGGCGGTACTCGGGCGCAGAACTCAACAGCTCATTGACACGAGCCTGACCGTCATTGGCGGCTACTGCCATGGCACTGCCGCCCATCAACAGGGCGGCGGCCAGTGATTGCAAGGATTTGCCCATTACTCAGCCTCGTCCACGGCGTCCGAAGAAGAAAGATACGACGAACATGACCAGGAACACGATGAACAGAATCTTGGCGATACCTGTTGCAGTGCCTGCGATACCACCGAAGCCCAGGACGGCAGCGACAATGGCGATGATCAAGAACGTGATAGCCCAACTCAGCATGGTGATACTCCTTTTTACAGCTATTTGAATTTGGAACGTTTCGTTCGGTTTTTCCGGATCAGAAGATCCATTTTTGCGGCGTTACTACTTCTTCGTTTGCAGACACCAGACCCTCTACCGGCTGGGTTCCGAGTCCATTGATCTGTGCAGTGCGCGTCAGGCTCTGATGCGACATGCTGATCTTGATGATTTTCTGTTGGGTCTGGGCCGCTTCACGCGACTGATCCCAGCTCTGGAATTGCTGGACCGCAATCAGGGTAACGAGCAAGGCCAGCAGCAGAAAAAGGCCTTGTTGGATGTGCAAGGATGAAATACGCAAATGAGCAATATGCTGGCTGTTCATCCTTAAACTCCCTTTACCTGAACGGTGTGGTGAATGTGGTTGGCCATAAGGTCAGGCCTTGGATGAAAGGGATATTGCAGGCTGCATGCCATTTTTTGATTTTTTAATAATCTCAATAAAATCAAAGGCTTGAGATATTCTCGAAAAAGTTCCGGCCAGCAAGCTGCACGATCGACCCCCTGCGGTCGTGCGTTCTGCACGAATGCCTGAAAGCCTGTTCAAACCTATAAATCCGTGGCATCGGGAGGTCATGGTTGCGAACCATGACAGGCGGAATAAATATCGTCAGGAAAATCAGGTGGTTAGCCAAGGCTCGAACAGATAGCTAACATGCATGTCACAGAATCAATCAGAATCAACCATGCAACTTGCCCGATGATTCCGACACTAACCAAGATCATTTACTTAGGAGCGTAGGAAAAATGGAGACAGCCACTGAGAATCAGGGCCGTATTCTGCTAGTGGACGACGAGTCCGCCATCCTTCGCACGTTCCGGTATTGTCTGGAAGATGAGGGTTACAGTGTCGCCACTGCCAACAGCGCAGCCCAGGCCGACACCTTGATGCAGCGCCAGGTGTTCGACCTGTGCTTTCTGGACTTGCGTCTGGGCGAGGACAACGGGCTGGATGTCCTGGCGCAGATGCGTATTCAGGCGCCATGGATGCGCGTAGTGATCGTCACGGCCCATTCGGCGGTCGATACCGCGGTCGATGCCATTCAGGCCGGTGCCGCCGATTATCTGGTCAAGCCTTGCAGCCCGGACCAACTGCGTCTTGCCACTGCCAAACAGCTGGAAGTCCGGCAGTTGTCTGCCCGTCTGGAAGCGTTGGAGGGTGAGATACGCAAACCCAAGGACGGCCTGGACTCACACAGCCCGTCGATGATGGCCATTCTGGAAACGGCTCGGCAGGTTGCCGTGACCGACGCCAACATCCTGATCCTGGGCGAATCCGGTACCGGTAAAGGTGAACTGGCTCGCGCCATTCATGGCTGGAGCAAGCGGGCCAAGAAGTCCTGCGTCACCATCAACTGCCCTTCCCTGACTGCCGAACTGATGGAAAGCGAACTGTTCGGTCACAGTCGTGGAGCCTTTACCGGCGCCAGCGAAAGTACCTTGGGTCGTGTCAATCAGGCGGATGGCGGCACGCTGTTTCTTGATGAAATCGGCGATTTTCCACTCACGTTACAACCCAAGTTGCTTCGCTTTATTCAGGACAAGGAATACGAGCGCGTCGGCGACCCGGTCACGCGGCGTGCCGATGTACGGATTCTGGCGGCCACCAACCTGAACCTGGAAGACATGGTGCGCAGCGGGCGCTTCCGTGAGGATCTGCTGTATCGCCTGAACGTGATCACCCTTCACCTTCCGGCGCTGCGTGAGCGAAGCGAAGACATTCTGACGCTGGCTGACCGCTTCCTGGCGCGCTTCGTCAAGGATTACGCCCGACCGGCTCGCGGGTTCAGCGACGAAGCCCGTGCGGCACTGCTCAACTACCGCTGGCCCGGCAATATCCGTGAACTGCGTAACGTCATCGAGCGCGCCAGCATCATCTGCCCGCAGGAGCGTGTCGAAGTCAGCCATTTGGGCATGGCCGAAGTCCCGACCAACAACGCGCCTCGCGTGGGCGCTGCCTTGAGCCTGGATGAGCTGGAAAAGGCTCATATCGGTGCGGTCCTGGCTACCAGCGACACGCTCGATCAGGCCGCGAAGACTCTGGGCATCGACTCTTCGACGCTTTATCGCAAGCGTAAGCAGTACAACTTATGAGTTGTTCTGTATGAAACTGGCAATGAAGTTACGTACCCGCCTGTTCCTTAGCATTTCGGCGTTGATGACGGTTGCGTTGCTGGGGCTGCTGCTGGGTCTGGTCAGTGTCATGCAAATGGCCAAGAGTCAGGAAGCGCTGATCCAGGGCAATATCAGCAACCTCGAGCTGGGCCTGAAGCTGCGGCAGAACCTTGGTGATCAACTGGTGATAATGATCAGCCCGTCGCCTGACAAGCGCGTGCTGAAGACCTATCAGGATGAGTTTCACACGTTGCTGGCCGAAGGCATCGAGCGTGATGCGCAAAACATGGTGCAGGGTCGCTTCGAGAATACGAGCCGGTACTATCAGCGTTTCATCGAGGCCTCTCAGCGCTTCGCGGACGACACGCGTGCAATGCATGAAAATCCGGAGCTGCGGGACAGCTTCGACGCCTTGCGCAACGACTTGCTGGATACCCATGGCGAGGCCCTGCAGAACATCAGCACTGCCGAAGCCTATTCCCGGGAGCGTGCGCTGTGGATTGCCGGGTTGCTTGGGTTGGTAGGCATCGCGGTGCTGTGCGTCGGATTCATCACTGCCCATGGCATTGCCCATCGCTTTGGCGCTCCCATCGAGGCCTTGGCCAAGGCGGCCGATAATATCGGCCAGGGCAACTATGAAGTGACGCTGCCGATCTCTTCGGCAGCCGAAATGAACCTGCTGACCCGACGTTTCGGCCTCATGGCCGAGGCTTTGCGTCAGCATCAGGCCACCAATGTCGATGAGTTGCTTGCTGGCCAGCAGCGTCTGCAAGCGGTGCTCGACAGCATCGACGACGGCCTGCTGATGATCGATCGCCAAGGCCGTCTGGAGCATTTGAACCCTGTAGCTCAGCGCCAGCTCGGCTGGGACGAGAGTCGTCTCGGGCGTGGTCTGGGTGAAGCGCTGGAGCATCCAGAACTGGATGAACAGTTATTCCTGATCCTGCGTGGCGGGACTCTGGAGCATGCGCCGGAAGACCTGGGTATCGATATCGATGGCGAATCCAGGCTGCTGACCTACAGCCTGACACCCGTCAGCCATACCAAAGGCCACATTCTCGGTGCCGTGATGGTGCTGCGTGATGTGACCGAGCAACGGGCGTTCGAGCGGGTGCGCAGCGAGTTCGTCCTGCGCGCTTCTCATGAACTGCGCACACCGGTGACCGGTATCCACATGGCCTTCGGGTTGTTGCAGGAGCGTCTGCATTTTGCGGCAGAGTCCCGCGAAGCGGACTTGCTCAATACCATCACCGAAGAAATGCAGCGCCTGATGCAACTGATCAACGACCTGCTGAATTTCTCGCGTTACCAGAACGGATTGCAGAAACTCAAGCTGGCTCCTTGCTCAATCAAAAACCTGCTCGAAGAAGCCAGAGGCCGCTTCGAGGAACAGGCCAGGTTGCGCGACATCACTCTGATGCTGGACATTCAGGAGCCCGTCTCCCATTTGCATGCCGATCAGGCGCAGCTGGAGCGGGTGCTGGATAACCTGCTGGACAACGCACTGCGTCACACCCCTGAAAGCGGCTTGATCCGCCTGCAGGCCCGCCGTCATGGCGAGCGTGCAATCATCAGCATTGAAGACAACGGCGAAGGTATTCCTTACGGGCAACAAGGAAGAATCTTTGAACCGTTCGTGCAGGTAGGCCGCAAGAAAGGAGGCGCCGGTCTCGGCCTGGCGCTGTGCAAGGAAATCGTGCAACTGCACGGTGGGCGAATGGGCGTCTACTCACGACCTGGGCAGGGGACGCAGTTTTACATGGCGTTGCCTCTGTGACGGGTAACTGTTCTCCTACTCCGGGATCGGAAACGCAAAAACCTGGCTTGCTGCCCTCACGCCACATCATCTTTGCGCCGCCCCGTCCCTCTTCGACCGCCGGTGACCAGTTCGCAGAATCGGGTGGCGGTCAGAGGGCGGGCGAATAGCCAGCCCTGGCCGTAGACGACGCCTTCGCTCCTGAGCAGGTGGGCCTGGGATTCAAACTCTATGCCTTCGGCGATCACCCGCAATTGCAGGGCGTGGGCCATGCGGATGATATGGGGCGCCACACCGCTGCTGGCGGCGTCGTGGCCTAATGCATCAATGAAGGCCTTGTCGATTTTCAGGCAGTCCACCGGCAAGGTTTGCAGGTAGGCCAGGCTGCAATAGCCGGTGCCGAAGTCATCGATCAGGATCTGATGGCCGCGGTCGCGCAGCATTTGCAGGTGGTTGCGCGCCACGACCACATCGATCAGGCCGCGCTCGGTCACCTCGAACGCGATCTGTCGGGCAGCCACCTTGTGCTGGGCCAGCAATCTGGCCGTTACGCGACCAATACGCGGGGCGATGACATCGCAGGCTGCCAGGTTCACCGAAACGTACAGATGCGGGTTGGCGCGCAATAGCGGTCCGAGTTTTTCCAGCGACTGCTGCAAGACAAAGTCGGTGATTTGGCGGATCTGCCCGGTGTTTTCAGCCAGCGGGATGAACAGGTCCGGGCTGGTCAGTGTGCCGTCCGGCCTGCGCCAGCGCACCAGCGCTTCGGCACCCACACACAAGCCGGTTTCAAGGTTGAAGATGGGTTGATAGAGGACTTTCAATTCCTCGCGCCGCAACGCCCCCGATAACTCGGCCCCCAGGGATTTGCGCTGCTGCATCAATTGCAGGACCAGCGCCGCGATGCATAAAGACATTAACAGGCTGGCGGGCACCAGCAACCTCCAGGCTCCGGTGATCTTTACCTGCAAGTCGGTGCGCGGGGTTATCAGCACCAGTTGATATTCCGGGCTCTGGGTGGGCATGCGGTAGATCAGTTGGTTCGCTGTCGTGATCAGCGTGGTGTTGCTGTCCGGCAACCAGTCTTTCACGGGCGGCCAGGCTTGCGCCGGTCCCAGCACCGGTATCGCCCGGGTGCCGTTATCGAGTACCACCAGCAGACTGCCGCCCGCCGGAAGATCCACCACATCCGTCAGATGTCCCCGTGAAGTCGATATCCGAAAATCGCCACGGCCTAATACCAGTGCCGCCAGATTATCGTCCGGCTGGGTCGAGGTGTTGAGCCAGTAATCGTAGGTCGGGCCGCGAATGTCGGGCTCCCGTGGTTCGCTGAGCACCTTGGGCCGTGGCCAACTGGAGCAGGTGCGTGCGTCTCCCACATACGCGGCTTCATAAATGAAGCGGTGGCTGGAAATGACCTCGCGCAAGCGCCCGACCATCTCCGGGCTGCATCGCCTCAGCGGTTGCTGCTCCAGTTGATCCAGCCCGGCTCTCAGTTGACCGAAAAGCTGCTCCAGTCGCACCAGGAAGCGCTCGCCCTGAGCGTTCATCTGCAGGCTTTCGTTTTGTCGCGCCTGATGCATGGCCAGCCCGAAACTGCCGAATAAAAAGACAGCCGCGCTCAACAAGGCCGCCAGCAACGCCAGCAGCCAAGGGTGGGAAAGGTGAATGCGAAAGCGCGTTTGCGCGATGAGCATCGGTGGATATCCGCATGGAATATCCATCAGGTATAGCAACAAGCGCGCAAATAGCTTGGTAAAGAATGCAGCCCTGAAGCCAGATTTAGTCGACCCGGTTGAGCACCTTCAGGATGGCTGCGCTCTGGATATCGGGTTGCCCGTCGAAACGCGCCGGACGGTAATGCATCTGGAAAGCAGCCAGAACGTTGCGTGTAGCGGTGTCCAGCTCGCCGGTCTGCGGCGTGGTGTAACCCAGGCGTGCCAATTGTTCCTGGAACCAGATGATGCTGGGCAGGTTATCCATCATCTGCGCCTGACGCTGAGCGACCTGCCGTTCGTCTGGCCAGATGCCGATACCTTCATGAGCCAGTCGTTTCCAGGGGAACAGCGGGCCCGGGTCCAGCTTGCGCATCGGGGCGATATCGCTGTGTCCGATGATGTGCCGGGGGTCGATATTGTTGCGCTTGATGATGTCCTTGAGCAGCACGATGATCGACTGGACCTGGCTTTCGGTGTACGGATACCAGAGGCGTCCCGTGGGCGTATCGGTGTAGCCGGGGTTGACGATCTCGATGCCGATCGAGCTGGAGTTGAGCCAGGTACGGCCTTCCCATTCACTCTCGCCGGCATGCCAGGCGCGGGCACTTTCATCGACCAGCTTGTAGATCGTTGCCGGGTTGTCATCGCCGATCAGGTAATGGCTGCTGACTTCGCCATGGGTCAACAACTCCAGCGAGCGCTCAAGCGAGGCGGAGGTGTAGTGCATGATGACGTACTGAACACGGCCGTCATGATTGACCGAAGGATGGCTGGTATCGAGTTTTGGCCCGCTGGAACAGGCAGTCAGGACCAGAAGGAGGAATGCAGGGAAGAACAGCTTCATGGCAGTCAGGATACGTCGGCAGCAAATGCAACATCATAACAAAATGCGACCGAATTGCTTCATCTGTGAAACGTCGATGGATTCCAGATGTTTCAGTCAGCCCTGTTCGACGCAATTCCTGCCGTTTTCCTTGGCCCGATACAGCGCCTGATCGGCCCGTTTGAGCGCGATATCGCTGCGCTCGCCGGTGCGCAAGGCGGTTACGCCCATGGATACTGTGATCGTTACCCGTTCGCCCTTGAAGTGAAACGGGCACAGTTCGACCGCAGCCCGCAGTTCATCGAGCAGCGTCAGGGCTGTCGAGACGTGGGTGGCAGGCATGAGCATGACGAACTCTTCGCCGCCGAAGCGGGCCAGGAAGTCTGTAGGGCGGATGCGTTTTTTCAGGACGCTGGCTACGATCTTCAGCACCTTGTCACCGGCCAGATGCCCGTAGCCGTCGTTGATCCGCTTGAAGTGATCCAGATCCAGCATGCACACCAACAGGCTGTTCTTGTCCTGTTGCCATTGTGCGATTTCCTGCTCCAGACGCTCGCCCCATGCCGCACGGTTGGGCAGGCTGGTCAACGGGTCGATCAGGGCTTTCTGGCGTTGCTCTTCAAGGTGACTTCGGAAACCCAGGGCTTCCTGCTCCATGCTGGCGACACGGGCGGCGAGGCCTTGCAGTCGCGAGGCGACCTCCTGCTCGCGGTCATCACGTTTGCGCTGATAGTGATCCATCGTGCTGAGCAGGCCTTCCAGTCGCTTATCCAGTACCTGCTTGAGGCTGGGCAGGTCGGAGGCGTCCTGGACGCTGCTCTGCAAGCCACCCACCTGTTCGCGCAACTGCTCGTTGAGATCGCGAGCGGTGGACTGGTTTTCTGCATGATCTTCGCTGGCGGCCTGCAGATGGCTCTGGAACGACTCCAGCCGCTCGTTGAGTTGCTTGAGATACGTCCCGAATTCCTGCTGGCCACCGTTATTGATCGCCAGCATCAGAACGGCCAGATCGTCGAGGATCGGCAGCAGTTCATACCAGTTGAGCCCGTGTTTGAGGCGTAACTGCATGTCTTCGACTTGCGGGCGATGGTGCTCTGACAAGGTCAGGTCCTTGAGCAGCCCCAGCAAGGTTTCTTCGATATGGGTCGCCACCGAGCTGTAGCTCGGCTCCGGGGAGTAAGGCAGGGAATAGTTGGGATCACCCTCGCTGGTTTCTTCCTCATCAAGCGCTGGCTCATCTTCGCTGTCGCTCTCGACGGAGGCTTGTTCGATGGGAACATACTCGTAAGGCACGGTGGGCGTTGGCGTCAGCAAGTCTTGCGGCGGAGCCGGCACCGGTGCGGGAACCGTTTTTTCGACTGGGGCGGGAGCGGCGGCTACCACCTCAACCGGCTTTGGCGCTTCAGCGACGGGCTCAACCACAGGTGCGGGAGCGGGAGTCTCTGTCTTTGCCTCGGCTTTGGGGGGGGCAATCTCGATTTTTGGTACTGGCGCGGGGGCGGGCTCAGGGACCTCGTTAACGTCTTCATGCTCCGGCTCGGCAGAGGCAGGTACAGACGGATGAACGAGCTGAGCGCTTTCGGGGCCATGGGCCGCCTCGCCATGTTCTTCGCGGGTGCCGAACAGGCGTTGCAGGATTCCGGGGCGAGGGCCTTCTTCGTGCTTTTCAAGCAAGGTCAGCGCCTTGCCTTGCAAACCGCTGAGTTCGCTCAGCAGCAACGGCAATTCCCGAGCCTGGGCGGCGCGGTCCTCAAGATCCTTGGCAAAACGCTTGAGGGGTTTGCGTACCTCGCGGGGCAGCGGCAAGGATTGCAGTTGGGTTACCAGCGCATTCAAGGCGCTGCTGATCTGCCCGACCCGCACTTCACGACGTTGCTCAGAGTCCAGCACTGCCTTTTCAAGGCGCGGTATCAGAGCGGCCAAGCCCGCATCCATGTCGTCCTTGCGCACGATTTCGCGCATTTCCTTCATGCATTCGTCGACAGAGCGGTCGGTACCTTCCGCCGCGAGACTACTGCGGACCAGACCTCGGCGCAGCAAGTCGAGCCGGGCGTTCCAGCGTTCCGCCAGTCTGTCCTGCTGCTCGATACCCTTGAGATACTTCTCTTTCCAGCGCTCGGCTTCTTCGCTCATTCAAGGGGTCCACCAGAAAGCACGGGTAGCGAGTCCCCACACAGCGAAGCAGGCAGGCGAATCTCTACAGCAACGGGCAGGTGATCGGAAATGGGTTGGGCCAGTACCTGAACACGTTCGAGCGTCAGTGTCGGGCTGAGCAGAATATGATCGAGGCAGCGCTGTGGCCGCCAGCTGGGAAAGGTTGCCTCGACTTGCGGGGCCAGAAGACCAAGATCGCGCAGCGGCGAATGTTCCAGCAAGTCGTTGGCATGGGTGTTCATGTCGCCCATGAGGATCTGGTGGCGATAACCGCCAATCAGTTCCCGGATATAGGCCAGTTGCCGTACACGAGTGCGTGGCCCAAGGGCCAGATGCATCATGACCACCACCAGCGCGTCCTCGCCTTCCCCGAAACGGACAAGAATGGCACCGCGTCCGGCAGGTCCGGGCAATGGGTGATCTTCGATCTTGCCGGGACGCAGGCGGCTGAGCACGCCATTGCTGTGCTGGCCCAGACGACCCAGGTTGCGATTGAGCTGCTGATACCAGTAGGGAAAGGAACCGAGGTGGGCCAGATGTTCGACCTGATTGATGAAGCCGGAACGCAGGCTGCCGCCATCGGCTTCCTGCAACGCCACCAGATCGAAATCGTTGAGAAGATCGCCGATCTTCTGCAGATTGCCCGCACGTCCACCGTGGGGCAGCAGATGTTGCCAGCCGCGTGTCAGGTAGTGCCGGTAACGCTCGGTGCTGATACCGACCTGGATGTTGAAGCTGAGCAACCGAAGCCGGCCATCGGCTGGCAGTCCGCTTTGCAGCAGATGGTGTTCGTTGACCTGCGGATCATGCAGGCCAACGACTCGCTCCGTGCCCTTGCCCCAGCGGCGCATGGCGAACGGCTCTTACTTGCTTGCCTTGGCGGCCGCTCGCTCTTTGGCGATCAGCTGGTCAGCAACTTCCAGGGTCGCTTCCGGGCCACCGGAGCTGCCCAGGTCGAAACGGTATTTACCGTTAACGATCATGGTCGGTACGCCGGTCACTTCGTACTTCTTGGCCAGCTCCTTGTACTGGGCAATCTTGCCTTTCACTGCGAAGGAGTTGAAGGTTTCGAGGAACTTGGCTCTGTCGATACCCTGTGTGGCGACGAAATCAGCCATGTCTTCCGGCTTGGTCAGCGGCTTGCGGTCTTTCTGGATTGCGTTGAATACAGCCGCGTGAACCTTGTGCTCTACGCCCATGGTGTCCAGGGTGATGAACAGTTGACCGTGGGCATCCCAGGCGCCGCCGAACATTGCCGGGATACGGACGAAATTGACGTCCTCAGGCAGTTTTTCAGCCCATGGGTTGATGGTCGGCTCGAATGCATAGCAATGCGGGCAGCCATACCAGAACAACTCTACTACTTCGATCTTGCCTGGCTCGGAAACAGGCACAGCGCTGTTCAATACAACATATTGCTTACCAGCTTCGATGGGTGCGGCAGCCTGGGCGGACATACCGAACAGGCTGGCGGCAACCAGAGCGGCGCTGATGATCAGATTACGCATGCTTTACTCCTGAGCAGATTGAGTCGCCTTGACGCGACGGTTTTTCGACCAGCCACCAAGGCGTGAGTTCTTAGTGTAACGCTGGCGATCAAAAAAAAGGGCAGCCCGGGCCACCCTTTTTGCATGTGTCATGAAGCACGTCACGTCTGAACCGCAGATTGCTTGCACGAATGCCTGTGAATCGATCAGTGCAGGCCCTGGATATATTGCGCCAGAGCCTCGATATCCTTGTTGCTCAGCTTGGCCGCGATAGAGCGCATGACCATGGTGTCACCATCATTGACCCGATCGCCTTCGCGGAATGCAGTCAATTGTTTCTTGATGTAATCGGCGTGCTGGCCACCCAGATGTGGATAACCGGCCGGAGCATTGCCGGTGCCGTCAGGTGAGTGGCAGCCGGTGCAGGCTGGCATGCCCTGATCCAGCTTGCCGCCGCGGAACAGTGCTTCGCCGCGGGCCACCAGACTGGCGTCGGCTGCACCGATGCTGCCTTTCTGGCTGGCGTAATAGGCGGAGATGTCCGCAAGGTCCTGATCGTTGAACGGAGTCAGCAATCCGGTCATTTCCAGTACCGGTCGCTTGCCATCCTTGATCTCGTGCAACTGCTTGAGCAGGTAGCGCTGGCCCTGGCCTGCCAGTTTCGGGAAGTTGGGAGCCAGACTGTTGCCATCAGTTCCATGACAGGCGCCACACACGGCTGCCTTTGCCTGACCGGCAGCCGCATCGCCGGTAACGTCGGCTGCCTGGGTCGCCCCACTGATGCCCAGCGTCAACAGCAGACTCACGAATAATTTGTTCATCAGGTAATCCAGATCGGCTAATGGTGAAAAGTTAGGTAGCAGGTGATTTGCTCATCTCCAGGATGATGGTTCGCAAATGCTGACTACTGCGGTCCTTGCACATTTCACGCGCGGCATTGTTACGATCCTGGCAAAAGGAGCTCCAAAACCCTCTTGCGCAGTAAAAACCTTTCAGGTTGAAAGCGGACTGCGTTCTAATGCGCATATTAGTTCTCGCTTCGGTGTTCTTCCCCCGCTGCCGGGGAATTCACACACAAAATTTGCGGCATTATATACTCGCGCTATCCAAACGGAAACGACACCTCTTGCCGCACCCCTTGCAGGCAAGGCCTTCACCGGAAATCACATGCAACTCAAGAACCCCATCCTCGGCCTGTGCCAACAGTCCACTTTCATGCTCAGCGCCGCCAAGGTCGATCAGTGCCCTGATGACGAAGGCTATGAAGTCGCGTTTGCCGGGCGTTCCAACGCGGGCAAGTCCAGCGCGCTCAATACGCTGACCCACGCCAGCCTGGCGCGCACCTCGAAAACGCCGGGGCGTACGCAACTGCTGAACTTCTTCAAGCTTGATGACGACCGCCGTCTGGTGGACCTGCCCGGCTACGGCTACGCCAAAGTGCCGATCCCGCTCAAGCAACACTGGCAGCGTCACCTGGAAGCCTATCTGGGCAGCCGCGAAAGCCTGAAGGGCCTGATTCTGATGATGGACATCCGTCATCCAATGACCGACTTCGACATCCTCATGCTGGACTGGGCAATCGCCAGCCAGATGCCGATGCATGTCCTGCTGACCAAGGCTGACAAACTGACCTACGGCGCAGCCAAAAACACGCTGCTCAAGGTTCAGTCGCAGATCCGCAAGGGCTGGGGCGAAGCGGTCACCATCCAGCTGTTCTCGGCACCAAAGCGCATGGGCCTGGAAGAAGCCTATACCGTTCTGGCCGACTGGATGGAGCTGGAAGACAAAGCGCCTGCCGAAGGGTAAATCGCAGGCAAAAAAAACCCCGGACTTCATATGGGGAGGGGGGAAGTTCGGGGTTCAAGGTCCAGACCCTTAGGGCGGGATCCGGATATCTGCCAACACTTAACACAACTAGGAGCATGACGGGTTTCTCAACCCGTCGAAATCTCTGACTCGCAGCTGGCCGGTTAAGTTCCCGGCCAGCCGAAAAGTTCATGCAGGCAGGGCGATCAGTGCGCCTCGTCCCAGTTGTTGCCCACGCCCACTTCAACCAGCAACGGCACGGCCAGTTGCGCAGCGCCGCTCATATGCGGGCGAATCTGCTCGCTGATCTGCTCGACCAGATCCTCGCGCACTTCCAGTACCAGTTCGTCGTGAACCTGCAGGATGACGCGGGCATCGAGGCCCGACTCTTCCAGCCAGCTGTTCACTGCAACCATGGCTTTCTTGATGATATCGGCGGCTGTGCCTTGCATCGGTGCGTTGATCGCTGTGCGCTCGGCCCCGGCGCGTTTCATGCCGTTGTCGGAGTTGATGTCCGGAAGGTAGAGGCGACGCCCGAAGAATGTTTCGACATAGCCCTGCTCTTTGGCTTTCTCGCGAGTGCGCTCCATGTACTCTCGCACGCCAGGGTAGCGAGCGAAGTAACGCTCGATATACGCCTTGGCCTGCTTGCCATCGACGCCGATCTGACGAGCCAGGCCCGATGCGCCCATGCCGTAGATCAGCCCGAAATTGATCGCTTTGGCGCTGCGGCGCTGATCGTTGGTGACCTCATCCAGCTCGACCCCGAAAACCTCGGCCGCCGTCGCACGGTGCACGTCCAGGCCATTGCGGAAAGCATCCAGCAACCCTTCGTCGCTGGCCAGGTGCGCCATGATCCGCAACTCGATCTGCGAATAGTCCGCTGCCAGCAGTTTGTAACCCGGCTGGGCAACGAATGCCTGACGAATCCTGCGCCCTTCTGCTGTGCGCACCGGGATGTTCTGCAGGTTGGGTTCGCTGGACGAGAACCGTCCCGTTGCGGCGCCCGCCTGGTTATAGGACGTGTGAACGCGACCGGTCCTCGGGTTGATCTGCCCTGGCAGGCTGTCGGTGTAGGTGCTTTTCAGCTTGCTGATCGAGCGGTACTGCAACAGCAAGGTGGGAAGCTCATGGCCTTGCTCGGCCAGCTTGACCAGCACATCTTCCGAGGTCGAAGGCTTGCCCGTGGGCGTTTTGCCAAGAATCGGCAGGTTCAGTTTTTCATAAAGGATTTTCCCGAGCTGGGTCGTGGAGCCCAGGTTGAACTCCTCGCCTACCAGAACAAAAGCCTGGCGCTCCAGTTCGACCATGGTGTTGCCCAACTCGACACTTTGAATGCCGAGCAGATTGGCATCCACTTTCGCGCCTTCGCGTTCGATCTTCGCCAGTACAGGCACCAGCGGCATTTCGATTTCGGTCAGAACGCGGGACAGCGCAGGCTCGGCTTCCAGCTTTGCAAAAAGAGTCTGGTGCAGACGCAAGGTCACGTCTGCATCTTCAGCCGCATAAGGGCCGGCCTGCTCCAGAGCTATCTGGTCGAACGTCAGTTGCTTCTTGCCTTTACCGGCGATGTCTTCAAAGCTGGTGGTCTGGTGACCAAGATACTTCAGCGCCAGGCTGTCCATGTTGTGGGCAGTGGCTACGGAATTCAGCACATAGGACTCAAGCATGGTGTCGAAGGCAACGCCTCGCACGGTAATGCCATTTTCCTGATCGCCACCAATGGCGCAGTTGGCCAGAATGTTCATGTCGAACTTGGCGTTCTGCCCGACCTTCAGGATGGCCGGGTCTTCCAGCAGCGGCTTGAGGGCCAGCAATACGGTGTCGCGGTCCAGTTGGTCCGGCACGCCCATGTAGGAGTGGGTCAGCGGAATATAGGCGGCTTCACCGGTCTTGACCGCAAAGGAAAGGCCCACCAGTTGCGCCTTTTGCGCATCCAGCCCGGTGGTTTCGGTATCGAAGGCGATCAGTTTGGCGGTGCGCAGTTTTTCCAGCCAGACGTCGAAGCGGGCCTGATCGAGGACGGTTTCGTAGTGCAGCTCGATTTCGGAGGCGACTTCTTCCTTGACGATTTCCACACCGGCGCGCTTGGCTTGCCGTTGCAGATCCTCAAGCCAGCTCTTGAATTCAAGCTCGGTATAAAGCTCGGTGAGCTTTTCCAGATCCGGCTCGCCGACCTGCAACTCGTCGAGAGTGATGTCCAGCGGCACATCGACCTTGATGGTCGCCAGCTCATAGGACAGAAACGCCATGTCGCGATGTTCTTCGAGCTTGGGTGCCAGGGTCTTGGCTCCCCGGAAGGCCATGCCCGCCACCGAGTCGAGGTTTTCATACAGCTCTTTCAAGCCACCGCCCACACCCACCAGCAGGCCCACGGCCGTTTTTTCGCCTACGCCTGGAACGCCGGGGATGTTGTCGACTTTATCGCCCATCAGGGCCAGATAATCGATGATGTGCTCAGGACCGACGCCGAATTTCTCTTTAACGCCAGGGACATCCAGCACGCTACCGGTCATAGTGTTGACCAGCGTAATGTGGCCGTCGACCAGTTGCGCCATGTCCTTGTCGCCAGTGGAGATGATCACCGGCCGATCCGCCGCCGCGCTACTGCGCGCCAGGGTGCCGATCACGTCGTCAGCCTCGACACCTTCCACGCACAGCAGCGGGTAACCCAGCCCTTTGACGCAGGCATGCAACAGGTCGACCTGGACGCGCAGATCGTCCGGCATGCTTGGGCGGTTGGCTTTGTACTCGGCGAACAGATCGTCCCGGAAAGTCCCGCCCTTGGCATCGAAAACCACCGCGAAGGGGCTTTTCGGGTATTGCCGGCGCAGGCTCTTGAGCATGTTCAGCACGCCCTTGACGGCCCCCGTCGGCAAACCTTTGGACGTGGTGAGAGGTGGCAGCGCATGAAAGGCGCGGTACAGGTAAGAAGAACCGTCCACCAGGACGAGGGGCGCTTGGCTCATGAGCAGAATCAACCTTTTCGGCGGGGTCGGCGCTAGAATGCGAGGACCATTGACGACAAAGGGACAAGGTTATCATGCGCACGGCAAATCGACTGTTGTTGGCTGGGCTGTTGGTATTTTGTCCCCTGGTGATTGCAGCCGAGGATTCTCCTGCGGACGCTCCAGACGTTACCATTCGCACCGACGGCGACAAGACCATTCAGGAGTACCGTCAGAACGGATTTCTTTATGCGGTGAAAATCACGCCCAAGAATGGAAAACCTTACTTTCTTGTGCGTGCCGATGGTACGAGTCCCAATTTCATCCGTTCGGACCAACCGGACATGCTGATCCCTCAATGGGAAATATTCAGCTGGTAACACCCTAAATTCACTTAATTTTGCTGGCAGTCCTGATATGTCCGTTTTTACCCCACTGGCTCGGCCCGAGCTGGAAACATTTCTTGCCCCGTACGGGCTCGGCCGTTTGCTCGACTTTCAAGGCATTGCCGCAGGTAGTGAAAACACCAATTACTTCATCAGTCTGGAACAGGGCGAGTTCGTCCTGACCCTCGTCGAGCGTGGCCCTATTCAGGATTTGCCGTTCTTCATCGAACTGCTGGACGTGCTGCACAACGCCGACTTGCCGGTGCCTTACGCCCTGCGCACCACCGATGGTCAGGCGCTGCGTGAACTTGCGGAAAAACCGGCGCTCCTGCAGCCGCGGCTGCCGGGCAAGCACATCAGTGAACCCAACACCCAGCATTGCGTGCAGATCGGCGAGCTGCTCGGCAATCTGCATCTGGCGACGCGCGGCAATGTTCTGGAGCGCAAGACCGATCGCGGCCTAGACTGGATGCTCAGCGAGGGCACGAACTTCCTTTCGCATCTGGGCGAGCCACAAAGAACACTGCTGGAAAAGGCCTTGCAGGAGATCGAAGCGCTCAAGCCGCAGATCATGGCGTTGCCTCGGGCCAACCTGCACGCCGACCTGTTCCGCGACAATGCCCTGTTTGAAGGTACGCACCTGACCGGGCTGATCGACTTCTACAACGCCTGCTCCGGCCCGATGCTGTATGACCTGGCCATTGCGTTGAACGACTGGTGCTCCCATGAATACGGCCAGATCGACCCGGTACGCGCCAGAGCCCTGCTGGGCGCCTATGCGGCCTTGCGACCGTTCACCGCTGCTGAAACAAAACTTTGGGCAACCATGCTGCGCGTGGGGTGTGTGCGTTTCTGGCTGTCACGCCTGATCGCGGCTGAGTCCTTTGCCGGGCAAGACGTGCTGATCCATGATCCGTCAGAGTTCGAGAAGCGCCTGGCACAGCGCCAGGATGTTCATCTGCCGTTGCCGTTTGCGCTGTAAAGAGGTTTTTCGCGCATGAATTCGCTCCTACGCCGAAGGAGCGAATTCATGCGCGAAGCAAGCGCTACAAACCTTCCAGGCACCCCGCCAGATCATCACCCAGCTTCTGCAACACCTGCTCATAACCTTGAGCCGTCGCCGGTGTGTAGCCGCCCAGTGCATCCAGTTCAGCCAGTTTCACCGGCAAGCCCGCCGTCAGGGTTTCGGCGAGGCGCGGACGCAATGGCGGCTCGCTGAACACACAGGTCTTGCCCACTTCCTTCAAGCGCTCGCGCATGGCTGCGACATGCTGGGCGCCGGGCTGGATCTCTGCTGCGACGCTGAACACGCCGGTGTGCTTGAGCCCATAGGCCTCCTCGAAGTAGTCGAAGGCTTCATGGAAGACGAAATAAGGTTTGCCCGACACAGCGCTGACGCGGCTTTTGATCCGGGTATCCAGCGCATCGAGACGCTTGGCGAAGGCTTCGGCATTGCTCTTGTAGCGAGCGGCGTTGTCCGGATCGGCGGCGCCGAGGTCGGTAGCCATCTTCGCGGCAATCACCCGGGCGTTGAACGAGGACAGCCACAAATGCGAGTCCAGGCTGCCCGGCCGGTGATCGTGGTCGTGCTCGTCTGCACCATGACTATGGTCGTGATCGTCATGTGAAGCATTGTCAGCCTCGAAATGACGCAAATGCATGCCGGGCAAACTTTGCACAGCAACCGCTGGCAGTTTGCGGCCCTGAATGACACGCGGCAGGAAGCTTTCCATGTCCGGGCCGATCCAGTAGAGCAGTTCGACCTCGTTCACACGCCGTACGTCGGATGGACGCAAGGCATAGTGATGCGGCGATGCGCCGGGCGGCAAAAGTACTTCAGGTGTACCCACGCCATCCTGTACGGCAGCCGCAATCAGTTGCAATGGCTTGATGCTGGTCAGGACCCGAACCTCGGCCTGGGCGGGGGCGGCAGCCAGCCAACTGGCCGACAAAACGACAAAAAGGTTAAAAAGACGGCGCACTTGAACCACTCATATAAGACAGGAACGGGTAACATAATAACGTCTCTAGCAAATATCGTCGCCGCTCATGCCTATTACACCGCTGGCCAGCCGTCCTCATGATCACTCACATTGCGTGCATTCCGCGCTCACAGAAGCCGATGCGCTGTGCGCCAGCAAAGGTCTGCGCCTGACCACGCTGCGTCGTCGCGTGCTGGAACTGGTCTGGCAAAGTCACAAGCCGTTGGGTGCATACGACATCCTTGCCGTGCTGAGCGATGAAGACGGTCGCCGCGCCGCGCCGCCTACCGTTTACCGGGCGCTGGATTTCCTTCTGGAAAACGGCCTGGTGCATCGCATTGCCTCGCTCAACGCCTTTACCGGCTGCAACCACCCGACCCACGCGCATCAGGGCCAGTTCCTGATCTGCCGCGAGTGTCACGCCGCCATTGAACTGCAGCATGCTTCCATCAGCGATGCCGTGATCAATGCTGCCAAAGAAGTCGGTTTTCAGGTTGAAGGCCAGACCGTCGAAATCGTCGGCATCTGTTCCGGTTGCAAGGCCGCATGATGAGTAATGCGTTGATTCGCCTGGAGCAGGTCGCTGTCACGCTCGCCGGGCAAAACGTGCTGCACAATATTCAGTTGAATGTCAGCCCTGGCGAAATCGTTACCCTGATCGGCCCCAACGGCGCTGGCAAGACGACGCTGGTGCGTGCCGTGTTGGGGCTGCTCAAGCCCGATGCCGGTACAGTCTGGCGCAAGCCTGGCCTGCGGGTCGGTTACATGCCGCAAAAGCTGCATGTGGACCAGACCCTGCCTCTCTCGGTGCTGCGCTTTCTGCGGCTGGTACCGGGCGTTGATCGTTCGGCGGCTCTGGCTGCGTTGCAGGAAGTGGGTGCCGAAAAGGTCATCGACAGCCCGCTTCAGGGGATTTCCGGCGGTGAGATGCAGCGCGTTCTGCTGGCCCGTGCCTTGTTGCGCGAACCTGAGCTGCTGGTCCTCGATGAGCCGGTGCAGGGTGTCGACGTGGCAGGTCAGGCCGAGCTCTACAGCCTGATTACCCGTTTGCGGGATCGTCACGGTTGCGGCGTGTTGATGGTTTCCCATGACCTGCATCTGGTGATGAGCACCACCGATCAGGTGGTGTGCCTGAACCGTCATGTCTGTTGCTCCGGCCACCCGGAACAGGTCAGCAACGATCCGGCGTTCGTCGAACTGTTCGGCAAGAATGCGCAAAGCCTGGCGATCTATCACCACCATCACGACCATGCCCATGACCTGCATGGCGAAGTCGTGAGTGGCGACGCGACGCCCGCGTCCCCTGTTCACACCCATGTCCATGGAGACAACTGCAAGCATGGCTGATTTTCTTCTTTACGCCTTGCTCGCAGGCCTGGCCCTGGCAGTGGTCGCGGGGCCTCTCGGGTCGTTCGTGGTCTGGCGGCGCATGGCGTATTTTGGCGACACCCTTTCTCACGCTGCCCTGCTGGGTGTGGCGCTGGGCTTTCTGCTGGATGTCAGCCCGACGATTGCCGTGACGGTGGGCTGTCTGCTGCTGGCGATCCTGCTGGTCACGCTGCAACAGCGTCAGCCCCTGGCTTCGGACACGCTGCTGGGGATTCTTGCCCCGAGTACCTTGTCCCTTGGGCTGGTGGTCTTGAGCTTCATGCATGAAGTGCGTATCGACCTGATGGCCTACCTGTTCGGTGACCTGCTGGCGATCAGCCCGACGGACCTGGCCTGGATTCTGGGCGGCAGCGCACTGGTTCTGGTGCTGATCGTCTGCCTGTGGCGACCGTTGCTGGCGGTGACGGTGCATGAGGAACTGGCCAAGGTCGAAGGCCTGCCGGTAGCCTCGCTACGCATGACGCTGATGCTGCTGATTGCTGTGGTGATTGCTGTTGCGATGAAAATCGTCGGGGTTCTGCTGATTACTTCGCTGTTGATCATTCCCGCAGCTGCGGCACAACGTCACGCCCGCTCTCCGGAACAAATGGCACTGGGCGCAAGCCTTATTGGCGTGACGGCTGTGTGTATTGGGCTATCGTTGTCATGGTTCAAGGACACCCCGGCCGGACCGTCTATTGTGGTATCCGCTGCGGCTCTGTTCTTGCTCAGCTTTGTTCTCCCCAAGCGAGCGGTGTAGACTTGCTCGTTTTTTGCGCAACTTAGAGAATCGCAGGAATGAAGCCGCTCGCCTCCCGTTATCTGCTGCTTTTCGCATTTTCCATCCTGTTGGGTGCCTGCCAGAGTGCCCCGACTGTTGAAACGCCTGTGGCTGAAGCTCAGCCAGACGGGTTCGCTCAGCTGGAGCAAAGCATTACCAGCAATGAATTGGCGACTGCTGAAGAGCAATTGGCGACCCTGCAGGCTGCAGCACCTACTGACATCCGCCTGGAACCCTTCCAGCGCAGGCTGGCTGAGGCCTATCTGAGCCGTAGCCAGATCGGCCTGCAGAAAGGCGACATGAACGCCGCGGCTGCCGCCTTGAGCCGCGCTCGTGCGCTGATGCCCAAGGCTCCGGCGCTGACCAGCGGGGTTAATGGCGCCATTGCTCATGCCCGCAAGGCCGAGCTGGAAAAAGCCGAAGCTGAATTGCGCGCTGCTGAAGCCAGGCGCATTGCGAAACTGATCGACCCGGACGCCGAAAGCACGACCATCGATTTGAAAATCGGTGACATGCCGCAATTGCGTCGCCAACTGGATGCGATTGCCTCAGACGCCGTAGCTTTCAATTGCGAAGTGCTGTTGCAGGTTCCTCGCACCGATGACTACCCATGGCTGGCAACATTGCTGACCAAGCGCGTGGTCAAGATCAATCCTGATTTCGAGCTGGAACTGCGCCGTCAGATCGAGCGTGATGAGTCAGCGCAGATTGTTTTGACGCCGGCCAAGCCTGTTCGCGAATGAATTCGCTCCTACGGAGCGAATTCATTTGCGAAAAACCCCTACGCAATCAGGCAGGTACAGCCTTGGCTTTCGGTTCTCTATCCCACACCCGATGCTGTGCGATCGCCTTGAAGAACGCATCGTATGAGCCGTCGGGCGTCACCAGCAGCCCGGCGTCCTGATCCAGATGCAGCAGATCCAGCAGCGCCTTGGCATCGCTGGCCAGCGCGATGGCCTTGAGGTGTTTGTAGGCTTCCAGCACGAAATGCAAGGCAACCCCGTCCGTGCTCAAGGCTTTTATCGAGTCCTTGCCGCCTGGGATGAATACGGCGTCGAACGCCACTGACGGCAGGCCTTCCATCGACGCATCCACCGGCAGACTCTTGCCGTTGGCGGTCACTACGGGGGCAGAAGTCGGCCCCAGCACTTTACCGTGGGCACCTTCGGCCTGCAGAGCCGCTTTCAAGGCCTCGACGGCTTTGCCGTCCACGCCATTGGCCACCAGGATTGCGACCTTGCGCGAAGCGATGTCGCCCGAGAGCAGGTTGGCCTGGCTCAATGCAGGCGACTGCTTGATCGACGAGTCTCTGACAGACACTGTTCCGGCTTTTGGCGCAGGCAGGCCCAGGTTCTGTGCAACGCGACCCGCCAGTTCCAGATCGATGTTGGCCAGAATCTCGTTCACTGTCCGTGCCCGGATATATTCACGTTCCACCTTGCCCAGCTCGAAACTGTAAGCCGAGATGATGTGTTCTTTCTCGTGCTTGCTCATGCTCCGGAAGAACAGCGTGGCCTGGGAGAAGTGATCGCCAAAGGACTCGCTGCGCTCGCGTATCTTGTGCGCATCGATGCGCTCCGGGTACGACTCGAAACCACCGTCCTCTGCTGCGACAGGGGTTTCCTTTGGCCAGCCACCATCAATGGAATTCGGCTCGTAGGACGTGCGGCCCTTGTGGATCGTCGTGCGATGTTGCGCATCGCGCTGCCCGTTATGGTTGGGCGCTACCGGCCGGTTGATCGGGATCTCGTGGAAGTTCGGCCCGCCCAGGCGACTGATCTGGGTGTCGGTGTAGGAGAACAGCCGGCCTTGCAGCAGCGGGTCATTGGAGAAGTCGATGCCTGGCACGATATGACCGGGGCAGAAGGCAACCTGCTCGGTTTCGGCAAAGAAGTTGTCCGGGTTGCGGTTGAGCACCATCTTGCCCAGTGGTGTTACCGGCACCAGCTCTTCGGGAATGATTTTGGTGGGGTCCAGCAGATCGAAGTCGAAGGCATGTTCATCTTCTTCGGCAACGATCTGTACGCCCAGCTCCCACTCGGGGTAGTCGCCCGTTTCAATGGATTCCCACAGGTCCCGGCGATGGAAGTCGGTGTCCTTGCCGGCCAGCTTCTGGGCTTCATCCCAGACCAGCGAGCAAACGCCGTATTTGGGTTTCCAGTGAAACTTCACGAAGGTCGATTTGCCTTCGGTATTGATCAGGCGAAAGGTGTGAACGCCGAAGCCCTGCATGGTGCGCAGGCTTTTCGGAATGGCGCGGTCGGACATGGTCCACAGCACCATGTGCGCCGACTCAGGAACCAGCGATACAAAATCCCAGAAGGTGTCGTGAGCAGAGCCTCCGGTGGGAATCTCGTTATGAGGTTCTGGCTTCACGGCATGCACGAAGTCCGGAAACTTGATGGCATCCTGAATGAAAAACACCGGCATGTTGTTGCCAACCAGGTCGAAATTGCCTTCATCGGTGTAGAATTTGACCGCAAAACCGCGGACATCCCGCACCGTATCGCCCGATCCCCGTGGCCCTTGCACGGTGGAGAAGCGTACGAATACCGGGGTTTTCTTGCCTGGATCGCGAAGAAAGCCGGCCTTGCTCAGGGTGGCGTGATCGTCATAGCTCTGGAAATAACCATGCGCCGCAGTACCCCGCGCATGAACGATCCGCTCCGGAATACGCTCATGGTCAAAGTGAGTGATTTTCTCGCGCATGATGAAGTCTTCGAGCAACGAAGGACCCCGGCTACCGGCCTTGAGCGTGTTCTGGTTGTCGGCGATTCTGACGCCCTGATTGGTGCGCAGCGCCTGTTTCGTGGCATCGGAGCGGAACGGTTCGAGGCTATCCAGTTTCTCGTTGGTGTTGCCACGATCAAGGGTGTCGGTTCCTGCCAGTTCGCTTTTGGGTGCATTGCTTACAGGCGGCTTTTTCGGGCTAGACATCGGGTGCGTCTCCTCATTCCCTGGCCCTGACTTCATGTCGGGCTCTTTGATCCAGTTCCCTTGGCAAGCCACGGGAATCACGGTGTTAAAGGAGTGACCTGTCTGGCAAAGTGCCGTTCAGTAAATTTTCCGGTAAGTGGCACCACCGGTCGCGTTATGCCAATTGAGCATGTTTGCTGGCAAATAAATGCTAAGCAGTGCTTTGCGGAAAGGCTAAAATGCGCGCCCGGCTTACCCCGCCGAGGTAACGAAGCAAGTGACTGTCTTGTCACTGCGCTGATTTTTTAACGCGCCCCCACAAGGTTCGCTCCGTGATCGAGTTTCATAACGTCCATAAAACCTATCGGGTTGCAGGCAAGGATATTCCGGCCCTGCATCCCACCAGCCTGCGTGTCGAAGATGGCCAGGTATACGGCCTGATCGGCCATTCCGGCGCTGGCAAAAGTACTTTGCTGCGCCTGATCAACCGCCTTGAAACCCCGAGTGGCGGGCAAATAGTGGTCGACGGCGAAGATGTCACGGCACTGGACGCCAACGGCCTTCGGCGTTTCCGTCAGCAGGTCGGGATGATTTTCCAGCACTTCAACCTGCTGTCCTCCAAGACCGTTGCCGACAACGTGGCCATGCCGCTGACACTGGCGGGCAATATGTCCCGCGACCAGATCGATCAGCGAGTGGCCGAGCTGCTGGAGCGTGTCGGTCTGTCCGACCATGCCCGCAAGTACCCGGCGCAACTGTCCGGCGGCCAGAAGCAGCGCGTCGGCATTGCCCGCGCCCTGGCGACCAAGCCCAAGATCCTGCTGTGCGATGAAGCCACCAGCGCTCTGGACCCGCAGACCACTGCATCGGTGCTGCAGTTGCTGGCCGAGATCAATCGCGAGTTGAAACTGACCATCGTGCTCATCACCCATGAAATGGACGTGATCCGCCGTGTCTGCGATCAGGTGGCCGTGATGGACGCCGGTGTGATTGTCGAGCAGGGCAATGTGGCCGATGTGTTTCTGCACCCGCAGCATCCGACCACCAAGCGCTTCGTCCAGGAAGATGAGCAGGTCGACGAGAACGAGCAGCGTGACGACTTTGCCCATGTGCAGGGCCGCATCGTGCGCCTGACCTTCCAGGGCGATGCCACTTACGCGCCGCTGCTGGGTACCGTCGCCCGGGAAACCGGTGTGGACTACAGCATCCTGGCGGGCCGTATCGACCGCATCAAGGACACACCATACGGGCAACTGACGCTGGCCATTACCGGCGGCGACATGGAAGCCGCCTTCGCCCGCTTCACCGCCGCTGACGTTCATATGGAGGTGCTGCGCTGATGGACGCTTTCCTGAATCTGTTTTCCAACGTCGACTGGTATGAAATCTGGGTCGCCACGGGCGATACCCTGATCATGCTCAGTGTCTCGCTGGGTTTCACCATCCTGCTGGGCCTGCCTCTGGGCGTGTTGATGTTCCTGACCTCGCCTCGCCAGTTGCTGGAACACAAGCAGCTGTATGCGACGGTCGGGTTGATCGTCAACATGCTGCGCGCCCTGCCCTTCATCATCCTGCTGATCGTGATGATGCCGCTGACCGAGATCATCACCGGCACGTCGCTGGGCATTCTCGGTACGTTGCCACCGCTGATTGCCGGTGCCACGCCATTCTTCGCCCGCCTGGTGGAAACCGCCTTGCGTGAAGTGGACAAAGGCATCATCGAAGCGACCCAGGCCATGGGCGCCACGACCCGGCAGATCATCCTCAAGGCGCTGTTGCCCGAGGCACGTCCCGGCATTCTGGCTGCCATTACCGTGACGGCCATTGCGCTGGTGTCCTTCACTGCCATGGCGGGTGCCGTGGGGGCTGGCGGGCTGGGTGATCTGGCAATCCGCTATGGTTATCAGCGTTTCCAGAACGACGTGATGTTCGTGACGGTCGTATTGTTGCTGGTGTTGGTGCAGATTCTGCAAACCGTCGGCGACAAGCTGGTCGCGCACTTCACCCACCGTTAACCGAATTTGTTGGTTGGGCCTGCTTGGTGCGGGCCTCATAAAAGGAGCTGTTGCATGAAAAAACTATTGGCCGTATTTGCCGCCGTTACAGCATTGTCTGCGCAGGCCAATGAAACCCTGAGCATCGCCGCGACTGCTGTGCCGCAGGCCGAGATTCTGGAGTTCATCAAGCCAACACTGGCCAAGGAAGGCGTGGACCTGAAAATCAAGGTCTTCACCGACTACATCCAGCCGAACGTACAGGTTGCCGAAAAGCGTCTGGACGCCAACTTCTTCCAGCACCAGCCGTACCTGGATGAGTTCAACAAGGGTAAAGGTACCGATCTGGTTACCGTTGCCAAGGTTCACGTAGAGCCGTTCGGCGCTTACTCGGACAAGTTCAAGAAACTGGAAGACCTGCCAAACGGCGCAACCGTCGCGCTGCCAAACGATGCCACCAACGAAGGCCGTGCTTTCCTGTTGCTGGCCAAGGCCGGTCTGATCACCCTCAAGGACCCGACCAGCATCCTGGCTACGCCTAAGGACGTTGCGAGCAACCCGAAGAACCTGAAGTTCCGTGAGCTGGAAGCTGCAACCCTGCCGCGCGTGCTGACCCAGGTCGATCTGGCGCTGATCAACACCAACTACGCGCTGGGCGCCAAGCTCGATCCAACCAAGGATGCGCTGGTGATCGAAGGTGCTGAATCGCCTTACGCCAACATTCTGGTTGCTCGCCCGGACAACAAGGATTCGGACGCCATCAAGAAACTGGCTGCTGCGCTGAACACCCCGGAAGTGAAAGCGTTCCTCGTCGAGAAGTACAAAGGCGCTGTGGTTCCAGCGTTCTGAAACCGGAACCCTGTAGGAGCGAATTCATTCGCTCCTACTGGTTTCTTTGCAACAACCCTGGCAATTGCACTACCAGCTTCTGGCTGCTCAACGGTGCACGAATGAACCCGCGCTGCGTGCCGTCCGGCCCCAGCAATGCCAGGTTCCCGCTGTGGTCAACGGTGTAGTTCGCCTTACTGGTATCGGCAGGGATGAACGGAATGCTCACCGCATTGGCCAGCTTCTGAAGGTCTGCCACCGAAGCGGTCAGGCCGATGAATTCCTTGTCGAAATAACCCAGGTATTGCTTGAGCTGCTGCGGTGTGTCGCGATTCGGGTCGACGCTGATCAGCACCACGCGCAAGTTGCCGACCACGTCCTTGGGTAGCTCGCTCTTGATCTGGCGGATCTGTGCCAGCGTGGTCGGGCAGATGTCCGGGCAGAAGGTGTAGCCGAAGAACAGCAGCGTCCATTTGTCCTTCAACTGATTGATGACAACGGGCTCACCGTTCTGGTCGATCATCTTCAGGTCAGGCAGGTTACGGCTCTGCGGCAACAGGATGATGCCCGCATCGATCAGGGCTGTCTGATCGCCCGCTCCTTTGCCCGACAGCACGCGGTTGAAGGTCAGGCCCAGGATCAAGGCCACGATGGCGACAAGGATGAATACGGTTTTCTGGGTTCGAGTCATGGTTTCAACAGTAGGTAGTGATCTGCGAGCAGGGCAACGAACAGCAGGAACAAGTAATGGATAGAGTACTTGAAGGTGCAGATTGCCGCGTGCGGTCGAGTGCCACGGTACAGCACACGGCTCCAGTGCAGGAAGCGCAAACCCAGCAGTGATGCACAAATCAGATACGCCAGGCCGCTCATGTGAATCGCATAAGGCAGCAGACTGACCGCGAACAGGATGCAGGTGTACAGCACGATATGCACTTTGGTGTAGTGCTCGCCATGGGTGATCGGCAGCATCGGGATACTCGCCTTGGCATATTCGGCCTTGCGATGGATGGCCAGCGCCCAGAAGTGTGGCGGGGTCCAGGCGAAGATGATCAGCACCAGCAACAGGGGTTCGGCGGTAACTTGCCCGGTAACCGCCACCCAGCCCAGCAAGGGCGGCGAAGCGCCGGCCAGCCCTCCGATGACAATGTTCTGTGGTGTGGCACGTTTCAGAAAGCCGGTGTAGATCACGGCGTAGCCCATCAGCGACGCCAGGGTCAGCCAGGCGGTCAGCGGATTGGTGAACGCCAGCAGCAGAAACTGCCCGGTCAGCGTCAGCAGCAAGGCCAGAATCAGGGCGTGTTCCGGCGCTATTCGCCCCTGGGCAATCGGTCGTTTTTGAGTGCGGGCCATCAGCGCATCGATATGTCGGTCCACCACATGGTTGATAACGGCGGCACTCCCCGCACACAGCCCGATGCCCAGATTGCCGAACACCAGAATCGTCCATGGCACGCTGTTGTGGCTGGACAGCAGCATGCCGACCAGGGAAGTCATCAACATTAGCGCCACGACTTTGGGTTTGGTCAGCTCCAGGTAATCACGCCATAGCGCCTGACGTTCCTGACTCAATACGCTCATGGCAGTGTGTCCTTTTTCACAGGCAGCACATTGGCCCATGAGGCCGCCAGGCATGCTCGATCAGGGTTGCGGCGTTTGCTGCTGAAGGCAGCTCGTGTACGAAAACTGATCAGTGTCAGGGTCAGCATCAAACCCGCGCCTCCCGCGTTGTGAGCCATCGCAACAGGCAGGTGCAGACTCAGCAGCACATTGCCGAACCCCAGGCCGATCTGTATGCCGAGGGCCAGTGCCAGCAGTATTGCCAACCCCTTGAGGCCGGCGCGCTTGAGCTGCCAGGCCAGGGTCAGCAGTACGCAGGCCACCAGCAGTGCGCCGAGTCGGTGTGTCAGATGAATCGCAGTGCGCGCTTCGTTGTCGAGTTTGCCGCCTAGATAATCGGGGCCGATGTGCTGGGTCAGGTGGAAACCATTGGCGAAGTCCGTTTCCGGCCACCATTGCCCTTGGCAGGTGGGCAGGTCGGTGCAGGCCAGCGCTGCATAATTGGCACTGACCCAGCCGCCCAGGGCGATCTGTAGCGTGACCAGCACCAGCCCCAGCGCCGCCAGGCGTTTCAGGCGCTGGGGCAAGTGTGGTAATGGCGCGAAGGCGCCACTCAGGCGCAGGGTCAGCAGAAACAGCAGACTCAAGGTGGCCACGCCTCCCAGCAGATGCGCCGTGACCACTTGCGGCCAGAGTTTGAGGGTTACGGTCCACATGCCGAAAGCCGCCTGAACGAAGACCACTGCCACCAGCAGCAAAGGCAGTTTCAACGGTTGCCCGGCCAGATGGCGACGCTGCCAGGCTTTTATGGCCAGCCACAGAATCGTCAGGGTCAGCCCGCCCGCGAAATAGCGATGCGTCATCTCGCTCCAGCCTTTTCCTGCATGCACCGGAGCGTCTGGAAAGTGCAGTTGCGCATGAGCCAGTTGCCGCTCAGTGGCGGGCACGCCGATGAATCCGTAACAGCCCGGCCAGTCAGGACAACCCAGGCCGGCATGGGTGAGCCGTGTATAAGCACCGAGTAGCACCACGAACAACGCCAGCAGCGTGGCAAGCAAGGCGATACGAAATCCGGGTCGGGCCATGACGACCTCCCTTTATCCGATGTTCGACAGTTTCAGGAGTTGGCGCAGGTCGATCAGCAGGTCCTTGCCGTTGACTCTGGGGTCATAGCGCAGCACAAGGTTGCCGTGGGGATCGACGATCCACAGTTGCGGTGCATTGTCGGGCGCCAGCTTCCGGTAGCGGACAACATCCAGCGGATAACGCTGCAGTTGTGGATAGTCCTGGTGAAGCGTCTCGGCATAGTCGTCACTGAGCGGTGCATTCGTGGCCAGGGCATGGCTGGCCCGTGTGGCATCGCGACCCAGACCGATCTGGACCTGCCGCGCCAGATACACCAGTTGCTGGCAGTCGGCATTGCACTGCCCCGGCGCGCTGACCAGCAATTGCCAGCGCTGCTCATCGGCCTGGACTCCCAGGTCGGCGCGGCTCTGGCCGTTGCCGATCAACTGGCCGTGATAACTGCGACTGTCCGGCACCCAGAAGTTGAAGCGGTACATGCAGGTGGCCAGGATCATTGGCCCGACAGCGATCAGCACCAACACCAGCAGTTGCAGACGCCCTTGTCGTCGCTTACGAAACTCAGATACGCCGACGGTGTTCATTATTCTTCTCCCGGCTGTTTCTGTTGCGCCAACCCCAATACACACCCAGACCGAACAGTGCCGTGGCCAGGGCGAACCACTGCACGGCATAGCCCACATGTTTTTGCGGATCGATTGCCACGACCGGCCAGTCAACGCGATACGCGGCACTGCCCGGCTCAAGTCGCAGTTCGTGTGGATAGCCCTGGCGATCCAGCGCTGCCCAGAGCGTGCCGGGCATGACGGCGGTCACCAGTTTCGGCCACGAATCGTTCAGCGCATCGGCTTGCAGGTGAAAGCTTTCGCCCAGAGGGACATGGACCCAGGCAGTCAGATCCTGCGGCTGGCTTGGGGTCGTGAATGCTGGCGGCGTACGCCGGTCCGGCCAGGGCAGCCAGCCGCGATTTATCCACAGCCATAACCCGCTGGGTTGGTCCTGGAAGGGCTGGAGCAATTCGACACCGGCCTTGCCGTCACGGGTGCTGTTATCGAGCAGCAGGCTGTGGGCTGCATCGAATCGTCCCTGCAATTGCACGCGCCTGTAGGCGGGGTCTTCGATATCCAGCAGTCGGACGATATCGATGGGTTCGGCCGCCTGGCGTTCGGCGTGATGAGCGAGAATTACGCGCTTCTCTTCGGCCCGGTTCAATTGCCAGAAACCGAGCATGAGCAGCAGTGGCAGCGCTGCCAGCATCAGCAGCACAGGCCCCGAACGCCGGATGAAGCGGTTCATCCCGTCGCCCGTTCCGGCATCAGGGCCGTGCCTATACTCCATTGCATCATGGCGATTGCTCCTGGAGTTTTCTCATGCTCAAAGCAGCGATTGTTCTTATGTTGGCGGCCACCATCACCTGCCTGTTCAGTGGCCTGTTCTTTCTGATCAAGGACGACAACCAGTCGACCCGGCTGCTCAAGGTCCTGGCCCTGCGGGTCATCCTCGCCGCCCTCACCCTGGCGCTGATTACCTGGGGTTTCTACAGCGGTCAGTTGGTGTCACATGTGAACTGGTAACGGCCTCACAAGACATACACAAAGGTGAACAGGCCGACCCACACCACATCCACGAAGTGCCAGTACCAGCTCGCGGCCTCGAAACCGAACTGATGCTCGGCATCGAAATGCCCGCGCAGAATCCGCATCAACATCACAAACAGAATGATCGTGCCGATGGTGACGTGGGCGCCGTGAAACCCGGTCAGCATGAAAAAGGTCGCGCCATAGATCCCGGAGCCCAGGGTCAGGCCAAGCTCTTGATAGGCATGGACGTACTCTTCAGCCTGCAGGATCAGAAAACTGCAGCCCAGCAGCACGGTGACGGCCAGCCAGCCTTTGAGCGCGCCGCGATGGGCTTTTTTCAAGGCGTGGTGGGCAAAGGTAATGGTCACGCTGGAGCTGACCAGCAAAATGGTATTGATCAGCGGCAAATGCCACGGATCGATGACGCCCTTGGGTGGCGGGAACAGTTTCGGATCGGGGTTTTCCAGCAGCGGCCACTGGAACTGAAAGTTCGGCCACAGCATGTTCGAGATGCCGTTGGAGCCCTCGCCACCCAGCCACGGGCCGGTCCAGACCCGCACGTAAAGCAGCACGCCGAAAAAGGCCATGAAAAACATCACTTCGGAAAAGATGAACCAGACCATGCCCCAGCGAAACGAGCGGTCCATCTGCGCGCTGTACATCCCGGCCCGTGCTTCCTTGACGACCGCACCGAACCAGCCAGCCATCATGTAGGCCACCAGAAGACCGCCCACGAAAAAGATCAGCGGTCCGTTGGATTCCGGCCGTCCAGCCTTCAGGTCATTGAACCAGGTGCCCAGGCCGAACATTGTGACCAGCAGGGCCAGCGTGGCAATGATGGGCCATTTGCTTTGCGCCGGAACGTAATAATGCTCATGGGGCGTAGCCATTTGAGCGTCTCCTTCAGCCACCGTTTTTCACGACAGGCAGAACGGGGGGCTGGCGTGCAGTGATATCGAACAGCGTGTAGGCCAGAGTCAGGTGTTTCACGTCTTTGGGCAGGTCGCGATCAACAATGAAGCGCACCGGCATTTCGATCCGCTCTCCCGGTTGCAGCATTTGCTGGGTAAAACAGAAGCATTCGGTCTTGTGGAAGTAAGCCGCCGCCTGACCGGGGGAAATACTGGGCACGGCCTGCGCCGTCATCGCTTTGTCGGTGGGGTTCTGCGCCACGAAAATCATCTCGTTGACCGCGCCTGGGTGAACCTCGATCTCTTCGGTCCGCGGATGAAACGCCCAGACCATGTCCACTGCATTGGTCGAGATGAACTGCACACGCACCAGCCGCTGCTGATCGATCACCTGCGAGCCCTGATACTGGCCACCGGTCTTGCCATTGATGCCAAATGCCCTGCACATCACGTCATACAGGGGCACCAGCGCGAAACCAAAGGCAAACATCACCACCACTATCAGCAGCAGGCGAGCGACGAGGCCTTTGATCGAATGCACGTTGCTCATGGCAGTACTCACTTCACTTCGGGCGGTGTGCTGAAGGTGTGATAAGGCGCGGGCGAAGGCAGTGTCCACTCCAGCCCGTCAGCGCCATCCCAGGGCTTGGCTGGCGCAGGCGGGCCGCCGCGAATGGTCTTGATCACGATGAACAGGAAGAACAGTTGTGTCGCACCAAAGGTGAAAGCCCCGATGGACGACACCATGTTGAAGTCTGCGAATTGCAGGTTGTAGTCCGGGATGCGGCGTGGCATGCCCGCCAGGCCAAGAAAGTGCATCGGGAAGAACGCCAGGTTCATGCCGATGAATGACAGCCAGAAATGCAGTTTGCCCAGGGTTTCGTCATACATGTGCCCGGTCCACTTGGGCAGCCAGTAATAGGCCGAGGCGAAAATGCCGAAGATCGCCCCGGGCACCAGTACATAGTGGAAGTGCGCCACCACGAAGTAGGTGTCCTGATACTGGAAGTCGGCGGGCGCGATGGACAGCATCAGCCCCGAAAACCCGCCAATGGAAAACAGGATCACGAACGCCACGGCGAACAGCATGGGCGTCTCGAACGTCAACGAACCCTGCCACATGGTACTGACCCAGTTGAACACCTTGACCCCCGTCGGTACGGCGATAAGCATCGTTGCGTACATGAAGAACAGTTCGCCCACCAGAGGAATGCCCACCACGAACATGTGGTGCGCCCACACGATGAACGACAGAAAGGCGATGCTCGCCACGGCGTAGACCATTGAGGTATAGCCGAATAACGGCTTGCGCGAGAACGCGGGAATGATCGAGCTGACCGCCCCGAAGGCCGGCAGGATCATGATGTACACCTCGGGATGACCGAAAAACCAGAACACATGTTGGAACAGCAACGGATCACCGCCGCCTGCAGCATTGAAGAAGCTGGTCCCGAAATGGATATCCATCAGCATCATGGTCACGCAGCCGGCCAGCACCGGCATGACCGCGATCAGCAGAAACGCCGTGATCAGCCAGGTCCAGACGAACAGCGGCATCTTCATCAGGGTCATGCCCGGTGCCCGCAGATTGAGGATGGTTGCGACGACATTGATCGCGCCCATGATTGAGCTAATTCCCATCATATGGATAGCAAGTATGAAAAATGTCACGCTTTCGGGTGCATAGGTCGTCGAAAGAGGCGCGTAGAAGGTCCAGCCAAAGTTGGGGCCGCCGCCCGGATGAAAGAGTGTTGAAACCAGGAGCAGGAAGGCAGCAGGCAGCAGCCAGAAGCTGAAGTTGTTCAGGCGCGGCAAGGCCATGTCCGGCGCGCCGATCATCAGCGGAATCATCCAGTTGGCCAGGCCGACAAAGGCCGGCATCACGGCCCCGAAGACCATGATCAGGCCATGCATGGTGGTCATCTGATTGAAAAAGGCCGGCTCGACGATCTGCAGGCCCGGCTGGAACAGTTCGGCGCGAATCACCATGGCGAACGAACCGCCCAGCAGGAACATCGTGAAACTGAACCACAGGTACATCGTGCCGATGTCCTTGTGATTGGTGGTCAGTACCCAGCGCATCAGGCCTTTGGCGGGACCATGCGCGTGGTCATGGCCATGGTCATCGATTACTGCACTCATGTTTCAGTCTCCTGCGCGCTCATTTCTGTGACTGCTTGAAGGCCAGCACATCCTTGGGGCTCAGCATGTCGCCCTTGTCGTTACCCCACGCATTGCGCTCGTAGGTCACGACCGCTGCGATATCCACTTCTGAAAGCTGTTTGCCGAAGGCTGCCATGGAGGTTCCGGGCTTGCCGTTGAACACGATGTTCAGATGCCCTTCGAGGGGACCGGTGGCGATCGGCGAACCCTTGAGCGCCGGGAACAGGGGCGGCATGCCCTGCCCTTCAGGCTGGTGACAGGCGGCACAGACGGTGTGATAGACCTTGTCGCCGTGGGCGATGAGTTCTTCCCGTGTCCAGTTCTTGTCGGTCAGTTCCTTGAGTCGGGCGCCTTCTTCCTTGCGCTCGGCCAGCCAGGCCTGGTAATCCGCCGTGGACTTGGCCTCTACCACGATGGGCATGAAGGCGTGGTCCTTGCCGCACAGTTCGGTGCATTGGCCGCGGTAGATGCCGGGCTTTTCGATGCGGGTCCAGGCTTCATTGACGAACCCGGGAATCGCGTCGCGCTTGACCGCAAAAGCAGGCACCCACCAGGAGTGGATCACGTCGGCCCCCGTCACCAGAAAGCGGATCTTCTCGCCAACCGGCAGCACCAGCGGCTGATCGACTTCCAGCAGGTAGTGTTCGCCCTTGGTATCGCGGTTCTGGATCTGGCCGGTGGAGGTCGCCAGGTTGCTGAAGAACTCCACATCCTGCCCCAGGTACTTGTAGTGCCACTTCCATTGATAGCCGGTGATCTGGATATCCACATCCGATTCGGTGGCGTCATACATGCTGATCAGGGTGCGGGTCGCCGGGATCGCCATGGCGACCAGAATCAGAAAGGGGACGAGGGTCCAGAGAATTTCGACGGTCGTGTTTTCGTGAAAGTGGGCGGCTTTCTGCCCGAGGGAGCGTCGATGCATGATCATCGACCAGAACATGGCGGCGAACACCACAAGACCGATCACGACACATATCCAGAAGATGGTCATGTGCAGATCGAACACCGCGTT
The DNA here is from genome assembly GCF_900187465.1 of Pseudomonas sp. Irchel 3A18. Taxonomy (NCBI): domain Bacteria; kingdom Pseudomonadati; phylum Pseudomonadota; class Gammaproteobacteria; order Pseudomonadales; family Pseudomonadaceae; genus Pseudomonas; species Pseudomonas sp. Irchel 3A18. The sequence continues at coordinate 181,836 of NZ_FYDI01000009.1, forward strand.
GCTGACGACAGAGGCGCCAGGCGCCATATTCGTTGTCCAGGCTGCTTGCGCCTGGCCAAATATTTGCCACAACACGAGCCCCATCCAAACGTATGGACGTCGCTTCATCGCGGGGTCCCCCAGCTTGTTATCCGGCAGACGTTGTCTGCGGCCAAGGAGCGGCTTGCGAATTCACTGACATCATGCCCGGATGACCCAGGTCTACAGCGTTGCGGCCTTCAGCCAACTTCTCTCACAGCCGAGTATAGACATCGCCAGAGAGTGCGCAACGCGATGGGCGAACCATCCATATAGATGTATGGGGTTTTATTAAGATCGTAAGATAAAGGTCTAGAAAGAGTCTTTTAATAACGAATACATATAAATGTTACTTAGTTATGAAAAATGCGTCTTAGGGAGGCAGCCAATCAGGCTAACGTATGACTTCCCTAATAACTACCTGGTTTTAAGCCCTCAGGAGCCTTCATGAACACCGCCGCATTGCGCGAGCAGATTCAGCGTGCACATCAACACGAAGCCGAAACAGGCCAATTGCTACAACAACTGGAACTCCAACTACCCCACCTGCATCCCGCCATTGATCTTCCGGATGTCGACGCAAAAGGTGTACTGACGCGCTTTGTTTCTGCCTATATCGAGTTGGTACCGGACCTGCTGGACGCTGCTCACGAAGTTGCAGTTCAGGCGGGTATAGAAGGACAGATAGAGCCTGTCCTGAAAATTGCCGAGCAGTTTTTCGTTAGTCCGCCAGCCATCATGGCCGGTCATGAAGGGCTCGACAGTCTGTTGGATGAAGCGTATCTGGCACATCGCCTTGTAGAAGAGGTGAATGACCTCTACATCAAGCATTTCGGCCGACCATTGATCCCTTCAAACACGGTTGTTGCCAGTGTGATTGCCCACCAGTTGATCGGTGAAGAGTTCGCCAACCAGCTCGATGAAGCCGTACATCATGCAGTTGACCAGTTACTCGATGATGAGAGCTTTGCACTGGAATCGGTCGAAACCTACCGTGAGCGCCTTGATAGCCCCGACACTGAAGAAGCATGGAAACGCTGGCCGTGCCTGTCACGTCAACTGGGCATCGGCCTGGAGCTGGGGCGCCCCGAGGCCTGATGCTGTCGGTCGTTGTAATAATGTCTTTGCGAGCAAAGGAAGGAGAGTCGGCAGGCGCTCCGCTGCTTCGCGAAGACGCCCACCGCTGACGCGAGCTACCTGGCAGCAGCTCCGATACCGGTTGTCGTATAGATCCGACCTTCCAGACGACGCTTCAAACCACGCGACTCGATAAGCAGTTTCGTCCCCTGAGCGGCATTGGTCCGCCCCCACTCTTCCAGCAATTCCAGGCAAGAGTGATCGATATAGGTCAGGTTGTTCAACGGCACGTGCACGGTGCTGCCTTGAGGGATGCTGCCCAGCACTTTGGTCAGTGCCGGAACCTTGAGGAAGGTAGCCGCACCCACCAGACGCAACTCCATTTCACCCTCATCCTCCAGTTGAACCAGGCTGATCTTCAGGCGCGAAGCCTTGAGTGCCAGCTTGGCCAGAGTCAGACCGAAACCAACCAGTACACCGGTCAGCAGGTCAGTGAGGATGATCGACGAAGCCGTGGCGGCATAGATGAACATCGGCGTGCGTCCATAACGGCCCAGACCGCGAAATGCCTTGAGATCCACCAGCTTGAGGCCCGTGTATACAAGCACACCCGCCAGACTTGCCACCGGAATGCTTTGCAGTACGCTCGACAGAATCAGTACGAAAGCCAGCAGCCAGAGGCCATGGAAAATCGTCGAGAGTCGGGTCGTCGCACCTGCCTGAACGTTTGCCGAGCTGCGCACGATAACGCCGGTCATTGGCAGCGCACCCACCAGGCCGCACAGCATGTTACCTATGCCTTGTGCACTCAATTCCTTGTCGAAGTCAGAGCGCGTGCCGTTGTGCATGCGGTCGACGGCAGCGGCCGAAAGCAGCGTTTCGGCACTGGCGATGAAGGCCAGGGCGATGGCAGCAATCAGGATCGCAGGATCGGCGAGGTTCATGAGGTCCGCAGGGCGTAGCCAGTCGATGGCGTCGGCCAGATTGTCAGGGACCTCCACGCGCTTGACCTCCAGCGCCATGATGAGGCTTATGCCTGTTGCAAGACCGACACCCAGCAGTGCTCCCGGAACGAAACGCAGTGATTGTGGACGGATTTTGTCCCAGGACCACATCACTAGCATGGTTCCCAGACCCAGCAGGCCTGCCTGCATGGCCGGTCCAGTCCCGATGGCCTGGACCAGAGTTGCAGGGAATGCCAACAGATTATCCAGCCCGGACGGTTTCGGGCCGCTATCAAACATCACATGCACTTGTGAAAGGACGATCAGCACACCGATGCCGGCCAGCATGCCATACACCACAGCCGGTGCCGTTACCCGGAACCAGCAGCCGAGCTTGAAGCGTCCGGCCAGTAGTTGAAGCAGGCCGGCCAGCAGAAGAATCGGGCCAAGCATGGCCATTCCATGCTCACGTACCAGCTCGAATACCAATACGGCCAGACCTGCGGCAGGGCCACTGACCTGCAAGGGCGACCCCGCGATCCAGCCGACGATCAGGCCACCGATGATGCCAGTAATCAATCCCTTGGCCGGAGGCATGCCTGAAGCAATTGCAATCCCCATGCACAGCGGCAGGGCAACCAGGAACACCACCACGGAAGCGAGGAGCTCCCGTGGTAAGACGGATTTCAGTTCTGTAGTACCCATGATGCTTCTCCGGGATCTCTTCAGACGTAACAAAGCCTGGCGGCGCGCATCCTGCGCAACCGCCATAGGCTCAAAGAGGGGGTTTACCGCCAGTCGTGAATCAAATCATGCGACTAGAAGCGTGGCTTCGGGGTAGCCATGGGTGTCGGACCCTCGCCATCGAGTGGCAGGAATGCATCCCGGTCCGCGTCGTAAGCCAGAATTTCACTGGTTTCGATGTTGTAGACCCAGCCGTGGATGAACAACTGACCGTTGGCCAGTTTGGATGCAACCGAAGGGTGGGTACGCAGGTGCTGAAGCTGAGCGATCACGTTTTCCTGAGTCAGGACGTGCATGGTTTCCTTTTCGCTGCCGCAACTGCAATTGTTCTCGACAACCGTACGGGCAACCTCTGCATGACGCAGCCAGGCTTTGACCGTAGGCATTTTATCGAGGCTCTGTGGGTTGAGTACGGCACGCATTGCGCCGCAATCGGAGTGCCCGCAGATGATGATGTGTTGCACGCCCAGGGCTGAAACCGCGTACTCGAGGGCTGTTGAAACACCGCCGTTCATCTGGCCATAAGGCGGAACGACGTTACCGACGTTACGGGTGACGAAAAGATCGCCTGGAGAGCTCTGGGTAATGAGTTCAGGCACGATGCGCGAGTCTGCGCAGGTGATGAACATGGCGCGAGGCGATTGTGCCGTGGCCAGTTTCTTGAACAACTCTTCCTGCTGTGGGAAGACCTCATGACGAAAGTGCACGAAGCCACTCACGATTTGCTGCAGCGCTACCTCAGCACTATTCAATGCAGGCTGCTCACTGGCTGAGGTAGCCGACTGCTGTTTATCCATGTCTCTCATGTCTTCATCCCCTGACGGATTGATGTGGATTATTCATGCTTTCTCTAACCGGAATCGGACCTTAGCCCTTTTGTCTGGCATAGCGAACAAGTCCATTGAACGCTATCGCGGGCATCACTCCGATTTACAGATTAGCGACTCAAGCTTAAGTGAAACTGAATGCGACAGCTCTAGAACGCCATTTCCTGCATTTAAAGGAGTGACATCTGCCCACCCGGTGGGCAAAAAGCGTTGCAGTCCAGATGAAAACTCTCACGACGATTGAGGCCTAAACGTGCAGTTGCTATCGCGTAACGCCTTGCCAGGAGATCGGCAAAAGGCCCTTCGCCCCGCATGCGTGACCCGAACTCGCTGTTATAGACCTCACCGCCTCGGCTTTGACGTATCAGACTCATCACATGTTCCGCACGTTGCGGATAATGTGTCTTGAGCCATTCCTCGAACAGTGGCGCCACCTCCAGGGGCAGGCGCAGCATTACATAGCTCGCGCTCTGTGCGCCGGCTGCCTTGGCCTCACTGAGCAGGGCTTCAAGCTCGCTGTCGTTGATCATTGGAATCATCGGCGCGCACAACACACCTACCGGCACGCCCGCCTGGCGCAATACCCGAATGGCTCGCAAACGAGCCTTGGGTGCAGCAGCCCTGGGCTCAAGAATGCATTTGAGTTCGTCATCCAGCGTAGTCAGGCTGATGAATACCGACACCAGATTCAGTTTTGCCATTTCGGCCAGCAAATCGAGGTCGCGCAGAATCAGCGAGCCTTTAGTGATGATGGACACGGGATGGCGATAGCGCAGCAAAACCTCAAGGGTCGCGCGGGTGATCCGGTGTTCGCGCTCGATAGGCTGATACGGATCGGTATTGGCGCCCAGCGTGATTGGCGCGCAACGGTAGCCGGGTTTGGAAAGCTGCTGCTCCAGCAAGGCTGCTGCATTGGTCTTGGCGATCAGCCTGGTCTCGAAATCCAGCCCTGGCGACATGTCCCAATAGGCATGGCTGGGTCTTGCGAAGCAATAGATGCAGCCGTGCTCACACCCGCGATAAGGGTTGATGGAGCGATCGAAGGGAATGTCCGGCGACGTGTTGCGGGTAATGATGGTCTTGGCCGTTTCGTTGATGACCTGAGTACCCTGAGTCAGCGGAACCTCCTGATACCAGCCATCGTCCTCGGCGACGGACCGGCTGGGAGCAAAGCGATTGTGCGGGTTGGTGGCGGTACCGCGGCCGCGAATCGGGGGTGTGCTGACCATGAGGAATGACTCGAATACTGTTTATGCATACAGTACATCAAAATTCACATCGCCCAGGAAAAAATGCTTCCCACCTGACCGGTGGTTCTGCCTGCCGAGAAACGCTTCTTAAAGCGTTGTAACAATAAGCCGGTTCCACTGAACATCGTATTAATTTATTAATTGTCGCCAGCCACACTCATGGATGAGTACTTGGGCCGTTCCTGTTATAGAAACTGACAACTATTGAAAAGGATTTCAATCGTGAGCACGAAATATGCATTTAATACCCTGGTTGGGGCATCGCTCCTGACACTTGCACTGACAACTGCGCAAGCGTCCGGCTTCGCGGACAAGAATAAACCCTTTGACCAGTATCACTGGGTCACCACCCATAATTCCTACGAGAAGATCAATCAGAATCTGGCGGAACTGCCCAGGCAACTGAAAGACGGTGTTCGGGGTTTCATGCTGGATCTCTATACCGACAAAAAGTCAGGCTTCAACCGTATCAAGGTCTGCCATAAAACCATTGCTTGCTACGGCCCGCTGGGCAATCAGCTAAAGAATGAGTTCATTCCTTTTCTGAAAAACAACACGTCGGAAGTGGTGACTCTGTTTTTCGAGACGTATGTCAGCCGTGACGATTTGCAGGAAGTCTTCAATGCGATACCCGAGCTTGCAGACTACTCGTTCAACCCGGCGAATTTTGAGACCTCGGGTTGGCCAACCCTGGCAGCCATGGCCCAGAAAAATAACCGCCTTATCATGATGACCGATAAGCGTGAAGTCAGTGGGCAGTACCGGGTCGGATCAAAGACCATTACCGTCTTGTTCGATAAGGACTGGTTGACGCAGAACAAGTGGGACACCTTGGGTGGTGCGGCTTCCAATCTTTATGCCGCCCACAATTTTTCCTGCCCCACACGCTGGCCAGATGTACCTCTGGATACCAGAAAAGTCGCCAGATCTACAGGCAAGCAATGGAATCGCCTGTTCCTGATGAACCAGTTTCATACCGCCACTTCTACCATTCCTGATTCTGCCAAGTACGACAATAACCTGACCTACCTGATGCGGCGTACGGCCAACTGCGGGAATGAGCCGAATTTCATCGGTATCAATAATTACCAGAACGGCGATGCCTTTTCCTACGCACGCACCTTGAGCCAGGGTGGCATTTATTTATGGGAAGGCTCTGATGCCGACAGGAAAAAAGACACCGTCTGCGCCATTCCCAGCGGTTCCCGGACTCTTCTTCTGCCGACCCAAGGCTGTGAAAACGATGAGGCTCAATCCATGTCGTTATCCGGCATTACCAAAGGCACCCGAATCACGGTATTCGACAATGGCGGTGGTAGCCGCGAAGATGATTACGCCATTATCGACGTGAAGCGAGACATCGGGATCAAAGAGCATGTTGTGGTTTCAGGTTTTGAACAGAATCGCAATAACGCAGACTATCAAATCATCCATGTTCGCAATAATGGTTTGAACGGGAAAATTTCCCGTATTGAAGTAGGTCGAACACCGGGTAACTTCTCTGATGCGGCCATTGCATTCTATGAGGGAAACAACCTCGACAAAAATCTCGACTGTACGGTTCCTTTCAACCGTGCCCATAACGTCAAGATGAAAAATAACAGTTTTGGCTGCTCAAACGATGAAATTCGTTCTGCCCGAATTCTCAAGGCCGGCGCGGGTACATCGTTTACTCTGGTCGGACATCCTTATGGCGATTTTTCACAAGGCCGAACAATCGTCACCATCAAGCGTGATATTCGATGGCCGGTCACGATTCCAAGTTTCAATGCCTCTTATGAAAACAGTGATGTAAAAGTCGAGGCCAGCCAATCGATTGATGGCAAGATCTCGTTTGGTTATTTCAAGGGTAAACAATAAGGCGGTTGTTTCTTGAGGGTATAAAAAAGGGCGCTCAGTCGAGCGCCCTTTTCATCATCAGGCATTCAACTCGGATCCACCGGCTTTTTCAGCTTCGGATTCGGGAAAAACTGCACGCCCTGAACCTTTGGATCAGCCGGTTTTGGCGTCGCCTTGTTGACCCGTGTTCCCAGCTCTTTGGGAACTGACAGGCCCTGTTCATTGAGCGTATCGCTGTAGCCGCAACCCACGCATTCACGATGGGGAACGTCGTCTTCGCTCCACATCTTCAGCTTGTCGGGCTCACTGCACGCCGGGCAGACAGCCCCGGCGATGAAGCGCTTCTTGGTAATGACTACCGGTGTATCGGTCATGCTGCCGCTTCCTCACTCAAGCCACTGTGACGCAAGAGTGCGTCAATCGAAGGCTCGCGTCCGCGGAAATCGACGAACAACACCATCGGCGCCTGGGAGCCGCCACGGGCCAGGATGGCTTCGCGGAAGGCACGGCCAGTCTCGGCGTTGAGTACACCGTCTTCCTCGAATCGGGAGAACGCATCGGCGGACAGCACTTCAGCCCACTTGTAGCTGTAGTAACCGGCTGCATAACCGCCCGCGAAGATATGCGCGAAGCTGTTCGGGAAGCGGTTATAGGCTGGCGGTCGCATGACCGAGACTTCATCGCGGATGCCTTCAAGCACGTCCAGTACACCCCGACCGTCGCCATGGGTAGCATGCAGCTCGAAGTCGAACAGCGAGAACTCCAGCTGACGGACCATCATCAGGCCTGACTGGAAGTTCTTGGCAGCGAGCATTTTTTCCAGCAGGTCCTGAGGCAGCGCTTCGCCGCTCTCGTAGTGGCCGGAAATCAGGGCCAGGCCTTCAGGCTCCCAGCACCAGTTTTCCATGAACTGGCTTGGCAGTTCGACGGCATCCCACGCCACGCCGTTGATCCCGGAAACACCGGCATGCTCGACGCGGGTCAGCAGGTGATGCAGGCCATGACCGAATTCGTGGAACAGGGTGGTGACTTCATCGTGGGTCAGCAAGGCAGGCTTGCCGCCCACGGCTGGCGTGAAGTTGCACACCAGATTCGCCACCGGGTTTTGCAGGCGGCCTTCGGCGGTGCGGCGACGGTCGCGAGCGCCATCCATCCAGGCGCCGCCACGCTTGTTGGCGCGGGCATACAGGTCGAAGAAGAAACGCCCGACGTGCTGGCCGTTTTCCTTGATCTCGAAGAGGCGAACATCCGGGTGCCAGGTGTCGAAACCTTTCTGTTCGGCGATTTCAATGCCGTACAGGCGCTGGACGATTGCGAACAGGCCGCTCAGCACTTTATCGATAGGGAAATAGGCGCGCAGGATTTCCTGGGAAACGCTGTAGCGCTGCTCGCGCAGTTTTTCGCCGTAGAAACCGCTGTCCCAGCTTTGCAGGTCCGGGCAACCCTGTTCGGCGGCATACGCCTTGAGCTGCTTGAGGTCCTGTTCGGCAAAAGGTTTGCTGCGCTTGGCCAGATCCCGCAGGAAGCTCAGCACCTGATCGCTGGACTCGGCCATCTTGGTCGCCAGGCTCAGTTCGGAGAAGCTGGCGAAGCCCAACAGTTGTGCCAGTTCCTGACGCAGGTCGAGGATCTGCGCCATGACCGGACCGTTGTCGTTCTTGCCGGCATTCGGGCCTTGATCCGAGGCGCGTGTGCAGTAGGCCGCGTAGACTTCTTCGCGCAGGGCGCGGTCTTCGGCGTAGGTCATTACCGCGTAATAGCTCGGGAATTCCAGGGTAATCAGGAAACCTTCCAGATCCTTGGCCTTGGCGGCGGCCGCCATCTGTTGCTTGGCCGAATCGGTCAGACCCGCGAGGGCGGATTCGTCAGTGACCAGTTTGGTCCAGGCCTGGGTCGCGTCGAGCAACTGGTTGGAGAACTGGCTGCCCAGCTCCGACAGCTTGCTTTGCACTTCGGCATAACGCTTCTGCTGCTCGGGCGGCAGGTCGATACCCGAAAGGCGGAAGTCGCGCAGCGATTGCTCCAGAATAGTCTTCTGGCCGACGTCGAAGTCGGCCGCTTCCGGGCTGTTGGCCAGGGCTTCATAGGCCTGGAACAGCTCGCGGTTCTGGCCCATTTCGGTGGAGTAAGCGCTCAATGCAGGCAGGCACGACTCGTAGGCTTCGCGCAGTTCGGCGCTGTTGCAGACGGCATTCAGGTGGCTGACCGGGCTCCAGGCGGCTCCCAGGCGGTCATTCAATTCATCCATCGCCAGTATCAGACCGGCCCAGGTGGGGGTCGAACCCTGCCTGGCAAGAATGTCGGCAATCGCGGCGCGGTTATCGGCCAGGATCTGCTCGATGGCAGGTTTTACGTGCTCGGCACGGATCGCCGAGAAAGGAGGCAGGTCGTACGATTGCAGAAGAGGGTTGTTCGCGCTCACGGTTTTGCACCTTGGCTGGAAGAAACACTCACGCATCTTAATTACAATCGACGCCGACCGCAGCACTCAAACCTGCATCGCGCCTCTATCACCCGTAAAGAAGGAGTCTATCGTGGCCATTCGCAAGTTCCAGGACCACACCCCAGCCCTTGGCGAGCGAGCGTTCGTCGATCATTCGGCCGTGGTGATCGGCGATGTCGAGATCGGTGCTGACAGCTCCGTCTGGCCACTGACCGTGATTCGTGGTGACATGCATCGCATCCGCATCGGTGCCCGCACCAGCGTGCAGGACGGCAGTGTGTTGCACATTACCCATGCGGGACCGTTCAACCCTGACGGCTTTCCATTACTGATTGGTGACGAAGTGACCATCGGCCACAAGGCGATGCTGCATGGCTGCACCATCGGCAACCGTATTCTGATCGGCATGGGTACGACCATCATGGATGGTGCGGTGGTCGAGGATGAGGTCATCATCGGCGCTGGCAGCCTGGTGCCGCCCGGTAAAGTGCTGGAAAGCGGGTTTCTGTATGTGGGGCGTCCAGTCAAACAGGCCCGTCCTCTGACTGAAAAGGAAATTGCCTTTTTCCCTTATAGTGCGAGCAATTACGTGAAGCTCAAGGATCAGCATCTGGCCGAAGGTTATGACCAGCCCTGAGTTATCCACAAGCCCTTTTACGCATTACTGGCGAGACTTCATGCATTACCAGAATATTCTGTTCGACCTCGACGGCACACTGACCGACCCGCGCCTGGGGATAACCCGTTCTATCCAGTTTGCCCTGGCGAAGCTGGGGATCGACGAACCGGACATCACCCGGCTCGAACATTTCATCGGCCCTCCATTGCTGCAGGCGTTCATGCAGTTTTATGAGATGGACGAAGCCCGTGCCTGGGAAGCCGTAGGTTTCTACCGCGAGCGCTTCAAGGTGACCGGGCTTTATGAAAACCAGGTATTCGATGGCGTGCCCGAGCTGCTTGAAACCTTGGGTGGTCAAGGTCGAACGCTGTATATCGCGACGTCAAAGCCTTGGGTTTTCGCCCATGAAATCGCCCGGCACTTTGACTTTGCCAAGTATTTCAAAGTGATTTACGGCAGTGAGCTGGATGGCACCCGCACCGATAAAGTGGAACTGATCGCTCATCTGCTGGAGCAGGAGCGTCTGGACCCCAAGCAGACATTGATGATCGGCGACCGCAAGCACGACCTTATCGGCGGCCTGCGCAACGGTCTGGATGTGGCGGCTGTGGGTTATGGTTTTGGCAGTCATGAGGAACTGACAGCGCAATCACCGACCTATCATTTTGTGACGATGGCCCAGATGCATGAAGCTTTTCGCGAATGAATTCGCTTCTACGGGCGGTGTGGGAATTCATTCGCGAAAGCCGCTGAGCTGCTGCAATTTCGCCTTGCGCTGCACCACAGGCAAATCCCCCAGCTTTTCCACGGCATCGAAGAACGCCACCCAGTCACCCTTCACGTGCTTGAACAACGCCTCAAACGCTGGCACCCACTGGTCATAAAGCCCGAAGGGCAGCAGCTTGGCGTTGTTCATCGGTGAGTTGATCCACCCGTCGAAGCGTTTGTCGCCGCTCCATTGCTGGTCACGCAATTGCCGGTACTCACGGCGCAAGCGCTCGAACTCGGCGGCTTTGCGCTCACGCATCAGTTCGGCTGTCAGCGGCTGGCGATACAAGGCCTTGAGCCGCTCCCGGGTATCGAGCACCAATCGAATGAACTGATCCCGGCGTGTGGATTGTGAGACGTTTTCTGGTGACAGGCCTCGTGCAGCCCGCCATTGGCGAGTGCCTTCCTGTTCCACGAAGCTGGCGTAGGATTCGTTGAACTCGGTGTCGTCCTTCACATAAAAGCGCTGATGCGCCAGTTCGTGAAAGATCAGCGTTGCCAGTCGTTCATCGCCCCAGCCCAGCATGGAGCTGAGGATCGGATCATTGAACCAGCCAAGGGTCGAATACGCCTCGACGCCGCTCATGTACACATCCTTGCCGGCCTGACGCTGCAAGGCGGCCTCGCCACGTGCTCCGCCCTGACTGTAATAACCGCGATAGGCCACGCAGCCGGCAATCGGAAAACAGTGGGTGACGGGGTCCAGAGAGAACTCATCGGTGGCGAATACGTTCCATACCACATAAGGGCGGCCCAGATCGGCGTACAGGCGATAGCTCTTGTTGTCCGGCAGATGCAGGTGTGCGCTGGCGAAGGTGCGGGCCTGCTGGGCGTATGCCAGGCGCTGACGCAGTTTCGGGTCGCGGCCGGGGTCGGCGATGATGTCCTCGACGGGCTCTCGCGCCTGCAAGAGATGCAACTGACCACCGGCCAGCTGGCCGTAGTACGAGAGGCTGGAGCATCCACAGAGCAAAACCATCGTCGCTATCGGCAAGCTGCGCCAGAGACGTAAAACATCGAGTCGTGGCATACACGGCCTTCAATACAGGGATAGAGCGCGTTATGCAGGACAGCCAGGGTGTTACGCAACTATCATCGTCATCCGTCCATCTGCGGAGCCTGACATGCGCCCGATAGTCTTGATGCTCGCCTTCGGCACCCTTGTCGGATGCACCACGCCTTTACCCGCCGTCGATCCCGCCATGGCCTGGGTCGATATACGCACCATGACCGGCAGGCTGGTGATGGCGGACAAGCTCGATGGCAAGAATACCGAGGATGGCCGCTACTTTCAGGTTACTCCCGGCCGTCATGAGCTACAGATCCGCTTCGACTATGAATATCGTTCCGGCGGGCTAGGCATGATCAGTGACGATTACACCGATATCACCTGTTTCATCGATATCGAGTACGACCACTTTGCCGCCGGGCAGCGTTACATGATCGAAGCACGCACCCTGGCCAACGACATTACGGCCAGGCTTTTCGACGCCGAGCGCAAAGTTGTTGCCGAGCAGGGTGATATCCACTGCATCTGATCAGCTGTCGTTTCTCTGGTAGATGATCTTCTGGGTGCCGTTGTCGCAGCTACCCACCACCATGTTCTGGTCGTGGACTTCAGCGTTGGGGACAATTTCCAGCGTGTAGGACGTGACGTTGTTGGCCTGGATCTTGGCCTCGATCTCGTCCTTGAGTTCTTCGCAGGATTTTGGCGCAGCCAGTGCGCTGGTCGTCAGCAGGATGCAGCTGATAGTCAAAGCAAAACGTTTCATGGCCGATTCCTTCGATAAGACGCACAGAACCTTGCCTGTGCTGTAGTCCTTCATACGACCTTCCGGCCCCGCATCTGGTTCTGAGGGACAAAAAAATGACCCGCACAACCGGGTTGTGCGGGCCTGCGGGGTCACGCTATCGATCAGCCGAGCAGCGTGGCATCCAGAGTGATCTTGGCATTCAGCACCTTGGAAACCGGGCAGCCTTCTTTGGCTTGCTTGGTCAACTCATCAAACTGCTGCTGGCTTGCACCTGGGACCTTGGCCTTGAGCACGAGATGAACGGCTGTGATCGAAAATCCGCCGCTGTCCTGATCCAGTGTCACTTCAGCCTGAGTATCGATGCTTTCAGCGGTGAAGCCCGCGTTCCCGAGGATCATCGACAGGGCCATGGAGAAGCAGCCAGCATGGGCTGCGCCGATCAGTTCTTCCGGGTTGGTGCCTTTGCCGCCCTCGAAGCGGGCCTTGAAACCGTAAGGCGCTTCGCGCAGTACGCCCGTTTCAGTGGAGATACTGCCAATGCCACTCTTCAGATCACCTTCCCAATGGGCTGATGCTTTCTTGACGATGCTCATGGTGCCTCCTGATTAAATCGGTAATGTTCCGGCCGTAACCAAGTTTCTGAGGATAGACGGTCTTGGAAAGTTCAACCTATAAGTCCTAGTGTTTTGGTAGGTCTTTTTTGGGGTTGCCATTGAAAAGCAGCGCTTGCGCCCGCACTGCTGTTTCATCATGGGCTCAGCCCAACACATTTCGAGGAGAAGCAGCGGCCTATGAAACGTTTGACGGATGTAAAGATTTCCACCCTTGATCTGGTGCCTGTGCGCCAGGACAAAGGTCCCGCAGAATCACTGCGTAATTCCCTGAACCTGGCTCAGCACGTCGAGAAGCTGGGTTACAACCGCTTCTGGGTGGCAGAGCACCACAACATGGATGGCATCGCGAGTTCGGCGACCTCTGTGCTGCTGGCCTATCTGGCTAGCGGTACTTCGACGATTCGCGTAGGCGCTGGTGGCGTCATGCTGCCCAATCATGCGCCATTGGTCATTGCCGAGCAGTTCGGCACCCTGGCCAGTCTTTATCCCGGTCGTATCGATCTGGGCCTGGGGCGTGCGCCGGGTTCGGACCAGATGACGGCCCGGGCACTGCGTCGCGAGCGTTCCGGCAGCGCCGATGATTTCCCTGACGATGTCACCGAGTTGATGGGCTACCTCGGGCCACGCACGCCTGATCAGAAAGTGATCGCCGTGCCGGGCTCAGGCACCAATGTGCCGATCTGGTTGCTGGGATCGAGCCTGTTCAGCGCGCAACTGGCCGGGATGCGCGGGCTGCCTTATGCCTTTGCCTCGCATTTCGCGCCGCGCTACATGCATGAGGCGATTCGCGTCTATCGCAATCATTTCCAGCCTTCCGAAGTGCTCGACAAGCCTTATGTGATGCTGGGTGTGCCGTTGTCTGCCGCCGACACCGACGAGCGTGCCGAGTACCTGGCGACGTCGGTCTACCAGCGCATTCTGGCGCTGATGCGCGGGCACAGCCTGGTGCAGCGCCCGCCGGTCGAGTCCATGGACAAACTGTGGTTGCCTCACGAGCGAGAGGCCGTTGCGAGCTTTCTGGGGCTGGCGATGGTGGGCGGTCCGGAAAAGATCCGCGCCAAGCTGGATGTGCTGCTGGAACAAACCGATGCCGATGAATTGATCTTCACCTGCGACATGTACGAGCACGAGGATCGTTTACGCTCGTATGAAATCCTGGCGCAGGTTGCGCAGGGATAAAGACACCGCACAGTGTAGGACCGGATTTATCCGGGAAGGCGGCATACCTGACGGTAAAGATCGCCAGCCTTTCGCGAATGAATTCGCCCCTACACGGCGGTGGAGGTGTGCCGGATCAGTTGCGGGTGTAGATGATCTTGTGTCTGCCCCAATCGCAGGAACCGACGATTTTCTGATCTTTCACATCGTCTGTCGGGATGATTTCCAGCGTGTAGGACGAAACCTTGAGCGACTGGAGTTTTGCGTCAATCTCCGCTTTCAGCTCTTCGCAATTCTTGCCCGCCGCCATGGTGGTTCCTGCAAAGCTCAGCAAGGCTGCTACCAATAGAAACTTCTTCATCAATGACACTCCCTCGTGTTGACAAATTCCAGGCACTCCAAAATGAAGCGCGCAATGGCAACTGCCACGCAGTGGTGCGCGGCAGCGGTTTCTATCTGTAGCGGAATTTATGGCAAACGGCCAGTTAAAAGCGTCAGAACCTGTCAGCTATCGGCAATGCGAAAGCCCACTTTGAGGGTGACCTGATAGTGCGCAACCTTTCCGTTTTCGATGTGCCCGCGGGTTTCGGTCACTTCAAACCACTCCAGGTACTGAAGGCTCTTGCTGGCTTCTGCAATCGCATTGTTGATGGCATCTTCAATACTGATGGTAGACGAGCCAACCAGCTCGATCTTCTTGTAGGTATGGTGATCACTCATGGCAGTTCTCCTTGGTAGCCTTCAGAGGCGCGGCAATGGCGGCGCTTAAAGGTTCTGTCAGGAAAAGGCAGAGAAAAGTTCAGCACTTTGCACAAATACCATCGCACTTTCCAAAAAGCCTGGAGTCGGAAACAACACACCTACTCACCACAGCAGGAGAAATACCATGGCTAGCAATTCACTTCGTAAAGCCTCGTTGCAAAGCATGGAAGCGGAGATCGAGAGCCTTCTCAAGTCTTTGGAAAGCCTCAAAGGTGATGCTTCCGAGGAATCGCGCAAGACGCTGAAAAGCCTCAAGGCCAATGCTGAAAATGCGTTGAGCCATTCGCGTCATCTGCTCAGCGATCTCTATGAGGACGTGAAGGTCAAGACTCGTGAAAACGCAATTGCCACGCGTGACTATGCCCAGGAACATCCCTGGACGACCGCGGGTGTTGCAGTCGGGGCTATCGGCCTGCTTGCTGCCTACCTGTTGATCAAACGCGGCGAATGATCATTTTCTGATCGGCTCGATGGAGCGCTCCAGCTCGTTTTTCAACCATTGAGCCAACTGCTGCGCCCGACCGTCTGGAGCGCGTCGGGGCACCCAGAGTGCAAGTCGTGCCGGGGTTTCGCTGAAACCCCAGGGTGCTGCCAGGCGCCCGGCCCGCAGGTCATCCGTGACCAGCGGCTCGGGCGCAATGGCAATGCCCAGTCCTGCCACTGCTGCCTCCAGCAAATAATACAAATGCTCGAAACCCTGACCGTAACGCAGCGCCTGCGGATCGATCCCGTTGTGCTGCGCCCAGCTTGGCCAGGCTTGCGGGCGTGATGTGGTCTGCAACAAGGTTTCGCTCGACAGCGCTTGAGCCGGAGCCTGTCGCAATGCTTCGAAGCGTGTGAAACGAGGGCTCAGCACCGGGCCGATACGCTCGCTGGCCAGCTCGAAAACCTGCATGTCTGCCGGCCATGGCGGCTCGGCAAAGACCAGCAATGCATCCAGACCGGGTCGACGCGGGTCCAGATCGCCCTCACCTGCCGAAAGGTGCAAGCGCAGGTCCGGCAACTCGGCATTCAGACGCCCCAGTCGCGGGATAAACCAGCGCGCCAGCAGGCTGCCGGAACAGCCCAGCACGAACGGAGCATCCGCGCTGCCCTGGCTCAGCTCGGCGCATACATCGCGCAGGCGGTCGAAAGCCTCACCGCTGACTTCGCGCAAACGTACACCGGCATCTGTGAGTTTCAGGCCACGCCCGTCCTTGCTGAACAGGCTGACGCCCAAGTGTTCCTCCAGCGCTTTCAACTGGCGGCTGACCGCGCCGTGGGTCACGTGCAGCTGTTCCGCTGCCTGACTGACGCTGCCCAGGCGGGCGGTGGCTTCAAAAGCGCGCAAGGCATTGAGGGGAGGAAGGTCGCGGCTCATGGTATATGTGAGTTTTCCTGACAGGTTGTGGCGATCTTATCGGTTTTCATCCTGGCGTGCGCTGGTTAAAGTGAGCTCATTGCCGATCCGGCTCAACCCATTCGCCCAAGACTGCAACTGGAGCCCCCATGACCCAGACCAACTATCGCAGCGGCCCTGATGCCAACGGCCTGTTCGGCTCATTTGGTGGCCGCTACGTGGCTGAAACCCTCATGCCGCTGGTGCTTGACCTGAACCGCGAGTACGAAGCCGCCAAGGCCGACCCTGAGTTCGCCGAGCAACTGGCCTACTTCCAGCGCGACTATGTCGGCCGCCCGAACCCGCTGTATTTCGCCGAGCGCCTGACCGAAGCCTGCGGTGGCGCCAAGATCTACTTCAAGCGTGAAGAGCTGAACCACACCGGCGCGCACAAGATCAACAACTGCATTGGCCAGATCCTGCTGGCCAAGCGCATGGGCAAGAAGCGTCTGATCGCTGAAACTGGCGCAGGCATGCACGGCGTTGCCACGGCCAC
Source organism: Pseudomonas sp. Irchel 3A18 (assembly GCF_900187465.1). Taxonomy (NCBI): domain Bacteria; kingdom Pseudomonadati; phylum Pseudomonadota; class Gammaproteobacteria; order Pseudomonadales; family Pseudomonadaceae; genus Pseudomonas; species Pseudomonas sp. Irchel 3A18. Next base: position 198,527 of record NZ_FYDI01000009.1, read on the forward strand.
AGTCGCCGCCCGCTTCGGCCTGCCTTGCGTGATCTACATGGGCGCAACCGACATCGAGCGCCAACAGGCCAACGTGTTCCGCATGAAGCTGCTGGGGGCCGAGATCGTGCCTGTCACTTCCGGCACCGGCACCCTGAAAGACGCCATGAACGAAGCCCTGCGCGACTGGGTGACCAACGTCGAAGACACTTTCTACCTGATCGGCACCGTGGCAGGTCCACACCCGTACCCGGCGATGGTCCGTGATTTCCAGTCGATCATCGGCAAGGAAACAAGGGCTCAGATGCAGGAGAAGGAAGGGCGTCTGCCGGACAGTCTGGTGGCGTGCGTGGGCGGTGGTTCCAACGCCATGGGCCTGTTCCATCCGTTCCTCGATGATGCCAGCGTACAAATCATTGGCGTCGAGGCCGGTGGTCACGGCATCGACACCGACAAGCACGCAGCCAGCCTCAACGGCGGCGTCCCTGGCGTATTGCACGGCAACCGTACTTACCTGTTGCAGAACGACGACGGCCAGATCGCTGACGCCCACTCGATTTCCGCCGGCCTGGACTACCCGGGCATCGGCCCCGAGCACGCTTACCTGCATGAAGTGAAGCGCGCCGAGTACGTCAACATCACCGACGAAGAGGCCCTGCAGGCTTTCCATCAATGCTGCCGACTCGAAGGCATCATTCCGGCACTGGAAACCGCCCACGCCCTGGCCGAAGCCATCAAGCGTGCCCCTACCCTGAGCAGTGACCATCTGATGGTCGTGTGCTTCTCCGGTCGCGGTGACAAAGACATGCAAACCGTAATGAGCCACATGGCCGCTGCTGAACAGAACCAGGAGAAGTCGGTATGAGCCGTCTTGAGCAACGTTTCGCCCAGCTGAAAACCGAAGGCCGTGCGGCACTGGTGACTTTCATCACCGCTGGCGATCCTGGCTATGACACTTCCCTGAAAGTCCTCAAAGGGCTGCCCGCGGCTGGCGCTGACGTGATCGAGCTGGGCATGCCCTTCACCGATCCGATGGCTGACGGTGTCGCGATTCAACTGGCGACCCTGCGTGCCCTGGACGCTGGCCAGACCCTGTTGAAAACCCTGCAGATGGTCAGCGAGTTCCGTACCGAAGACCAGACCACGCCTATCGTGCTGATGGGTTACTACAACCCGATTCATCGCTTTGGTGTGGACGCTTTTGTTGCGGCTGCCAAGGATGCCGGTGTGGACGGGCTGATCATCGTCGACCTGCCACCTGAGCATGACGCCGAGCTGGCCACGCCTGCCCAGGCTTCTGGCATCGACTTCATTCGCCTGACCACGCCGACCACCGATGACGCACGTCTGCCACGTGTTCTGGAGCGCAGTTCCGGTTTCGTCTACTACGTGTCCGTGGCCGGTGTGACCGGTGCCGGTTCGGCCACCACTGAGCACGTCACCGAGGCCATCGCCCGCCTGCGTCGCCATACGTCTTTGCCCATCAGTGTCGGTTTCGGCATTCGTACGCCTGAGCAGGCTGCCGCTATCGCGCGTCTGGCCGATGGCGTGGTGGTCGGTTCTGCGTTGGTGGACAAGATCGCTACAGCCAAATCCCCCGAAGAGGCTGTGGATGGCGTGCTGAGTCTGTGTGCCGCCCTGGCCGATGGCGTACGCAATGCCCGTAATGGCTGAAGATGAAGTTTCTGATGCACAGGGGCTCTTGATCGCAGCGGGTGCAGGCATCGTCTACGCTATCTTCGATGGCGTACTGAATTGATTCAGTATCACATGCGAAACGGGCTGCCTGCTGGTGACGGCAGCCCTTCAGGGGCATCAATCAGGGCTTGATATGCCTGAAATTCTTTTTCATGGAACTATCTGCCGTGACGTCTAAATTAGGCGCTCACCGTAGAAAAGGACCCTGAAAATGCTTGTCTTGAACAAGGAAGTTGGCCACTCGCTACAACGTGACAAGTTTGCAAATGTTCTAGGCAGCGATTTTAGTCTGTACGGTCATTTCGCCGATTTCATCCGGCTCACCAAGAGCTGGGAGAACATGGAGGAGGACAAGTACTACGGGCAGGCCGATTCAGGCATGCGGTTTCGCCGCTATAGCGACTTTGAATACAACCCAGTCACTCGCGACCTGCGCCAACTCGAACATCGAGCTTATGTCCAGTCCACTGCCCATAACCGCTACGTTGGCGGCATGGAGCGGCATTTTCAGGACTTTTCCGAAGAAGTCATCGCTTCGCCGGTCGTGCGCAGCCTTGTAGACCTGGATTTTGAAGTCTATAAGCATGTGCTTCCGCCAGATCTGCACAACAAGGTCTGGCAATGCCAGATCCATCAGATCCGTATCGAGATCAAACCGGGCAAGACGCTGGAAATCACGCCCGAAGGCATCCATTGCGATGGTTACCCTTTCAGCGGCGTGCATTTCTGGGGCAAGCAGAACGTCGAGGGCGCCCAGAGCCGGCTGTACAACACCCAGGAAGAACAACTGGCGGCACTCACCTACGATGAAGTGCTGGACACTACTTTCTTCCTGGACCGGGAAATGCGCCATTACGTAACGCCTGCGAGCAATCGCGACCCGCACAAAATCGCCTATCGTCAGATCATGGCTATTTCATTTTCCTTGCCGGGGACGCCTTTTGACATTGTTCGCTGAAAATCTCGAACCCGCAGAAATAGCCCTTCTCAAGCGAGCGACTTATCAGGATGCCGCGTTGCTGGAGAGCTTCTTCCGCTCTTTCAAGGAAGTCGCGTTCTGCCAGTGGCAGGACACCAAATGCCTGCAGAGGATCCTGACTCGCGAAACCACCATCGCCTATCTGGCCAAGGATGCCAAAGGTGATGTCGTTGGTGCGGTTCTGGGTGGGGTACTGGGGACTCGCGGGACCATCAATCATCTGGCGGTCAGCCCCGAGTATCGTGGTCAGGGCGTCGGGCAGTGTCTGGTGGATGCTGCCACCGCAGATATGAAGCGCCTCAATGTGCGACGCATGTTCCTGTTCGTCGACGGCGACAATCTGGTGGGGCGCAATTTCTGGAATAGCCTGGGTTTTCATGAACCCAAAGGCGAAATCACTTGCGAGAAAGACCTTTGAGCAAGCTATCGATCGATCAAACCATGCCGGTTCCCAAGCAGAAATCCAGTGCGTTCGCCGAAGCCAGCCCGGTCGTGGCCGGCTACTTTGCCGTGGCCTTCGTGTTCGGGCTCATGGCGATCAATGCGGGCTTTCCGCTCTGGCTGCCGGTCGCGATGTGTCTGTTCGTGTATGCCGGTGCTTCGCAGTTCGCCGCCCTGGCGCTGATGAGCGCGGGAGCTTCGCTGCCGACCATCATCCTCACGACGTTCCTGATCAATGCCCGGCACATGCTGATGTCGGTGTACATGGCCAAGGCCTTGCGCGCCCTGAAGCTGAGTCGCCTGGAGCGCTTCTGCTATGGCGCGCAACTGACCGACGAGTCGTTTGCCTTCCATAGTGTGCGGCTCGGCAAGGACAAGCCGGTCACGGCCCGCTACCTGATCGGTTTCAACCTCTACTGCCACACCGCGTGGGTGGCCGGCGGCCTGATCGGTGCGCTGTGCGCGCAATATGCGGCGCATCTGGTGAGCTACAAACTCGACTACGCCCTGAGCGCCATGATGCTGTATGTGCTGGTTTCGCTGTGCGATACCCGCAAGAAGCTCATTGCGGCACTGGTTGCCGTGGTTGCCATGGGCGGGCTCAGCCTGCTGGGCGATTCTGCCTTCAACGTATTTATCGCCACACTTCTGGGTTGCGGAGCCGGACTATGCCTGAACAAACGTTCCTGATTCTGGCGGTGGCGGCGATGGTCGCTGTCACGCTGCTGCCACGCACACTGCCGTTGCAGGTCAATACCGAGCACTGGCCGGACTTTATCGCCAAGGCGCTGGAGTACCTGCCTGTGGCAATCGTTGCCGCCATTACCGTAACGCCGCTGCTGATCAAGAACCAGCAACTGCAACTGGATCGTCCCGAGTTTCTTGCCGCGATCCCGACGCTGTTATGCGCATACCTGAGCAGGAATCTGTTTCTCAGTGTGGCGCTGGGTGTGGCGGCCTACATTGCTATCAGCGCTGTCCTGTAATGCTGTGTGGACCACGTAATTCAGGGCCTGGCATGACAGGCTCGAATTGTTCACCACCAGATGCACTTCCAGCGAGTCTTCAAAGCCGGGCACGATGGTCAGGCCGCTGTGTTCGGCAACGCTCCTGGAAACCAGGCCAATGCCGTCCAGCTGCCTGATCAGGGAGAGCGTCAGCGTTTCGCTGCCCGAGTACACAATGCTGGGCGGCTTGCCTTTCTTGGGCGTGCCACCGGCAATGAAGCGCTGGAAGCTGTCGGAGTACGGGCAACTGCTGCTGGGGCGAACCTGGAGCTTTTCGTTGAGCGAAGACAGCGGCGTATCTTTCGGCCCGCAATGCACGCCCACCACCTGGACTTGCACGAAGGGCAGCAGAACGCTGGGTCTGATGGATTGCGGCCCGATCAGCACGGCCATGTCGAAGCTCTCGTGATTGAGCTTGCTCAGGTTCTCCACCGACTCGGCGTAGCTGAATTCCAGCTGGCAATCGTCGAAGGCCTCGATCATGCGCGCCACGATGCAGCGGTTGACCTCGCTCGACAAGGTGCTGTTGAGCGCAACCCGCAGGATCTGCGAGGACGACACATTGAGCGCGGCAACCTTGTTGTCCAGTTGCCGGGAAGCCTCCAGCACCTGTTCCATGTAGGGTTCAAGTTCCTGACCCGCACTGGTCAGGGTCAGGCCCTTGTTGGAGCGCTTGAAAAGCTTGAAGCCAAACTGCGCTTCGACCTTGTTCAACTGCGCGGCCAGTGCCTGGACACTGAGGCAGCAGATTTCGGACGCGGCGGTCAGGGAGCCGCACTGGGCGACTTGCATGAGATTTTTCAGAGTGCGAATGTCCATGTGATGACATCTCCACGGGATAGCGCTATTGGATTCAAACATTACCGACAAACCACTGCTGAAGCCATTTGCATGAAGTGGAAGTCACCCTTCCATGACCTGGAACATCTTCACTGCTTATAGCGGAGCAGGTTATACACAGCTCCGTGTCTCCATGAGCATGCGGTTCAGGTCTTGAATATGGAGACATCAAGAGGTCGGATTTCTCCCATCCAGATGGCGTGTTCGGTGTGATCCTTCAACTCATCGCCCGTGAGCGGGTGTACAAAGACCACCAGATCGTTTCGATTGAGCGCCAGCCACAACATTACATCGGCAAACTGCGAGTGCCCGAACCCCAGTTGGCAGCTCCAGTCCGGATGCGGGCCTACCAGTCGCTCGTGAACCCTCCCCATCTGCACATCAAACTTCGCCGTGGCGGCTTCGCACAAGGCCCGCGCCTGCCCGATGGTCCGGGCATCGAAATAAATGTGGGCGTGATAGCCCTGGACATCCTGCATTGCCAAGTCCTCCCTGATTCAAGATTGTTCCCAGTTATCCACAGATAAGGATCAAACCGCAATCGATGGTAGCGGTTTGCCAGTTAATGAGTCTCCACTAAGTGCCTGTTCACTGGCCAGCCAGTCGACAAACTGCTGCACGACCTGCAGCCGCCGCTTGCGCTGGGGCAAGACCACGTAATAGCCGCAGGCAGAAATTGCCGTGGCCGCGATGGGGCGGCACAACAGGCCCTGATCCAGCAGATCATCCACCAGATGTCGCCAGCCAATGGCAACGCCCTGCCCGGCGATGGCGGCCTGGATCAGCAGTGTGTAATTGTCGAAGCGCAGTTGGCCAGGCGCCGGTGCCTGGGGAATATTGAGTGCCCGAAACACGCCAGCCCAGTCGAACCAGTTATTGTTGCCTTCACTGCGTAAATGCAGCAGCGCAAACTCGCGCAGAGCTTCATTGGGCAAAGGGGTTGTCCGAGCGGCAAGCAGTTTCGGGCTGCACACCGGAAACACCTCTTCGCTGAACAGCCAGCGGCTTTCACCCTGCTTGAAACGCCCGTCCCCGAACAGCACCGCCACATCGATATCCGCGCTGAGCATGCTGTGGCTACGTTCGCTGGTCACCAGACTGACGTCCACATCCGGGTGGTGCTTGTGAAAACGATGCAGACGCGGCATCAGCCAATAGGCCGCAAATGCAAAGTCAGTCGCGACCTGCAGCACCTCGTTCTGATGTTGCTCGGTAATGGCAACCAGGCCGCTGTCCATGGTCTGCAACCCGCTCTGCACATGGCTGAACAGGATTTCTCCGGCCTCGGTCAGCTCGATCCCCCTATAGACCCGGTCGAACAGACGGGTCGCCAATTGTTCTTCCAGGCGCTTTATCTGCTGGCTGATCGCAGGTTGTGTCGTGCCCAGTTCCATGGCCGCTGCTGTGAAACTGCGCAGACGAGCGGCTGCCTCAAAGGCCCGCAACAGATCCAGCGACATGTCACCGAGGGTTTCAAACATAAGCTGTGCTTATCCTAGGCATTGTTTTGTGTGGGCTTTACCTTAAAACCGGAGATCTTCATCCTCGAAGACAGCACTTTCGCATAACTGCTGACAATGGGATGCCGAGATTACATGAAGCGCAAAAATATTCTGTTCATCATGGCCGATCAAATGGCCGCGCCCATGTTGCCGTTCTACGCAGCGTCTCCCGTCAAAATGCCAAACCTGAGTCGCTTGGCTGCCGAGGGCGTGGTGTTCGACTCCGCTTACTGCAACAGCCCGCTGTGTGCACCTTCGCGTTTTACTCTGGTCAGCGGCCAGCTCCCGAGTCGGATCGGTGCCTATGACAATGCCGCGGATTTTCCGGCGGACATCCCGACCTATGCCCACTACCTGCGCGGCCTGGGCTACAAGACCGCGCTGTCGGGCAAGATGCACTTCTGTGGCCCGGACCAGTTGCACGGTTACGAAGAGCGACTGACCAGCGATATCTACCCGGCCGATTATGGCTGGGCGGTGAACTGGGACGAACCGAATGTGCGCCCAAGCTGGTACCACAACATGTCGTCGGTGCTTCAGGCCGGGCCGTGCGTGCGCACCAACCAGCTGGATTTCGATGAAGAAGTGGTGTTCAAGGCTCGCCAATACCTGTTTGATCATGTCCGCCAGGATGGCGACGCGCCGTTTTGCCTGACCGTTTCCATGACCCATCCTCACGACCCGTACACCATCCCCAAGCGCTATTGGGATCTGTACCGCGACGAAGACATCCCGCTGCCGATGGCTCACGCCGATCAGGATGAACTGGACCCGCACTCGCAACGTTTGCTCAAGGTGTATGACCTGTGGGACAAGCTGTTGCCTGTGGACAAGATTCGCGATGCCCGCCGTGCCTACTTCGGTGCTTGCAGCTATATCGACGACAACGTCGGCAAACTGCTGCAAACCCTCGAAGAAACGGGCTTGGCCGAAGACACCATCATCGTGTTCTCGGGCGATCACGGCGACATGCTGGGCGAGCGTGGTCTCTGGTACAAAATGCACTGGTTCGAGATGTCGGCGCGGGTGCCGCTGCTGGTCTACGCGCCGGGCCACTTCAAGGCGGGCCGCGTGAGTGCTTCGGTGTCCACCGCCGATCTGCTGCCGACCTTCGTCGATCTGGCTGAAGGACAACTGGACAGCGGCCTGCCGCTGGATGGCCGCTCGCTGCTGCCGCACCTGCAAGGCGAAGACGGCCACGACGAGGTATTCGGCGAATACATGGCCGAAGGCACCACCAGTCCCTTGATGATGATTCGTCGGGGCGCCTACAAATTCATCTACTCGGAACAGGACCCGTGCCTATTGTTCGATGTGGACAACGATCCAAAGGAACAGGAAGAACTGAGCCAGTCGCCTGTCCATCAACAGATATTCAATGATTTTCTGGCCGAAGCCCGTGCCAGATGGGACATACCGGCGATACACCACCAGGTGCTCGCCAGCCAGCGTCGTCGGCGTTTCGTCGCCAGCACACTGGCCATCGGCAAGCTGAAGAGTTGGGATCACCAGCCACTGGTCGACGCCAGTCAGCAGTACATGCGCAACCATATTGATCTGGACGATCTGGAGCGCAAGGCACGTTATCCACAACCTTGAACCCTGCCATCACCGAGAAAACCAAAAGGGTCATATCCATGAATAAGTTATCCACAGCACTGGCAGTCGGTGTCATGACGTTATGCAGCCTGGCGGCGCATGCCGCTGACCAGAGTTGCAGCACGGTAAGAATGGCCGATCCTGGCTGGAGCGACATTGCCGCCACCAACGCCATTACCGGGTTGCTGCTCGATGGCCTGGGTTACAAGGCCAAGGTCGACACGTTGGCAGTGCCGATTGCCTTCGGCGGCCTCAAGGACGGCCAGCTTGATGTGTTTCTGGGTAACTGGATGCCTGCGCAACAAGGCTTCTACGACAAGTTCGTGGCCACCGGCGATGTGACCCAACTGGCCAAAAACCTGCAAGGCACCGAATTCACCCTGGCCGTGCCCGATTATGTGTGGGAAGCCGGTGTGCATGACTTCGCCGATCTGAACAAATTCGCCGACAAGTTCAGCAAGAAAATATACGGCATCGGCTCCGGCGCGCCAGCCAACCTGTCGCTGCAGGAGATCATCAAGAAAAACGAATTCGAGCTGGGCGACTGGAAACTGGTGGAGTCCAGCGAACAGGCCATGCTGGCCGAAGTGAACCGCAACGTGAAGAGAAAAGCCTTCGTCGCCTTCCTGGGCTGGACGCCGCACCCCATGAACGTGCAGATCAAAGGCATGCGCTACCTCAAGGGCGGCGAGAAATACTTCGGTGAAACCGGTTCGGTCTACACCCTGACCCGCAAGGGCTACGCCGAAGCCTGCCCGAATGTGGGCAAACTGCTGACCAACCTGAGCTTCACCCTGGAAATGGAAAACAGCATCATGGCCGAGGTGGCGAATAAAAAAGTCAGCAATGCCGAGGCTGCCAAAGCCTGGATCAAGGCCAACCCGGCTGTCCTCGAGAAATGGCTCGACGGCGTGAAGACCATCGACGACAAGGATGCATTGGCGGCGGTGAAGGCGAAGTTGTAAAAACGGACTTCTCCCGCAGAGTCAGACCGGGTCTGTGGGAGTCTCGCCTAACCGATCACCGCGCCCTTCGGCCCACTGGCAATCAGGCTGGCACCACAGGCGGTTTTCATGCCATCCAGGGCAACGGGCGTTCCATCCACCGCATAAGTACTGCTGCCCTCGGCGATGGGGAAAATCCCTTTGCACAGAGGGCAACTGACTTTATGGCCCACACCGGCAATGGGCTTGCCGTTGAGGCTGGTTTGAGAGAAGGCTTCGAGGACGACGCCGCCGTGAGTGGTGGAGTCGCCTAGGCGGATGATGTCTTTCACTAAGTACTCCTTTTAATACCTACTTGACGGCATCAATGCGCATCGTATTTATCCTGAATATAAAAACACCTCCACTTATGCCAACCGTGTCAGGGAATTCATCGAAACTCTAATACTCTCTCCCACTCGCCAATTTTTTCAGCAAACTCCCTATCTACTCGTAAAGCATCAAGCTCTTTCATATAAATAGGGTCGTTTTTGATTTTCCTTTCGTCATCTTCACTCAACGCCATAGCCTTTCCACCCTTTTCATTGAGTAAGAAATTTTGAGCCGCGATATAATCATAAGCATCTACAATAGAGCTTTCCGCTGCACTTAAGCTTTCCTCTCCCTCCGAGAAAAACATAAGTAAATCAGAAAGTGCGTACATGTAGAGATTTTTAAATACCTCTTCAGTACTTGCGTCCTGCTCATCTACAACAGCAGAATCGATAATTTTAACAGTGGGTTTGATATTTATTTTATTGGAGTCTGAAGCAAGACATGCCCAAAGCTTATCCAGAAACAAGATGATATCTTTCGGAATATCGACCTTCATCTCCTTAAGCAAGCCACCAAATCGATCAAATGATCTCAGCAGTACAAAAAAAGAAACCTTCTCTGAGTTATTCATTTAAAACCCCACTATCTTTTACGTTTAACAGGTGAAACTGGGTTTGCACCATGATTAAGGATTGCTCCCTCACAAGAGCAACATATAGGGCGACTTGCAGCAATATCAACGACCTTCATGTCATTCTGCGCGGCATATCGGTTGATGATATTAACTTCAGCATGCCCCTCTGGGCCTGAGACATTAGGCACTGAAATAGGTGTGACCCCCAACAGACCGGCCTTTGCCCTCTGAGCCCCTGTCATTCTTCCACGACTGGATGCAGCCACAGTCTGAGTCTCCCCATTGGGGCTAGCCAGAACAGCTACAGCAATTGTTTCACTGTTGAACGCCCTCGGCGATCCACCGGGTTTTATAGATTCGCCATGTATACTGTGAGCCATTTTCTCTAATGGATTCATATTTGAGTCATATCGGCAGCGTGGGCTGAGACCTAACCTGTCAACCCACTCCACCGGATTCGGCGCATACGCATACAGGTTCAACCCACCCGCATACCCAATCGGATCCTTACTAATAAACCGCCCCACCCTCGGATCATAGTACCGATACCGGTTGTAATGCAGCCCAGTCTCGTGATCGTGGTACTGGCCCTGGAAGCGGATCGGGTTGGTCAGGCCGAGCTGTTGGGCTGAGGCCGAGCGTTGTTCCTTGATTTCTCCCCATGCCTTGTATTGCGCGCTCCAGGCGATGTTGCCGTCCTGGTCGGTGAGTTCCTGTGGCGTGCCCAGGTGGTCGCACTGGTACCAGGCCAGGGCGTCGAAGGGTTGGGCTTTTGGCCTGTGGTGCCACAGTGGGTCTTCGTCGAAGTTGTAGGGGCCGCTGTAGTCGGGCTGGTCGAGCAGGTTGATCGGGCTTTGGCGCAGGGCCTGGGCCACGGGCACGAAGCTGCCGGGTTCGTACAGGTAGTGCACGGTGCGGCCGGTGCCACTTTCGTGTTGCGCCGGGCTGCTTTCCCAGGCGAGGGTGTCGCCGTCCCAGCCGTAGAGGGTGAAACCGCAGCCCAGTTCGCGTTGCTTGCGGGCGTGTTCGTTGCGGTTCCATTGCGAGCCCGCTTCGGGGCGGTGTTGGGTGTGCGCAGTCGAGTGCTTGTACAGACGGCGACCCAGGGCGTCGTAGGCGTAGTCCACTGCCAGGCGCGCATCGTCGAAATGCACCAGCCGGTCGAACAGGTCCCAGGTCAGGCGGCTGTCGGGGGTTATCGGCGAGGATCAGGTTGCCGTTGCCATCGTAGGCAAAGGTTTCGGTCTGGGTCTTTTCGCCCAGTTAACTGGCTACAGCCCCCTTCGGCCCGCTGGCAATCAAACTGGCCCCGCAGGCGGTTTTCATACCGTCGAGGGCCACGGGCGTTCCATCCACCGCATAAGTACTGCTGCCCTCGGCGATGGGGAAAATTCCTTTGCACAGAGGGCAACTGACTTTATGGCCAACACCGGCGATGGGCTTGCCGTTGAGGTCGGTTTGGGAGAAGGCTTCGAGGACGACGCCTCCATGGGTGGTGGAGTCACCCAGGCGGATGATGTCTTTCATAACGTATCTGTCCTCCCTCAACCTATTCCTACTTCAGAGCTTCCCTAAACCATTTAGGTGCCACATTGCCGCCAGCGCAGGTGGCTCGTAACCCAATTCGGTGTAGCGAAATCACAACCCGTGCTCCACCCTGTGGCAGCAACACTCATGAATCTCCAGTTGATGAACTCTCATTCTGAGTGTTATGTCAAATACTTCGGTTTTTCTTGGATCGAACTGTCGGCAAGCAAAGCCTTTTGCGCATCAATCCAATTTTGAAAAACGCAATCCCATGAAAGCGTTTAAAGATCATCACCTACTATTTTCCCCAAAATCGCTAACTCGATCGCCGCCTCGAATGAGGGTGCAATCTCTTTAATTTCCTCAGGGTCAAGATCACCGAAATTCACACAAGAAAATCTTGGCTCCTTTGAAAAGCGATAATCTAATAAAAAGCAAATTGGTCCTCCATCAGACCCAATAGCAAGGACCTCACCACCTAAATAACTATTAATTTTATAACTATCATTCAATTCCAGAATCTGTATTGACGGCCACATCGACAAATAAACACTTTTAATCTTACCCTCGCCACCATCAGACCACTTCATAAACTCTTTATAGTCAGCAGGCAAAGCCAGCCCCACTTTACTTTCTATACCACGTAAAACCGATTCAGAAGCTCCTGTACGAACATGCCAACTAGGAGCAAGAGAAGAAATACATTGAAAAATATTCATTTTTTATCCATAAAAATGTTTGTATGCCTGTTTAATTGCCTTCCGTTTACATTTCTCACTCACTCCGGCAGCCCCAAGATCTCTATAGGAATTTCTAAACTCTTCCTGCATTGATGTCCCCCATTTAGATTGCCCGTTAGCAAGTCGCTCATCTCTTCGAGCATTTTGCAATGCCGTAACGGTTGAGTGCTGTGGAGAGGCGGGCAGCAAAATTGCAGGTGCGCTTCCTCGTGAGTAATCTGAAACATTAGTCTTAGCCCATGCATCCTGGATTATATGATGCGATTGCATTCCCGAAGGTCTTGGAGAAGGCTGCTCAGCATGGGCTGCAATACCACAAGGATCACAACTGCACTTTGCCAGCCCAAGCGGATCCATCCAGCCAACAGGATTCGGCGCATACGCATACAGGTTCAACCCACCCGCATACCCAATCGGATCCTTACTAACAAACCGCCCTACCCTCGGATCATAGTACCGGTATCGGTTGTAATGCAGCCCCGTCTCATGATCGTGGTACTGGCCCTGGAAGCGGATCGGGTTGGTCAGGCCGAGCTG
>NZ_FYDI01000032.1:0-2342 GCF_900187465.1 Pseudomonas sp. Irchel 3A18
AGTGAAGAGCAACTGGTGCTGTGTCGCGGCTTGGAACGCAAGGAAACCTACCTGCGCCACGGCCAGCACTATCGCCTGACCGGTATCGAGTTGCGCAACGGTGCCGGGGTGATGCTGCATTACGAGCATCGCCATGGCGACGCCAGCGTGCTGTCCGACATCCTGACCTATCAGGGTGGTGACATCAGCAAGGTGCACTTGCACGTCGGCACAATGCTCGACGAGCATGGCCGCCTGATCGGGTTGTGGGAAATCAAGGACGGCACGCCGCTGCGCCAGCTGTGTCGCTACCAGTACGACGCTGATGGCGATCTGGTTCAGGCACAGGATGAAAACGGTGCCGCCTGGCAGTATCACTACCAATCGCACCTGATCATCCGCTACACCGACCGCACCGGCCGCGGCATGAACCTGCAATGGGACGGCAGCGGCGCAGACGCCCGGGCGGTGCGCGAATGGGCTGACGACGGCAGTTTCGACACCCGCCTGGAGTGGGACGAAAACATCCGCCTGACCTACGTCACCGATGCCTTGGGCCATGAAACCTGGCACTACTACGACATCAAGGGCTACACCTACCGCATCCGCCACGCCGACGGGCGCTCGGAATGGCTGTTCCGTGACGAGGCCAAGAACGTCGTGCGCCATGTGCACGCTGACGGCAGCACCGACCGCTATCGCTACGACGAGCGCAGCAACCTGCTGCAACATATCCGCGCCGACGACACCGTGGTGCACTACGCCTACGACGATCAGGACCAGTTGATCAAGATCAGCGACGCCGAAGGCGGGCAGTGGCAGCGCGGTTACGATGATCACGGCAATCTGGTCGAAGCCATCGACCCGCTGGGCAACAAGACCGAATATGCCTACAACGACGCAGGTCTGCCCACGGCCATCAAGGACGCCCACGGCAATGAAAAGGTTCTGGCCTACAACGACGCCGGGCAACTCGTCGAATACACCGACTGCTCCGGCAAGAGCAGCGCCTGGAAATACAACGACCTGGGGCAGATGGTCAGCTTCACCGATGCCGCGGGTAACACCACCGAGTACCAGTACAAGGCCGGGCACCTGGCGCTGATCATTCACCCGGACAAGACCGAAGAACGTTTCGAGCGCGATGCCGAAGGTCGACTGCTGGCCCACACCGATGCCCTGGAACGCTGCACCACCTGGAGTTACAGCGCAGCGGGCCTGATTGCCGAACGCATCGATGCTGCCGAACAGACCCTGCGCTACCGCTGGGACCTGCTGGGTCGCCTGACCACCCTGGAAAACGAAAACGAGCGCCGCGCCCACTTCCACTACGACCCTGTAGGCCGTTTGCTGGACGAGTCCGGTTTCGATGGCCGGGTCACCCGCTATCAGTACGACCCGGACACCGGCCGTCTGGCTCGCACCGTCAATGGCGAACGGGCCATCGACCTGAGCTTCGACCCCGTAGGCCGCCTGATCGAACGCACGGCGCGCCTGGGCGAAAAGACCCAGACCGAAACCTTTGCCTACGACGGCAACGGCAACCTGATCCTCGCCGATAACCCCGACAGCCGCCTGCAATGGTTCCACGACCCGGCGGGCAACCTGCTGCGCGAGCATCAGCACTATCTGGGCCTGGATAAACCTCAGGTCGCGGTCTGGCAGCATGAATACGATGTGCTCAACCAACGCATCGCCACCACCCGCCCGGATGGGCATCGCGTCAGTTGGCTGACCTATGGCAGCGGTCACTTGCTGGGAATGCGTCTGGACGACCATGACCTGATCGGCTACGAACGCGACGACCTGCACCGCGAGATCGCCCGTCACCAAGGCAACCGCCTGCTGCAAACCCAGAGCTGGGACCCGGCCGGACGCTTGCAGGAACAACTGCTGGGCCGTCCCGACGACAAATCCACCCTGCTCAAGCGCGAGTATCAATACGACGCCGCCGGCCAGTTGACCGATATCAACGACAGCCGCCGTGGCCCGCTGGCCTATCGTTACGACCCGGTAGGCCGTCTGCTCAGCGCCACCAGCCGGTTGGGCGTGGAAACCTTTGCCTTCGACCCGGCAGGCAACCTGCTGGACGACACCGTCAACGAAATCCGCCGCCCGCTGGACCAGGACCCCAAGCGCAGCCAGTTGCTGGATAACCTGCTGCGCGAATACGCCGGCACTCATTACGACTACGACGAGCGCGGCAATCAGGTACTGCGCTGGCACAACGGTGCCTACAGCCGCCTGACCTGGGACCTGTTCGACCGGCTGGTGCATTTCGACGATGCGCGCCTGGCAGTGGACTACGCCTACGACGCCCTGGGTCGCCGTCTGTACAAGCACTCGACTGCGCACACCCAACA